>CANIRG010000269.1 GCA_947469635.1 Rhodospirillales bacterium | reverse complement strand
TTCCAAGCTGATGGTGGTCGACGACGGCTGGTCGCTGATCGGCAGCGCCAACTGGGACACCCGAAGCTTCCGCCTCAACTTCGAGCTCGACATCGAGGTGCATGGCGCCGACTTCGCCACCCGTCTCGCCGGCCTGATCCGCGAGGGCCGCCGCCTGACGCTGGGCGAGCTCGACAACGAGCCGATCCTGTTCCGCCTGCGCAACAGCGTGGCGCGCCTCCTCCAGCCCTATCTCTGAAGGCGCACGCCGCGCGCACGATCGGCCGTCAGAACGTCGAGTCGAGCCGGACCCAGCTGAATTGCCCGCTGTCCTTGGGCGGCTGGTTGCACATGCCGGCGAAGGTGGAGCCCTTGGGCACGGCAACCTTGATGCGCTGGCCGGGTTCCATGAGCAGCACCAAGTCGCGGTCGGAGTCGTTCCGGCCGGGCCGAACCGTGACCCATCGCACCTGGCCTGCCGGGCAGTTGTTGTTGAAGTTGGCGAACCCGTTGTCGGTTTCCGAGGTCTTGGCCACGGGCGCCGGAGGCGCGCTGCAGCCGGTCTTGTAGCCGCAATTCTTGAAGGCGAGGCCGGCGGGATTCAGTCCCTTCACGCCGGCTTCTTCCTGGCCGGGCTGATGGCATCCGCTGCAGCCCAGGCCCGATTGCTTGGCGAAGAACGGATTGGCTTCGGCAATTCCCGGGAGGGCCAGGGTCGCCAGCGCGCAGGACACGCCCGCCACGACGGTGAGCGACACAAACTTCCAATGATGACGCATGAGATCCCCAAGTCTGACAGGCTCGTTCGGACGACTTCCTGTCTGTGTTCGTAACCGTTCACTACTCTATCTAAACCATTGAAATGTCTAAGGAATTTCAGGAATAGGCCGCAGTCGGTGTGCAACTGCGATGGACCGTCTCAGCGCAAGGCGGCCCTGAGGCGGGCGATGCGGCGCTGGACGCGATGCTGCTCGCGGCGCAGAGGGCTGCGCTTGGCCGTGGCCTCGGCGACCTGCAGCTCCAGCACGATCGGCCGGTGGTCGCTCGGCCCGAAGGCCAGCGTCCCGGCCGAGTGGCAGGCGAGCCCGTGCGCCAGGCAGCGGTCGAGCCGGAACGGCACGACGTTGCTGCCGAAATGCGTCGTCTCGCGCGGGCCGACGTCGGCGAAGCCGGGCAGGATGACGGGGCCGACGGCATTGTAGTCGCCGATGATCGCCGAGGGCGCGCCGCGCAGGGCAGCCGCGATGCGCGAGAGCTGGCGGCGGTTCAGCAGCTGGCCGTGCGAGAGATGGACGTTGGCGAAGGTGATGTCGCCGATGCGCACGATCTGCGAGCGCCGCCGCGGCAGGCGGCCGGGCAGGCGCGAGGCCGGCAGCGGCAGCACGGTCGGGGTCAGGAAATTATGCCGGCTCCACACGGCGAGCCCATGGATGCGGCCGGGCCACGGCAGGCGGTGGTAATGGCCGCTCACCAGCTTGGGCAGGACATCCATGTGCTGGGTGACTTCCTGCATCAGCAGGACATCGGGCCGCTCGCGCTCGATCAAAGCGGCCACATCCTTGGCGGCAGCGCCGCTCAGACGCAGCAAGTTCCAGCTTATGACCTTCACCCCAGCCTTATAGCTTGGCGGGCTTGTCGCGGCGAGCGCGCCTGATCTGTTCGGTGAATGACACCGCGCCGCCGGCCGCCACCTGCAGCTCGTGGCGGATGGTCTCGCGGCGTTCGTGGATCGAGGCGATCACCAGCCCCATCGGCACACCGAGCCCGACCAGCGCCGATTCGGCCAGCTGCAGGCTCGCCTCGATCGTCTCCGGCACCGTGTCGGTGACCTTGAGCATGTAGAGATGACGCGCATGCTGGGCGTCGTGGGCGCGCGCCACCAGCATGACGTCGGGACGGCGGGCCCGCACCGCGCGCACCACGTCGTCGACCGCCACGGTGTCGAGCGTGACGATCACACCGAGCGCATCGTCGACGCCGCAGCGCCGCAGGTACATGGCGTTGGAGGCGTCGCCGAAATAGATCGAGCGCCCGAGCCCGCGCCAGCGCTCGACGATGGCGACGTCGCGGTCGCAGGCGATGTAGGGGATGGCGTGCTGGTCGAGCAGGTCGCAGACCAGCTGGCCCACGCGGCCGTGGCCGACCACGATGACGCGCTTGGCGTGATCGTCGGGCGGCAGCAGCGTCGCCGCCGCCGTGCCGGGGATGGCCTGCCGCAGCTTCTCCGCCAGGCGCCGGCCGCCCAGGCTGAGCAGCGGCAGCAGCACCATGCTGAGCGACACCACCGCCAGCACGCCGGACGCCACGCCCGACTCGATCACCTTCAGGGTCGCGGCGAGGCCGATGCCGATGAAGGCGAACTCGCCGCCCGGCGCCAGCAGCAGGCTCACCTCGGCGCTGGTGCCCCACGTCATGCCCCACAGCCGGCAGAGCGGCACCAGCAGCAGCGTCTTCAGCGCCAGCATGGCGGCGAGGCCCGCCAGCACCAGCAGCGGCTCGCGCCAGATGAACTGCAGGTCGACATGCATGCCGACGGAGAAGAAGAAGACCCCCAGCAGCAGCCGGCGGAAGGGATCGATCATCGCCTCGACGGCGCGGCGATACTCGGTCTCGGCCAGCAGGAGGCCGGCGATGAAGGTGCCGAGCGCCATCGAGAGGCCCGCGAAGGCCGCGATCACGCCCGATCCCACCGCCACCAGCAGCGTGGCGGCCATGAAGAACTCCGGATTGTCGGTGCCGGCGGCCAGCCGAAACAGCGGCCGCAGGATCAGCCGGCCGACCACGGCGATCACCGCGATGGCGATCGCGGCCTCGACCAGCGCCTGGCCGATGCCCAGCCACACCGAGCCGCCGCTGTTGGCGCCGAGCGCGCCGATCAGCAGCAGCAGCGGCACGACCGCCAGATCCTGGGCCAGCAGGATGGCGAAGCTGGTGCGGCCGGTGTTGGACATCATGCGGCGCTGGCCCGAAAGCAGCTCCATGACGATGGCGGTGGAGGAGAGCGCGAGGCAGGCGCCGATCACCAGCGCGGCGGCCGGCGGCTGGCCGAGCCACAGGGCCGCCAGGCTCAGCACCACCGTGCCCAGCCCCGTCTGCAGCCCGCCCAGCCCGAACACCAGGCGGCGCAACGTCAGCAGGCGGCGCATCGACAGCTCGAGGCCGATGAAGAACAGCAGGAAGACGATGCCGAGGTCGCCGATGAACTCCATCTGCCGCTCGCCGGTGACCGTGAACCAGTCGACGATGCGCGACTGCTCGGCCAGGCGCCCGAGCCCGTGCGGGCCCAGCATCGCGCCGACCGCAAGGTAGCCCAGCACCGGGCTGACCTTGAGGCGCGGCATGACCGGTGCCACGATCGCTGCCGTGCCAAGCACGATCAGGGCGTCCTTGAAGACATAGATATCGGCCGAACCTGCCATGCTACGACATATAGACTGCAATGACGGCTCTGTGCACACTTTTGCGGTCAGGAACAAAGGGATGGGAACGACATGAAGGTGGTCATCACCGGCGGCGCGGGCTTTCTCGGCAAGAAACTGGCGCGGCGCCTGCTGCAGGAGGACGGCATCGCCGGCCCTGACGGCGGGAAGGGACGTGTGAGCGAGCTGGTGCTGTTCGACGTGGGCAAGGCCAGCGGCCCCGGCCTCGACGACCCCCGGGTCGAGACGGTGGCCGGCGACATCGCCAATTTCGCCACGGTGCAGTCGATCGTGCAGGGCGCGTCGAGCGTGTTCCACTTCGCCGCCGTCGTCTCGGCCGGCGCCGAAGCGGATTTCGACCTCGGCTACCGGGTGAACCTCGACGGCACGCGCAACGTGCTCGAAGCCTGCCGGGCGCTCGGCACCAACCCGCGCGTGGTCTTCACCTCGTCGCTCGCGGCCTATGGAGGCGACCTGCCGCCCGCCGTCACCGACGACACGCCGCTCACGCCGCAGACCTCCTACGGCGCGCAGAAGTCGATCGGCGAGTTCCTGATCCGCGACTACACCCGCAAGGGATTCTTGCGCGGCACCGCGGTGAGGTTGCCGACGATCTGCGTCCGCACCGGCCTGCCCAACAAGGCCGCCTCGACCTGGGCAAGCTCGGTGGTGCGCGAGCCGCTCACCGGCGTCGACGTGATCTGCCCGGTGACGCCGGAGACCATCATGGTGGTGCTGAGCCCGCGCAAGACGGTCGATGCCTTCGTGCGTCTGCACAACCTGCCGCATGAGGCCTTCGGGCCCGGCCGCACGTTGCTGCTGAACGGCACCAACGTCACGGCCAAGGAGCTGGAGCAGGCGGTCGGCCGCCATGCCGGCAACCGCAAGGTCGGCAAGGTGACGTGGCAGCACGATCCGGCGATCCAGCGCATCTGCGACGGCTGGCCCCAGGGCATCAATTCGAAGCGCTCGCGCGATCTCGGCTTCGAGATGGACAAGGACCTCGACGAGGTGGTCCGCCACTTCATCGCCGACGACATCGACGACCAGATGAAGATCGTCGGCGCGGCGTGAGGCAGAAAATGCTGAAGCGCCGCAACGTCATCGCCGGCACCGTCGGCTGGACGATCGTGGGCTCGCAGGCTGTGCGGGCGCAGGCCTGGCCGAGCCAAACCGTGAAGCTCGTCGTGCCCTACGCGCCGGGAGGGGCATCGGATGCGCTGGGCCGGCTGGTCGCGGAGAAGATGACGGCGCTGCTCGGCCAGCAGGTGATCGTCGAGAACAAGGCCGGCGGCAACACCATCATCGGTATGGACGCCGTGGCCAAGGCACGGCCCGACGGAAACACGCTGCTGCTCGGCAGCACGACGCTCGCCACCAACGTCGCGCTCAACCTCAAGCAACCCTTCGATCCGCTGAAGGACTTCCAGCCGATCTCCACCCTCGCCGACATCCACGACCTGCTGGCGGTGAACAAAGACCTGCCGGTCCGCGACTATGCCTCGTTCGCCGACTGGGTGAATGCCCAGCCCAACCGGCCGCGCTTCGCCTGCTCGGGCATCGGCAACCAGCCGCACCTGTGGGGCGAGTTCTTCCGTTCGCGCACCAGGCTCAAGATGGATGTCGTGGGCTACAAGGGCTCGGCCGACGCCATCCGCGATGTCATGGGCGGCCATGTGCCGGTCCTTGTCGATGTCGTGTTGCCGACGGGCAATCATGTCGCGCAGGGCCGCATGACGGGCATCTGCATCTCCGCCGCCGAGCGTTCGCCGATCTGTCCCGCGGTACCGACGGTCGTGGAGCTCGGCATGCCGGACCTGGTGAGCGCGGCCTTCTACGGGCTCGTGGCGCCGGCCGGCATTCCCGCTGGCGTCGCCGAGCGCCTCAACAGCCTCTGCCGGGAGATCGTCAGGGACGAAGGGGTGAAAGCCAAGGTCGCCCAGCTCGGCCTGGTCACCACCGGCAGCACGCCCGCGGCCTTCGTCGAGAAGGTGAAGTTCGAGACCGAGCTCTGGACCAGGGTCGTGAAGGAGAACGGCATCAAGGTCGAGGGGCAGGGGTAGGCAGGGATCTTCGCTGGGGGCGCGCCACTCCAGTGGCGCGTCATGCTTCGAGGGGGCAGAAGATCGCGCCACTGGAGTGGCGCGCCCCAGCGATGATCAGCGCTTCAGCTCACGCCAGGCGTTGCGCAGGCGGGCGAGGAAGGACGGGACGCGCTTCTTGCGGATCAGGGTCCAGTAGTGCGGGTTGGTGTCGGGGCCGGCGATCGTGCCGGCGGCGTCGGTGAAGCCGGTGATGCCGACGGCGTCGGTGTCCCACGAGCCCGTGGTCTTGAAGATCGTGGTCTTGCACTCGTAGGCCAGCATCGCGTCGCTGAGCTTCGAGGAGATGAACTCCATGTGCTGGGGCAGCGCCTCGGGCCGGCAGAAATAGCCCTTGTTGAAGGCCACCGCGAGCAGGCGGAAATGGAAGGGATTCTTGTCGAGGTAGCGCACTGCCTCGGTGGTGTTGGCGGGATAGCGCGGCGAGAAGAAATCGTCGACCACCACCAGCCCGTCGGGACTCACGATCTGGTTGGCAAGCTCGAGCTCGCTGTAGACCGCTGTGCCGGTATGCTCGCCGTCGATATGCATCCAGCGCACCGTCTGGTGCATCGACCGGAGGTCGAGCCGGCCGGGCAGCTTGCTCGAGGGGCCGGACAGGGTGACGAGCCTGGCGGGCGCCGCGCCGACCACCTCGAAGGCCCGGCGGATGGCCGGCTCGTCGACGTCGAGGTCGCAGAGATAGAGCGTCTCGTCGGGCTTCAGGTAGGAGGCCAGCACCGCGGCCGAGCGGCCTTTCCACACGCCGATCTCGAAGAGATCGCCGCGCGTGCGGGCCTGATGGTCCAGCAGGCTTCTCCAGATCACATAGGAGTGGAAGCCGAACCAGCCCGGAACAGTGTCGATCTTTTCCCAACTCAGCATTGTCGATCCCGCTTGCGGCGCGTCTTGCTAACAGTGCCTTATCGGCGCCGCAAGCCGTACCGGCTTGCGTCCGGTGCAGCGGTCATGTAGAGCCCGAAATTCGTGCGTATGATCTCCTCTACATCCGTCTACCGGGCGACGATCTGCCTGATCTGGGCGCTGGCGCTCTGGCATAGCTGGGCGAGCCGCGGGCTGTTCGTCGACGGGTCGGCGTTCCTGGTCCAGATCGTGCGCCGCGAATGGTTCTTCGATTTCTACGATCCCAGGCTGTTCGCCATGATCGTGGCCCAGATCCCGGTGATGACCGCCGTGATCGTGGGCGTCACCGACTTCCATCTGCTGGCCCAGCTGCTGTCGGTCGGCCTGTTCGGCCTGCCGACCGGCCTCTACCATCTGGCGCTGCATCGCGCGAAGGACGAGCCGGTGCTGCTGGCGACCGTGATCGCGGCCATCGCCGTGGTCTTCATGACCACCTCGTTCTTCATCGTCGGCGAGTACAACAGCGCCTACGCCATCGCCATCCTCACCGCCGTGCGCCTGGTGACGGCGCGCCGCCTCACGGTCGGCGACGGCATCGTGCTGGCGCTGGTGTCGGCGCTGGCGATCCGCACCTACGAGGCCATGATCTATCTCGGGCCGCTGCTGGCGGCGATGATCGTCTGGAAGCTGCGGCAGGCGCAGCCACGGCCGGTCGTGCCGACGGCGCTCTATCTCCTGTCGGCGGCGTTCTTCGTGCGCGGCATGACCGTGGCGATCCATTCCGTGGTCTATCCCTATTCGCAGGAGCATCTCGAGGAGACCTGGCAGGCGGCGCTGAATTTCTGGCAGAACTTCCAGTTCGACCTGATGTTCGTGGCGACGCTGATCGTCGTCGTGTGGGCGATGGTGCGGCCGGTCGATCTGCTGCGGTCGCGGCCCTATCGCTGGGCGGTGGGTTTCCTGGTGGTGCTCGCGCTGTCGCCGCTGCTGGCCTTCGGCGACAATCTGGTGAGGCCGCTCGCCAAGTCGCAGTATGTCGCGCGCTCGATGGGCGGCCTGGTGATCGCCGCCATGGTGATCTTCATCTGGGCCTACAGCGCGCCGATCCATCGCAGGCTGAAGGCGCTGGTGCTGCTGCATACCAAGGACGCGGGGCGGCGTTTCCTGGGCTTTGCCTGCCTGATGCTCCTGGCCATCGTGCCGTCGGACATCTTCCTCACCACGACGTGGATTTCCTACCTCGACGCCATGCGAGCCACCGTGATCAAGCAGGGCGGGATCATCGCCTTCGAGGACACGCCGCTCGCGCACCGGCCGCATCTCCTGCTGGTCGAGAACTGGGTGCTGTCGAGCCAGAGCCTGGCGCTACGCTCCAAGCCCGGCGACGGCATCATCGTGCCGCCGCGCGACTTCAAGAGCTGGATCCCCTTCCCCCCGCTCGAGCCCCCCAACATGGGCAGGTTCGTGTGGAAGGAGTAGGGAGTCTCTGATTCTTCCTTTCCTCCCTGGTCATCTGGGGAGGTGTCAGCGTCTTACGCTGACGGAGGGGTCAAAGGGTCCATTTGGCGCTCATGACCCCTTCGCCCTCGTATGACGAGGGCACCTCCCCTTGGCGGAATCCGCCAAGGGGAGGAAAGCAAAACCTACGGCCGCATCCAGTGGCTCGACTTGCCGGGCGTGCGCAGCGGGGCCGCCATCTCGACGAACTCGCAGAGGATCTTGCGGGTGTCGCGCGGGTCGACGATCTCCTCGATCCAGAAGGTCTCGGCGCTGCGGAAGGGCGAGCGCAGCTTGTTCAGCCGGTCGCCGATCTCCTCCATCTTGGCCGCGCGATCGGGCGCGGCGTCGAGGTCGGCGCGATAGGCCGCCTCGATGCCACCTTCCAGCGGCAGCGAGCCCCAGCGGCCCGACGGCCAGGCATAGCGCCAGTTGAGCCGCGCGCCGTTCTGGTGGGCCGCGCCCGCCACGCCGAAGGCGTTGCGGATGATGAAGGTGCAGAACGGCACGGTGGTCTGGAACATCGCGGACATGGCACGCACGCCCTGGCGGATGACGCCGCTCTTCTCGGCCTCGAGCCCGATCAGGAAGCCGGGGCAGTCGCAGAAATAGACGATGGGCAGATGGAAGGTCTCCGCCATGTCGAGGAAGCGCGTGACCTTCTGGCAGGCGTCGGCCGTCCAGCCGCCGCCATAGAACATCGGGTCGCTCGCCAGCACCGCGACCGGCCAGCCGTCGATGCGCGCGAAGCCCGTCGCGACCGAGCGGCCGTAGAGCCGGCCCATCTCGAAGAACGACCCCTTGTCGACGATCTTCTCGACGATCGGGCGGATGCGATAGACCTTGCGCGTGTCGCGCGGGATCGCGTCGAACAGAGACTCGTCGCGGCGCTCGGGCGGATCGATCTGCGGCCCGCGCGGCGGCACATCGTGCACGGACGAGGGCAGGTAGGAGAGGAAGCGGCGCGTGACGGCAAAGGCCTCGTCCTCGCTGTCGACCGCCTCGTCTATGGCGCCGGCGCGCAGCTGGATCTCCCAGCCGCCCAGCTCCTGCTTGTCGTACTGCTTGGGGCTGAGGCGATTCACCACCGGCGGGCCGGCCACGAACATGGCCGAGATCTCCTTCACCATCACCGAATAGTGCGTGGCGGCAAGACGCGCGGCGCCGAGGCCCGCGACCGAGCCCAGGCCAAGGCCCACGGTCGGCACCTGGCCCATGTTCTGCACCACCCATTCCCAGCCGGAGACTCCCGGCACGTTGGCACGGCCGGTCGTCTCGATCGTCTTCACCGAGCCGCCGCCGCCGGAGCCTTCGATCATGCGAATGACCGGGATACGGTACTGGTTGGCGTAGCGTTCGACGTAGTTCGACTTCTCCTTGATCGTGGC
>CANIRG010000268.1 GCA_947469635.1 Rhodospirillales bacterium | reverse complement strand
TCGGCCAGTGGATGGAGGAGCATCCGTCCGAGGCGCGCAAGATCCTCACCAAGGTGGTCGAGGCGGCGGCGGCCCGCGAGGCAGCCAAGAAGGCGCGCGAGCTCACCCGCCGCAAGGGCGCGCTCGACGTCAGCTCGCTACCCGGCAAGCTCGCCGACTGCCAGGAACGCGATCCGGCGCTCAGCGAGCTGTTCATCGTCGAGGGCGATTCGGCCGGCGGCTCGGCCAAGCAGGGCCGTAACCGCGCCAACCAGGCCATCCTGCCGTTGCGCGGCAAGATCCTGAACGTCGAGCGCGCGCGCTTCGACAAGATGCTGGGATCGGCCGAGATCGGCACCCTGATCACGGCGCTGGGCACCGGCATCGGGCACGACGACTTCGACCTCGGCAAGCTCCGCTACCACAAGATCATCATCATGACGGACGCCGACGTCGATGGATCGCACATCCGCACGCTGCTGATGACGTTCTTCTATCGCCAGATGCGCCAGCTGATCGACGGCGGGCATCTCTATATCGCCCAGCCGCCGCTGTTCAAGGCGGCCAAGGGCAAGTCGTCGATCTACCTCAAGGACGAGCGTGCGCTCGACGACCATCTGATCGACAGCGGGCTGGAAGGTGCGAGCTTCCGCCTCGGCGACGGCGCGGTGCAGGCCAAGGACGACCTTCGCCGCTCCGTCGACATCGCCCGATCCGTCGCCAACCTGGTGAAGCCGCTCTCGGCCTCGCGTCGCGTGACCAGCCAAGCGGTGATCGAGCAGGCCGCCATCGCCGGCGCCCTCAACCCCGACATCATCGCCGACCCGCAAACAGCCCGCGGCGCCGCCGACTATATCGCGCGGCGGCTTGATTTCGTCAGCCCGCCGCTGGAGCGCGGCTGGAACGGCGAGCCCACGCCGGACGGCGGGCTCGCCTTCACCCGCCTCATCCGCGGCGTGCGGGAACGCCACATCATCGACGGGCCGCTGATCAAGAGCGCCGAGGCGCGCAAGCTCGATGCGCTGGCCGCCGAACTGCAGGCCGTCTATCGCCGGCCGGGAGCCTTCATCGTGAAGGACAAGGAGACCCAGATCGCCTCCCCGACCGAGCTGTTCGCCGCCGTGGTCGACGCCGGCCGCAAGGGCGTCACCATCCAGCGCTACAAGGGGCTGGGCGAGATGAATCCTGATCAGCTCTGGGAGACCACGCTCGATCCCGAGGCGCGGGCGCTCCTGCAGGTCAGGATCAACCACGCCGACGAGGCCGACGAGATCTTCTCGACCCTGATGGGCGACGTGGTCGAGCCGCGTCGCGAATTCATCCAGGACAACGCGCTCAAGGTGGCGAATCTCGATGTCTAGATTTCTGGCAGCTCTCGTCGCAGCAACGCTCGTGGCGGGCACGGCCCTCGCCCAGGGCGCGGCGGCCCCTGCCGTGCATCCCGGCACCCGGCTCTCTTTCGCACCGGCGGTGGGCGGCGCGCAGTTCCAGCGCTCCGTCGGCATTCAGCAGGGCCGGAACATCACCTACAGCTATTTCTACTCGATCAACCGCATGCAGCTCTCGATCTCCATTTTCGACGGCGGACGGCGCATCCCTTCCGGCAGCGACCATCCGATGGTCATCAGCCAGTTCTCCAACGAGATCGCCCAGGTCGAACAGCAGGCCAAGTTCGTCGGCCAGGGCAACGTCGAACGGCCCTCGGTGCCATCGACCTGCACCTACGGCGGTGTCTCGTTCCGCTGCATCGTCTATAGCGCCAAGGACGACAGCGACCGGCTGTTCGGCAAGATGTTGCTGACCGGCTTCCGGGATTCCTTCGTCCGCATCCGCATCGACTGGTCGCAGAAGGCTGGCCAGTCCGCCGCCGAGGCCGACCGTGCGCTGCAGTCCTTCGTCCCGGCGCTGATGCGCTAGTCTTCGGACCATGGCGCTTCGGGCTAAAGCACCATCTGCGTCTGGGTGACCACCGCCACCAGCTTGCCCTCGGTGGTGGTGATGCGCGTCGTCCAGACCTGAGTGCGCCGGCCGCGATGAACGGGCGTGGTCTCACCGATCACCGTCGTGCCCACAGGCGCCGGCCCCACGAAGTTGGTCTTGCTCTCGATCGTCGTCGTGCCCTTGCCCTCGGCCAGGTTCAGCACCGTCGCGGCCGCGCCCAGCGTGTCGGCAAAGGCCATGACGGCGCCGCCGTGCAGTATGTCGGGCCGCGTGCAGAGCTCCGGCCGGACGACCATCTCGGCCTTCACCGAGGTCTCGCTGGCGGCGATGAACTTCAGCCCCAGCAGCGTAGCGAAGGGCAGCGGGTGGTCGTTCAGGAACTTCAGTCTGTCCATGGGCTTTCCTCCGGGATGTTGCGCCTTCCTATCCCGGCCGGCTCCCGTCCAGCACTTACGCTGGAGGTAATCGGCGGACCGGCGCGGGGGTGATAGCGTCGACGCCATGGTGAACACGCCCCTTGCATCGACCTCCGCCCAGCCCGACCTGTTCGGCCCCATGCTGCGCACCTGGCGCCGGCGGCGCGGCGCCAGCCAGCTCGCCCTCGCGCTCCAGTCGGGCGTCTCGCAGCGGCATGTCAGCTTTCTCGAATCGGGCCGCGCCCGGCCCAGCCGCGAGATGGTGGTGCAGCTTTCCTCGGCGCTCGACGTGCCGCTGCGCCAGCGCAACGCCATGCTGCTGGCGGCGGGCTTCGCGCCCGTCTATCGCGAAAGCACGCTGGGCGCGCCCGAGCTCGCGCCGGTGCGACAGGCGATCGACCGCATGCTGAAGCAACAGGAGCCCTATCCCGCCGTGGTGATCGACCGGCTGTGGAACCTGCTCGATGCCAACGAGGCGGCCGCCGCCTTCACGATCTTCCTTCACGAGGGTCCGCCACCGCCGCCTCCTCCCGGCAAGCAATCCAATCTCTTGCGCTCGCTGCTCGACCCCAAGAGCCTGCGGCCCAAGGTCTCCAACTGGGAGGAGGTGGCGCGCTATCTCGTCTCCACGACCTACGCCGAGATCCTGGCCGCCGGCGGCGAGCCCAAGGCGCTTGCCTTCATCGAGGAGGTGATGGCCTATCCCGACGTCCCTGCCTCGTTTCGGCGCGTGCGCTTCGACGATCGGCCGCCGCCGGTGCTGACCCTCGATTTCCTGGTGGGCGGCAAGTCGCTCAGCGTCTTCACCACCATCGCCACGCTGGGCACGCCGCAGGACATCACCCTGCAGGAAGTCCGCATCGAATGCTTCTTCCCGGCCGACGATCGCAGCGACGCCCTGTTCAAGAGCCTGGCCGCCAAGCGCTGAGCCTTGCCTCAGCCGAGACTGTCGACGTCGTTGCGCAGCGCTTGGCCGCTGCGGAAGCGGGCGAGATTGTCGAGGAAAATGTCGAAGATCGCCTCGTTCTGACCCAGCGAATGGCTGGCGGTATGCGGCGAGACCAGGACATTGGGCATGTCCCAGAGCGGCGACGCAGGATCGAGCGGCTCACGCTCGAAGACGTCGAGGTAGGCGCCCGCGAGCTTGCCGCTGGCGAGCGCTGCGATGACGTCCTTCTCCACCGCGATCTCCCCGCGCGAGACATTGACGAAATGCGCACCCGTCGGCATCGCGGCGAAGACGCCCGCATTGGCGAGGCCGCGCGTGAGCGGCGAGGCGGGACAGCACAGGATCAGCCAGTCGGCCTGCGGCAGCACGTCCGGCAGGTCGGCATAGGCGACGGTGCGATCGCAAGGCGCCACCGGCTGGGCGTTGCGGCGCACGCCGATCGTGCTCATGGCCAGCATCTTCAGAAGGGTCGCGATGTTGCGGCCAATCGGTCCCAGCCCGACGATCACCGCGCACTGGCCCTTGAGGTCGCGCGGCGAACGCTCGCCCAAACGCGGCTCCCAGGCATGGCGGCGCTGGGCGTCCGCGAGCAGCGGGAAGCGGCGGTTGAGCGCGATCACGGCGCCCAGCGTGCTGTGGGCCACGGTGATCGCCGTGGCGCCCGAGGCGGTCGTCACCTTCACGCCGCGGGCGCGCAGCTCGCGATAGATCGGACGTTCGGCGCCGGCGGGATGGATCTGCAGCCATTTTAGGCCGGGCGACTTGCGCACGACCGTGTCGAAGCCGCTGAGCTCGGGCGTGGGATTGCCCGTGCTCGACTTGCCCGTGACCTCGCGGGTCATGAAGGCGATGTCGGCGGCGCAGGGGCCATCGGTGGCCAAGGCCTGCTCCGCGGTGATGAAGGACAGGCTGCCGGCGGGGACATCGGCCTCGATGCGCGGGCCCCATTTGCGGAGCGCGAAGTCGGACAGGAGAAGTGTCAGCACTGACATGCGGGTACGTTATCGGGCGCGGCGACGCTCGGCAAAGCTCAGGACGATGGCGATGAGGCAGCCGGCGGCGATGCCTTCGATGAGGTCGCGGAAGACGGTGAGGAGGAAGGTTGCCAGCAGGATGGCCGCGCCGCCGCGCGAGTGGCGCAGGAGGGCGACCACTGCATGCTTCTCGACCATGTTCCACGCCACGATCGCCAGCACGCCACCGAGCGCCGCCAGCGGGATGAAGGTGGCAAGCGGTGCTGCCAGCAGCATGAACAACAACAGAAAGACGGAGTGGAGCATGCCGGCGACCGGGCTGCGCGCGCCGGCACGCACGTTGGTGGCGGTGCGCGCGATCGTGCCGGTGGCGCAAATGCCGCCGAACAGGGCGGAGGCGCAGTTGGCGATGCCCTGTCCGACCAGCTCGATGTTCGAGCGGTGCTGGCGACCGGTCATGCCATCGGCGACGACGGCTGACAGAAGCGATTCGATGGCGCCAAGAAACGCAAAGGCCGCCGCGGTGGGAAGCATAGCCAGCATGTTTGCTAGCGAGATGTCGGGGAGACGGGGCATCGGCAGCGTCGATGGAATGCCACCGAAGCGGCTGCCGACGGTGTCCACCGGCAAGCCAAGGGCCCAGGTCGCGAGCGCCGTGATCACGACGGCGATCAGCATGCCGGGCCACAACGGCTTGTACCTGCGCAGGCCCACGATCAGCGCGATCGACACCAGGGCGAGCCCGACCGCCGCGGGGTTGACGGTGGCCCACGCACGGGCAAGCGCTTCGAGTTTGCCGAAAAACTCCCCCGGCTCCTTGGCCGCAAGCGTCAGGCCGAACAGGTCCTTGAGCTGGCTCGCGAAGATGATGACCGCGATGCCGGCGGTGAAACCCACCGTCACCGGGAAGGGAATGAACCTGATGTAGGAGCCGAGACGCAGGAAGCCCGCCACCGCGAGGAATGCGCCGGCCATCAGCGTCGCCAGCAGCACGCCGTCGATGCCGTGCCGCTCCACGGCGGCGGCGACGAGCACGATGAAGGCGCCCGCCGGACCGCCGATCTGGAAGCGGCTGCCGCCCAACGCCGAGATCAGGAAGCCGCCGACGATGGCGGTGAACAGGCCGCGCTCGGGCGAGACGCCCGAGGCGATGGCGATCGCCATCGACAGCGGCAGCGCCACGATGGCGACGGTGAGCCCGGCCATGGCGTCGGACCGCAACGACGCCAGCCCATACCCCTCGCGCAGCATCGTGACGAGCTTGGGCGTCAGGGTGGGTGTGGCAGGATCCATTTACACCAAAACTTTATGTATAATATGGGTATTGAACCACGCCGCCGGCACACCTGTCTTGATTCAAATCAAAAGGAGCCGCTCGACGAGCGCCGGCCCTGGTCGCGGCGGATGGCGTGGAAGCCTTCGACCGTGCGGGAGATGATGTCGGCCACGGGCAGCACCTCGTGGATCAGGCCGACGGTCTGGCCGGCGAGCGCCAGCGACGCTTCCATGTCGCCGCCGAAATAGACGTCGCGCACATTGCCGAACAGCGAACGATCGAACGAGCCGGCGCGATCGATGTCCTTGGCGCGCCCGGTCTTGAGCGCCCGCACGCAGGGCGTCGACTTGCGATTGAGCATCACCGTGCCGGTGTCGTCGGCGTCGACGATCGCCTGCTTGTAGTTGGCGTGCACCGGGCTTTCCGTCGAGCTCACGAAGCGCGTGCCCATCTGGATGCCTTCGGCGCCGAGCGCGAAGGCCGCCGCCATCCCGCGTCCGTCGCAGATGCCGCCGGCGGCGATCAGCGGCACGGCGGTGCGCTCGCGCACCGCCTGCAGGAGCACCAGCGTCGAGACATCGTCCGGGTTCTTGAAGCCGCCGCCCTCGCCGCCTTCGACGATCAGCCCGTCGACGCCGGCATCGACGGCCTTGAGCGCCGAGGCGAGATTGGGAACCACGTGATAGACGATGAGGCCGGCCGCCTTCAGCGTCGGCAGCAGCTTGGCCGGCGAGCCCGCCGACGTCGTGACGAACTTCACGCCGCTTGCCGCCACCAGGTCGACGACGCGCTGTTCCTTGATGAACAGGATCGGCAGGTTGACGCCGAACGGCTTGTCCGTCAGCTCGCGCATCTTGGCGATTTCGGCGAGGCAAGCGTCGACCTCGCCGCTCGAGGTCTCGATGATGCCGAGGCCGCCGGCGTTCGAGACGGCGGAGGCGAGAGGGCTGCGGGCGATGAAGCCCATCGGCGCCTGGACGATCGGATATTGCACCCCGGTATGGGCGAGCACGCGGTTCATGGCCTCTCCCTCGCGCCGCTCAGGGCATCATCGCCTTGGCGCGTTCGAAGGCGGCGGTGAAGTCCGGCGGCGTATCGGGGCGACAGGGCGGCGGGCCGCGCGGATCGGGATTGGCGATGAACTCGTCGCGCAGGCGCGCCGCGCATTGATCCTGGCTCGACACGCCGTGGCCCTGCGCGCGGAACACGACGTGCTTGGAGACCGACAGATGCTTGGCCGCCTCGCGTCCCCAATTGGGCGGCGTCAGCCAGTCGTAGTTGCCGCTCAGCAGCAGCGTCGGAATGTCCGACGCCACGGGCTGGCGCTCCGATGGCGCCGCGGGCGGCACGTGCCAGACCGGGCAGAAGACCGGCAGCTTGCTCTGCTGGGTGGCGAGGCTGTAGATGCCGCCGGCCTCGATGGCGCGCTTGCGCGCCGCGAGATCCACGGCCGACCAGCTCTCGCGGCATTCGATGGTGTTGTAGAGGCCGCCGAACTGCTGGGCGTTCTGCTCCAGCAAGCCGCCGTCGTCGTTCTCCAGATCCTCGGCGAACTGCTTGATCAGGCGCTTGTCGCCCCGGCGCAGCGCCGCCACAGTCTCGGGAATGAGCGCCACCTCGCCTTCGCGCATCATGTGCATCAGCACCATCAGCAGCCGCGCGCCGTTGAGACGGACGGTGACCGCCCCGTCGTCGAGTTGCATGGTCACCTCGATCGGCGAGGCCATGGCCCCTTCGATCAGGCTCTTGACCGCGCCGTTGAGGTCGGGATGGCGCTGCCGGCAGAGCGCGTCGGTGGCGCATTCGGCGTAGAGCTGCTCGAAGGCGCGGCGCACGATCTCGGGCTCGTTCTGCTCGCCGTTGACCTGCGGCGGGTAGACGCCGTCGAGCACGGCCGAGCGCACCAGGCCGGAATGGCGGCGCATGGTCTCGAGTGCCCAGCGTGTGCCGTAGGAGATGCCGTAGAGGTTGATGCGCGGAAGCGAGAAGGCGCGCGCCAGGTCGGCGACGTCGTCGGCCAGCACCGGCGTGGTGTACATCGCGAGGTCGATCTTGCGCCGGTCGAACTCGGTGCGGCAGCGCAGGAGGATGTCGCGCTCCTGCGGCTCGGTGACGGCGCGGCGGCGCGCACGGGCCGCCTCGCTGGTGCGCGCGTCGAAGCAGTCGAGGTTGGGGGTCGAGCCGCCCGCGCCGCGCTGGCTGATCATGATGACGTCGCGACGGCGGCGGATGTTGGCGGTGTCGTTCCACCAGTCGCCCTCGGACAGAGGATCGGCGCCGGCGTTGGAGGCGACGAGCGGCGAGTCACCGGGGCCGCCGGCGAGATAGACCAGCGGGTCGCGCTCGAGCGGCCGCTTGGCCTTGAGCACGGCCACCTTCAGCCGCACCTCGCGCGGGCTCTGCGGCTGCTCGCGATTCTCCGGCACGATCAGCACATAGCATTCGAGCCGGTCGGTGCGCGGCGCCTTGAAGGTGCAGCGCTCGCGCTCGACCCGCGCCGGTCCAGCCGACGCTTCGCCGGCCGCCATCAGCAGCATTGCCGCCAGCACCGCTCCGCCCGTGCAGGACCACACCCGGTTCATAGGTGTGTTGTGCCACATCAGAGCTTTTGACGGCATGAACTATTTGTATGCACAGCATGAGAGAGAAAGGCCCTAGATTGCGGCCATGACCTCCCGTTCCTATTGGACCGCCGTTTGGTGCGGTTTCCTCGTCCTGACCATCGGTCTCGGCGTTCGCCAGAGCTTCGGCATCTTCCTGAAGCCCATTTCCGCCGAGCTTCATGTCGGCCGCGAACTGTTTTCGTTCGGTACCGCACTTTCGATGCTCCTGATGGGGGCCGTGGCGCCCTTCTCCGGCCGCCTCGCCGACCGCTTCGGCTCGGCCGCGACCATCGCCGGCGGCGGCGTTCTATATGTGCTCGGCATGATCGTCACGGCCACCATGCATGACGGGTTCATGCTGATCGTGGGCAATGTCCTGGTCGGCATCGGCCTGTCGGCGGCGACCTTCGGGCCGGTGCTGGGCGTGATCCTGCGGGTGGCGCCGCCGGCCAAGCAGGCGCTGGCCGTGGGCATCTGCTCCGCCGGCGGCTCGTTCGGCCAGTTCTTCATCGTGCCGCTGGCCGCCATCCTGCAGGGCTATTTCGGCGACTGGCGCCCGACCATGTGGGCGCTGACGATCCTGGCGCTGCTGATCATCGTGCTGCCGATCGGGCTCAATGACCGCAAGGAGATCGCCGCCGGCAAGCGCGGCCAGGGTGGCTCCCAGACGGCAGGGCAGGCCCTGTCCGAGGCCTTCGCCCAGCGCAGCTACGTCCTGCTGGTCGTGGGCTACTTCGTCTGCGGCTTCCACGTGGCCTTCGTGGGCGGCCATCTGCCGGCCTACATCTCCGACAAGGGTATCGGCCTCTCTCTGTTCGGCATCGAACTGACTCCGACCGAGCTCGGCGGCTGGGCGATCGGCATGGTGGGCCTGTTCAACATCGCCGGCGCCATCCTGTGGAGCTCGATGGGGGGCAAGTACAAGCGCAAGAACCTGTTATCGCTGCTCTACCTGCTGCGCTCGCTGGTGTTCCTGGGTTTCGTCATCGCGCCGCTGTCGGCGGCTTCGGTGCTGATCTTCGCCGGGGCGCTGGGCTTCCTGTGGCTGGGCACGGTGCCGCTCACCACCTCGCTGGTGAGCTATATCTTCGGGCCGGTGCACGTCACCATGCTGAACGGCATCGTCTTCTTCGGCCATCAGGTCGGCAGCTTCGTCGGCGGCTGGGGCGGCGG
>CANIRG010000267.1 GCA_947469635.1 Rhodospirillales bacterium | reverse complement strand
AGGTCGGGATGGCCATCGCCGCCACCGAGAAGGTCAGAGCCGCGCGCCGGCCGAGCTTGTCGCCGAGGTGGCCCACCAGCGCGCCGCCGAGGGGGCGCATCAGGTAGCCCACGGCAAAGATCCCGAACGCCGCCAGGACCTGCGCCACCGGGTCCTCCTTGGGGAAGAAGGTGCGGCCGATCGCGGTGGCGAAATAGCCGTAGATGGCGAAGTCGTACCATTCGAGAACATTGCCGATGGCGCCGGCGACGATGACCTGGCGCGTGTTGCCGGATTGCATGAGCTTCTCCCCCGAAGCGACTGATACTCTGGCTAGCGTGTCACAGGAGGATCATGTAATTGTATCCACAGGCGTACGCTCTTGGTTGGGGCACTGGGGTAAGGGGTTATGAAGTCGCGATCGTACGAGTTGAAGCAGCTGGATAGTTTCCTGAACCGGGCGCGCAGGGACACGCCGCAAGTCCTCAATTCCGTGTGGTTCCTCAAGCAGAGCAAGGAGCCGATCCGGAGCGCGATCAAGGTCGTGGAACAGAACGACGATCTCTCCCCCAGCAAGTTCAGTTTTTCATCGCGGCGGAACTGGAAGCCGATCGTCCTTCGCGCCTGAGGGCCGCCCCAAAGGCCTTGAACAGGGCCTGGTTGATCGGATTGCACTGCGGGTCGTATTCCGCGTGCCACTGGACACCCACCGCGAAGGACGGCGCGTCGGCGATACGGATCGCCTCGATGGTGCTGTCTTCCGCCACCCCCTCCACGACGACGCGCCCGCCCAGCTCCAGGATGCCCTGACCGTGCAGCGAGTTCACGCGGATGGTCTCGCAGCCCAGCAGCTTGGCGAAATAGCCCTCCGGCACCAGCCGCACCTCGTGACGGTCGGCGAACACGACCAGCGGGTCGGGATGGATCTCGCCGTTTTCCAGCCGCGGCATGCGATGGTTCATGCGGCCCGGCAGGTCGCGAATCTCCGGATGCAGCGAGCCGCCGAAGGCCACGTTCATCTCCTGGAAGCCGCGGCAGATGCCGAAGATCGGCACGCCGCGCGCGACGCAGGCCTCCACCAGCGCAAGCGCCATCGAATCGCGCTCGTGGTCGTAGGGCTCGTGCCGCGGGTCGGGCTCGACGCCGAAATGCGTGGGATGGACGTTGGCGCGGGCGCCGGTGAGCAGGATTCCATCCACCGCGCCCAACAGCGCATCGATGTCGGTGATGTCCGGCGTGCCGGCGAACATCAGCGGCAGGGCCCCCGCCACCTCCGCGACCGCGCGCATGTTGCGCTGGCCCACGAGCTGGACATTGTGCCGGTCATTGACGACGCTGGCGTTGCCGATCACGCCGACGACCGGCTTCGTACTTCTGGACATTGCCGAAGTGTGACACCGCACAGCATCGTTTGCGAGTCTGGCACCGACCCTCCTACACTCTGCCGCATGCGCTACGGCTTTTACCTCCCCACCCGCGGCCCCACCGCCACCCGAGAGGGCGTGCTCGCCCTGGCGCGCGAAGGCGAGCGGCTGGGCCTGCACTCCGCCATGATCGCCGACCACGTCGTCTTCCCGGTGACCAGCGAGTCGGCCTATCCCTACACCGTCGACCGCAAGCATCCCGGCGGCGGCGATGCGCTGGAAACCTTCTCCATCCTGGGCGTGGTGGCCGGCGCGACCGAGCGGCTGCGCCTCGTCACCTCCGTGCTGGTGCTGCCCTATCGCAACCCCGTGCTGACGGCCAAGATGGTGGCCTCGCTCGACGTCCTCTCCGGCGGCCGCGTCACGCTGGGCGTGGGCGTCGGCTGGCTGAAGGAGGAGTTCGAGGCGCTCGACAGCCCCGACTTCGACCAGCGCGGCGCCGTCACCGACGAATGGCTCGCCATCTTCAAGCAGCTTTGGACCCGGTCGCCCGCCAGCTTCGAAGGCCAATTCTACAGCTACGCCGACATCCTCACCGAGCCCTTCCCGCTGCAGAAGCCGCATCCGCCCATCTGGGTCGGCGGCCATTCCCGCGCCGCCCTCAGACGCACCGCGCGCCACGGCGACGGCTGGCACCCGGTCGGCGCCATCGCCGCCTCGCCGCTGCCGCCGCAGGAGATGCGCGCGCACCTCGACACGCTGAAGCGCCTGACCGAAGCCGAAGGCCGCGACTTCGCGAGCCTCACCATCTCCTACAAGGCGCCGCTCTACGACACCGGCATCCCGGATCGCGACGGCACCCGCCGCAGCTTCTCCGGCAGCCCCGACGAGATCGCGGGCGACATCCGTTCCTTCGCGGCCATCGGCGTGCACGAGCTGATCTTCGACTTCCGCGGCCAGAGCACCGCCCTGAGCATCGAGCGCCTGCAACGCTTCGCCGCCGAGGTCATGCCGCTGGTGCATTGAGCCACCTCCTGTGAACCGCCCCACAAGGGTGGGAACGAGCACCCCGTGCGTGCCCATCCTTCGAGACGCACGCCTTCGGCGTGCTCCTCAGGATGAGGTCAAAATTGAATCACACCACCTCACCCTGAGGAGCGGTCCGCAGGGCTGCGTCTCGAAGGGTGGGCCCCAGAGGTCAAAATCGAATCCATGGGCAGCTCCTCATATCCTGAGAAGGTTGCCGTAGCCGGCGACCGGCGTGTGGACGCCGGACCGACGCAGGCAATGCCACAGGCTCGCCTGGTTGGCCGAGATCACCGGCCGCTTGAGGTCCTGCTCCAGCGTCTCGAGGATCCCCACGCAGCGAAAGCCGGTGCCGCCGATCAGCACGCCGTCGGCATCGGCTGGGCAGGCCGCGCGGATCTGCGCATAGAGCGGCTCGATCTCCTGCTCGAAGCCCATGAAGTGGCCATAGAGATCGCCCGGCGGCAGGTCGCGCCATTTGCGGCCGGGATCGAAGCGGAGGTGCCCCGCCGGCGCGAACCCACGCTCGGTGTAGTAGCGCGATGCCGTCTTGATCGTCTCGTCGGGAAACCACGGCGGCAGCACCAGGAACGGCCGCTTCACCCCCGAGGCCCGCAGCGCCGCCATCGTGTCGAGCCCGTTGGTCGTGGCGAAGACGCCGGCAGCCAGCGACGCTGAAAGACTGGCGGCCGTCGCCTCGTCCCAGCCCTCACCGCCGACGACGCTGCTCGTCGTATGCGCGAGCACGACAGCGGACAAACGCATGGCCGCGAACTGCCGGCAGCCGCGCGCCAGGTCGTCGGCGAGATCGACGCCCGTCCTGCCCTCGCGCCACCGCGCCCACGGCGACGGCGAGGTCACCCGCGCCGCATGCACCGACACGCCGGGCGGCGCCATCGCCCACCATTCGGCCTCCGGCACGGCTTCGTTGCCGACGATGAACAGGCCGATGCGCGCCCGCCAGCCCCAGTTGTCGGCCTGGGTCATACGACACACCCGTGATGCGCCGACGACACCAGCCTTATGTACTTGTCGTGCACCGACCCCGGCCGCACCCGCCCCGCAAGATCGGGCGCCCGCCACTCCTTCATACGCAACGCCAGCTCCTCGCCAGGAATGTCGAGGTTGAGCGTCCGCGCGCCGGGGTCGATGACGATCGTATCGCCATCGCGCACCGCCGCGATCGGCCCGCCGCGCGCCGCCTCCGGCGAGATATGGCCGATCAAAATGCCGTGGCTGACGCCCGAGAAGCGCCCGTCAGTGATCAGCGCGACATGCTCGCCGAGGCCGCGCCCCTGCAGCTGGATCGTGAGCATCACCATCTCCGGCATGCCCGGCCCACCGACGGGACCGACGTTGCGCACCACGATGACATTGCCCGGCACAATCTCGCCCGCGCGGATCGCCTTCATCGTGGCGGCCTCCGACTCGAACACGCGCGCGGTGCCGCGGAACTCGCCCTTCTCCAGCACCTTGCCCGAGAGCTTCAGCAGGCAGCTCTCCGGCGCGAGATTGCCCTTGAGCACGCTGATATGGTTGTTCGCCGGCGCGACGGGGCGCGCCACCGGAACGACGATGTCCTGGCGCGCCATCTGCTCCAGCACCGGCACGTCGGCGAGGTTCTCCGCCAGCGTCTTGCCCGTGACGGTCATCACGTCGCCATGCAGCAGGCCCGCGCGCAAAAGCTCCTTCATCACCACCGGCACGCCGCCGATCGCATGCAGGCTCGCCATCGCATAGGGACCGTGCGGCTGGAGGTTGGCGATCAGCGGCACGCGCTCGCCGATCTGCTGGATGCGCTCGATGCCGATCGGCACCTGCGCCTCGCGCGCGATGGCAAGCAGGTGCAGGTACATGTTGGTCGAGCCCCCCATGGCATAGACCGTGGTGATGGCGTTCTCGAAGGCGCGCTCCGTCATGATGTCGCGCGGCCGGATCCCGGCGGCGATCAGCCGATAGAGCGCCTCGACCGAGGCCCGCGCCTGGGCGCGGACGTCGGCATGGATATCGCTCTTGGCGTCATAGTCGGCGGGATGCGAGGCGCCGCGCGGCAGCATCATGCCGATGGCCTCGGCAAGCGTGCTCATTGTGTTGGCCGTGAACATCGCCCCGCAGGTGCCGCTGCCCGGCATCACGTTGCGCTCGAGGTCGAGCAGCTCCGCCGACGAGATGCGGCCTGCCTCGTTGGCGGCGCGTCCCTCGACGTAATCCATGATCGTGAGGTTGTTGCCCTTGCTCGCCCAGGCGCCGAACTCGACCTTCCCGGGCGAGCTGGTGCCGGGATAGAGCACCAGCCCGAAGGCATTGGTGCGCGCGAGCGGCATCAGGGCCGCGGCGCCGGTCTTGTCGCAGCCGGAGATCACGATCATCGCGTCGCCGTGATGGGCGTAATGGCCGATCTCGAAACAGTCGGCGACGACGTCGCGCGACACCAGGCTGTAGCCCGCCGTCGGCGTGCCCTGCGTCAGCGCGTCGGACACCGCCGGCGCGCCCACGATCAGCCCCTGCCCGCCATGCTCGGCCAGCAGCTCGACCAGCAGGTCGCCGATAGTGCGCACCCGGTTGTTGCAGCGATGGGCGTTGGTATAGGCGCTGGCGATCGTCACCACCGCGGTGGTCTTGGCCGCGCGGTCCGGCTCGAAGCCGGCGGCCCGAAGCTCGACCCGCGACTTTTTCCAGTAGGTGCTGCTGTCTTGCGTCATCGAGGCGTTCATCCCTGCGCGGTGGTTTCTAGAAGTAACGCTTTAAATAACATGAAATTAAGCGGCTCCCTCTCCGTTCGGACCAATCGGCGCCCGATCATAAGCCCGTCCCCACGCCCGACCTATTACGGTCGCTTCTGAGAAGGCCCCTCCGCTCCGCCCTGCGGGCTCCGGTCGGGGTGACGATCAACTTTTCTCCGTCATCCCGACCGAGGAGCGAAGCGACGAGTGGAGGGACCTGCTCATCCGCCATTCCTTCCGCCGCCTCCCTGCCCCATTATCCGCCGCCCGCCTGTGAAAAAAATGAAGAGCGAAGACAACCCGGCCGCCACCCCGTTCCGCACCATGCTCCAGGCGATGCCGGCGGACTTCTGGCGCCTGTGGGCGGTGGGCATGATCACCTCCACCGTGCGCTGGCTGGAGACGGTGGTCGTGGGCGTCGTCGTCTACCAGCAGACCGGCTCGGCCTTCGTCGTCGCCATGATCACCATGCTGCGCCTCCTCCCCATGGGCCTGTTCGGCGCCTTCCTGGGCGCCTTCGTCGAGCGGTTCGACCGGCGCCTGACGCTGGCCGCCGTGCTCGGGCTGATGACCGTCACTTCCGCGGCCCTCGCCCTCATCGCCTGGGCCGGCGCGCTGGAGGTCTGGCACCTCGCGGTCGGCAGCTTCGTCAACGGCCTCGGCTGGACGACCGACAATCCGCTGCGCCGGATGATGATGGGCGAAGCCGTCGGCCGCGACCGCATGGGCACGGCGATGGCCTTCGACGTCGGCGCCGGCAATGCCAGCCGCATGGTCGGCCCGACGGTGGGCGGCTTCCTGCTGGCCGGCATCGGCATCGAGGGCGCGCTGCTGCTGAGCACGCTGATGTACGCCGCGTCGATCGCGGTCACCCTCGCGGTCCGCAGCCGCATCGCGCCCTCACCCGGCGCCGGCGCCGTGCTCGGCCGAACCTGGGAGGCCGTGGCGATCGTCCTCGCCGACAAGCGCCTCGCCGCCACGATGCTGGTAACCATCATCTACAACGTCTTCGCCTGGCCCTTCACCAGCATGATCCCTGTGATCGGCCGCGACCGGCTGTTCCTCGGCCCGGAAGGCGTCGGCCTCCTCACCAGCGTCGACGGCCTCGGCGCCTTCGTTGGCGCGCTGCTGCTGGCGATCTGGCTGACGCCCGGCTGGCACGCGCGCGGCTATGTCGGCGGCGTCGCGGTCTATCTGCTGGCGGTGATCGCCTTTGCCCTCTCCACCGATCCGGTCGTGGCCGGCATCGCGCTGCTGATGACCGGCCTCAGCGGCGCGGCCTTCGCTACGCTGCAGGCGACCATCGTCTATCTCGCGGCGCCGGTGGAGATGAGGTCGCGAATCCTCGGCGTGCTGTCGGTGTGTATCGGCACCGGTCCGATTGGATTCGTCTGGCTAGGCTGGCTCGCGGATCGTATCGGCGCGCCACATGCGATGGCGACAACCGGCGTGATTGGCCTGATGGCACTCGCTGCGACACGACCCTTGTGGCGCAGGATTTGAGAAAGGCGAGGATAGAGAAGGGCCCGGAGCCGCTCGCGGCGGCACGCGATCGTCCCGGGTAAGGCCGCAACTCTCACCGCAGGGCGTCGGCCCCCGCAGGTGCAGCGCCATCTGCCCGAGCCCTGTCGGCCTTCTTTTGGGCGTCGAGCTGCGCGGCCTTGGCGGCATCGGCTCGTTCCTTGGCGGCCTTCATGCGGGCGTTCTCGTGTTCGATCATTTGCTGGTGGCTCGGCGCCTGCGCGAGCGGCGATACGGCCGGCGCAGCGGCAGACAGGGAGACAAGGGCCGTCGCTATTATCGCCCTGAAGAACATCGCTGTGCTCCCTCGATTGGTAGGCTTCCCAGATTCAGCATCAGCGATGGCCGCAGAATCGTGCTCGTCGCGCACCGAAACTCGGCCTTGGGCGCGATTCTCTCCACGAACCGTTTATCACGCCACGGCGGCGGCTCGGTCGGCTCAAGGAGCCGGCTTGACCGCTGGCAGATCTGCCGGCACTCCGCCGGGCTGCCCCTTGGCTCGCTTCTGCTCTGCCTCGAGCTCCGCTGCCTTTGCGGCATCCGCCCGCGCCTTGGCCGCCTTCATCCGCGCGTTCTCGTTCTCGATCATCTGCTGACGGTTGGGTCCATGCGACCCTGATTGCGACAGGGCAGCACCGGCCGACACCAGCGAGACACCTACCGCCGCGATCATTGCCTTGAAGAACATCGCCTGCTCCTATCCGGCTCTCGCGCGAAGGCGAGCCCGTGCCATCCGCGCCGCACGACTGCCCCCGCATCCTAGCCCACAGCACAGATGCTGAATGCAAATTTCCGTGACCGAACGGCAGCGCCTTCGCCGACCTGCCGCGCCGACGGTCACAAAGCGCTGATAATACGCTTAGCCCCCAGCTCATTGGGCGCGCTGGCCTTGCCTCATTGGGTTCGCCGCCTTACCGACGGCAGACTTCGGAGGATCTCTGGCTTCGATGCGGCTCGGCGTAGCGTTTTCCTGTTTCCTGATATCGAGTGGCTTTTCCGCACATGCTGAAACCGCCAACGCCAGCCGCTCCTGTACGCAGGCTTGCGACGAGCGAGGCGGTGCCACATGGAGCACCACCTACACCCATCAGGTCGATGTCTACTCCTGGACCGGATCGAAAATCACGCCAGGCTCGACGGCGCCGACGCCCGCCGGCGGCAGTCAGGTCTATACGTCCTTCGGCCTGCAATCGACCGGGACGCCGGTCGAGAATTTCAAGCTCGAGCTCAACGGGCGCGGCGGCTACGTCTGGTCGCGCCAGTCGACCGAGAACCTCGCGGGCGAGGTCGAGACATTCGTCGACACGACCGTTTCCGCCACGGCGACCTACCTCGGCTTCAACGGCGTGCAGCCGTTCCTGGCGTTGAGCGGCAATATCCCGACCGGCCAGAGCGTCGTGCGGGGCCGGGGCGTGAACGCGCGCATGGATTCCGATCTCGTGGGCGTGGGGTCCTTCGGCGCCGGCTGGAACATCGGTCCGACCCTAGGCGTCAACCTTCCGGTGACGCCGGAGATCATGATCGCGCTCAGCGGCGGCGCGACCTTTCGGGCGCCCTACGAGCAGGAAGGCCCGATCGATTTCTGCACGTCGCAGCAAGGCACCAGGATGCAGCGCCCGAGCGACGCCTACACGCTGAACGGTTCGCTGGGATATTCCTCGGGCGCGATCTTCGCGCAGGTGTCCGGGTCGTGGACGACGGAGACCGACAGCTATGTCGACGACACGCCCGTCTACCGCGCCGGCAACCAGTGGAGCGCGATGGTCAACGCCTCCTATAGCTGGACGCCCGCGATCTCGACGACGGTCGTGGGATCGTGGAGCTATTCCGAGGTGAACTTCAGCTACGATCCCACCCTCTACCGGCTCGTGCCCGATCAGTTCAACAGCAACAGCCATTCGTATCGCGTCCGCATTGACCAGTCGGTGAGCCTCGGCGACTGGACCGTGGCGCCCTATGTCAGCTGGCTGCTGCGCGACCAGAACGCCTGGGACCGCCAGTCCTTCCAGTTCCTCCCCGCCCGGACGAAATGGGGCGTGGGGACCGCCGTCAGGTACAGGCTGACCGACAAGATATCCCTGACCTCGACCTTCGAGCGCGTCTGGATCGACGATTTCGAAAATCCCGCGAAGGTCATCAACGAAAATCCGATTGCCGCCATTCCGGCGCTTCACTACGACGGCTGGACGGCGACGATCGCCCTGGGATGGAGCTTCTAGATGGCGTCGCCTTCTCTGTGGATTGCCGGCGCGTGCATCGCCGCAATGGCATTATTGCTTTCGGGCACGGCTCCTGCCGTTGCCCAGGCGCCCAATTGTCCCGAGGGAAGGACCGCATCGGGGGCCTGCGCCAATGCCAGGCTGGCCCAGCAGTTCCGCCTCAACGCGATCGTGTTCACGCAGAAGAAGCTCTCCTTCACTCAGCATCCTTCCATATCGATCAACGGCAACAACGGGACCTACACCACACTGCAGGATCGCCGGCTCACGCTCGAGATCAACGGCCCACGGATGGCGCCGGCGGCGCCGGTAACGACGGCACCGGCGACAGGAGGTGAGCTGCCCCCGGATTTTTTGGACACCGATTTGTCCAACCGGAGGCATTCATGATGAAGTCGAGCATGAACCAAATCGAAACCAACGATGTGAATGATGATCCTGAGGTCAGCAGGGTCGAGCGCAGTTCGTCCAGGCAGTCTCCT
>CANIRG010000266.1 GCA_947469635.1 Rhodospirillales bacterium | reverse complement strand
GGACCGCGGGCCTCCAGGCCCGCTCATGGTATGAGCGGGGCCTGGTGGAGGCCCGCGGTCCGGCATGAACTCCAATGAGCCAGGTGCCGTTTTCACCGTTTTTTAAACGGCGCCCGAAGGTGCAAAACCGCCGGATCGAATGGAATCGAGCATTCCGCCTCCGGGAAAGCGCCGGAAAACCGGGGTAAACCGTCCAGAAAACGGCTAAACCGGCGACCGTCGTTACCGCGCTCGATCTGCCCCGCCGTGCAGCGTCTCCCGCGGTCCCCGCGCTTTCGGCGCACACAGCGCCACAGGTCCGGGTCCCCGATTGATATTGTGATAATCGCAATAAATTGTCAAGGAATCTTGCGCTTCAACGAATAGAGGCCACTGCTTGCCGATTGAAGTGCGCATCTGATCACCGCATTGGACCGGAGCAATGGACATGCAGCTTGACGCGCAATCCTTGGCCGAGGTGAGGAAGATTCTTGGCGACCTCGCGCCCACGCTCAAGGTCTGGGCGTTCGGTTCGCGCGCGACCGGCACCGCGAAGCGCTTCTCCGACCTCGACCTCGTGCTCGAAGGCGAGGAGCCTGTTGCCTACGGCACGATCGCCAAGCTGAAGCATGCCTTCTCCGAGAGCGACCTGCCGATCAAGGTCGACGTGGTGGACTGGAACGCGCTCGATCCAGAATTCAGGGAAGCGATCGCTGGTCAGCGCGTGCCGGTCTGACGCAGGCGAATCCGCCCGGGCGAGCAAGGGAGCGTGACATGCAGCAGCAGATTTCCGTCATCACCCTCGGCATCGCCGACCTCGCGCGCTCGCGCCGCTTCTATGTCGAAGGCTTCGGCTGGAAGCCGGTGTTCGAGACTGCCGAGATCGTTTTCTACCAGATGAACGGCCTCATGCTCGGCACCTGGCTCGCCTCGGCGCTGGCGGAGGACTCGCGGCGCCCGCCCGCCGCCGGACCGGGGGCTTTCGCGCTGGCGCACAACGTTGCGACGCGCGAGGACGTGCAGCCCCTGATCGACAGGCTGGCGCGCTTCGGCGGGCGCGAGCTGCGTCCTGCCGACGCCCCGCCACACGGCGGCTTCCGCGGCTACATCGCCGATCCCGACGGCCATGCCTGGGAGATCGCGTGGAACCCAGCATGGTCGATCAGCCCCGAAGGCCATGTGACGTTCGGGACGTAGGGCGGCGGCTCTATCTGCTCAGGCTGCCTTGCGCTTTGCCGAGCCGTTGCGACGCCGGGCTTCTCCAGCCAGCGGATAAGGCGCGACAAGGGCATCGGCCGGAATCTTCCACTCCCGGCTGAGCTTCCAGATCATGGACAGGGTGAGGCGCCGTTTCTTCTGGAGAATTTCGGACGCCCGCGCCCGCGATCCCAGAAGGGCGGCGAGATCGGCCTGCGTGTAATCCCCGGTTCGCATCCGGTGCTTGATCATCTCGACGGGATGCGATGGCCCGATGGGATGATGCTTCTCCTCGTACGATTCGATCAGCAGCGTCAGCAGGTCAAAGCGATCAGCCTCCGGCGTTCCCACCTCTGGCTCGCGGTTGAAATAGTGCTCGATCTCGGCCAGCGCGGCCGCATGTTCCTTTTCGGTGCGGATAGGGCGGTTGATCATCGAACTGTCTCCGGATCGATCCGATCATACTCGGAATGGGTGCCGACAAACTTCACCAGGACACGCTTGAACCGATAGGCGATATGCGCGACGAGCCGGTATTTGTTGCCCGCAACGTCGAAGATCACACGATTATCGGCGATGAAATCAACCGTGCTTCCGAAGTCGGCTTTCACATCGGCCGGCCCATCCCATTCGGCCCGACGAACGTTCGCAAACCACGCTTCGAGAGGGCCCCGCGCCTGCGGATGGCGTCCCCAGAACTCGCGCAGGGCCGCTCTTGCCACGACGTTCATGAGGCGAGTTTACAATGTTCCCAATATGGGAGCAAGAGTGTTCAGATACACGACGTCCAAACAATCGACGGAGACGCAATGCGCTCACGAATCTATGGATTGATCCGGCGAAGCCTGGGCGCCTGGCGATCATGGCGCGGCCGCGGTCAGGCGACTGGCTGGAAGAGGAGATTTCCGGGTGGGCCGAGGAGCGCATCGATGTCGTGGTGAGTCTTCTGGAGCGTGAGGAGATCGCGGACCTCGGCCTGCGTGAAGAAGAAGCACTCTGTCGAGGGAGAGGAATGGAGTTCGTTTCATTTCCGATCCCCGACCGCAACGTGCCCGCGTCATCGCGTGAGATGCTGGCCCTCGCTGGAGCCATGGCGACCAGGATTGACGAAGGCAAGGCGGTTGCCGTTCATTGCCAGGCAGGGATCGGCCGGGCATCTCTCGTCGCAGCTTGCATCCTGGTACGGTTGAGGTTCGATCCGCTGCTTGCGCTCGATGCGATCGGCAAGGCACGGGGCGTGGTCGTCCCCGATACCGACGCGCAACGGGAATGGATCGTGGCCTTCGGAGAGGTCATTCGCTCCGCTTGTCCGCAACCTTCACGCCCATCACCTTCTTCGCCGGATAGCGCTTGAACGTCGCGAGATGGTTGCGCAGGCCGAGCTGGAAGGCCTCGACATAGGCGAGCTTGCGCGTGAGGTAGTTGTGCTGCTCTTTCGGATCGAGATAGAGATTGTAGAGGCGCGGATAGGCGAAACGTTCGAGCACGCCGGTGAACCCGCCCGTACCGAAAGCGTCGGTCGCGTTGTCGCTGGTGGCCGACAGCACCATCTTGTATTCGCCGCAGCGCATGCCTGAGAAGGTCTGGCTCAGCCAGTAGTAGTGATACTTGCGATTGCTGAGCCCGTCGGGCGCCAGCAGGAAGCTCGTCTGGTCGACGCCGTCGATGTAGCGGTCGGCGGGCAGCAGGTGCGACGCGCCGGCGAGGCCGAGCGCCGTCGGCAGGATGTCGTTGAAGTCGAACATTCCGTCGCTCGCGCGACCGGCCTCGATCGTGCCGGGCCAGGACATCAGGCCGGGCACGCGCACGCCGCCCTCCCAGGTCGAGCCCTTGGCGCAGCGGAACGGCGTGTAGGCGGCATCCGGCCAGGTCTCCATGTGCGGGCCGTTGTCGGAGGAGACGAAGATCAGCGTGTCCTCGAGCTGCCCTGACTCGCGCAGGGCTTCGACCAGCCGGCCCATGATGTCGTCGAGCTCGATCAGCGTGTCCTTGTAGGGATGCCGCGCCGGCGACTTGCCCAGGAATTTTTCGTTCGGATAATTGTCGAAGTGGGCGCCACGCGTGCAGTGATAGAGGAGCCAGGGCTTGTCGCTGCTCGCCTGCTGCTTGATGAAATCGCGCGAGTAGTTGCACCATTTCTCGTCGAGCTCGGAGAGGACGGGGATCGTCACCTCCTCGACGTTGGTCAGCTCCTGGCCCTTCTTGGCATGCACGAAGCATTTGTTGAACGGCATGTTCTTCACCCACTCGGTGCGCGCCTCCGAATAGACGATCTCGGGGAAGAAATGCGGGTCGCGCCATTCGGTGTACATGTCGCTGACCGAGAGGAAGCCGTAGAAATCGTCGTAGCCCACGTGCTGCGGCTGGCTCTCGGTGTTCTCGCCGAGATGCCATTTGCCGACGGCCTGCGTCGTGTAGCCGGCCTGGCCCAGCAGCATCGGCAGGGTGATCTCGCCCTGCAGGCCGCCGGGCTCGCCATACATCGGCGGACGGTGCAGGCCATGGCGGTTGGGCACGCGGCCGGTGTGCAGCGTCGCGCGCGAGGGCGAGCAGGAGGGCTCGGAGTAGCAGGAGGTGAGCTGCAGCCCCTGCCGCGCCAGCCTGTCGAAGTTGGGTGTCGGCGCACCCACGGCCACGCCGCCGCCGTAGCAGCCGAAATCGCCCCAGCCGACATCGTCCATCAGGAAGATCAGGATGTTGGGGCGCTTCTTGCGGCCGGCAAGCTTCTTCGTTGCCGCTTCGATGTCCGCCGAATGCACGAACGCCGGCTCGAGATGATCGGAGACGCGCACGGTTTGCGTGGCGATTGGATCGAATGGCGTCATGTTTCCCCCCAAGGCTTTGCTCACGCTATACTGGCCACAATGAAGCGAGGAAAGATGCGCCGTCGGCATTTCATGTTGTCTGCCCCGTTATTGGCGGCGCCTTCGCTGGTGCGCGCGCAGAGCTGGCCGCCCGGCCGCGTCACGCTGGTGGTGCCGTTTCCGGCCGGCGCGGCCACCGATCTCGGGGCGCGCATCTATGCCGAGCGGCTCACGTCGATCTGGGGCCAGCCGGTCGTCGTCGAGAACAAGGGCGGCGGCAACGGCATTCCCGCCGCCGACTATGTGGCGCGGGCCAAGCCCGACGGCCTCACCATCTTCGTCACCTCGGCGATGACCCAGGTGGTCAATCCGGCGATCTACGACAATCTGCCCTACGATCCGATGGAGAGCTTCGCGCCGATCTCGCGGCTCGGCACCTCGCCCTTCGTGCTGCTGGTCGACAAGAACAGCCCGTTCAAGACGGCGGCGGAGCTGACGGCCAAGCTGAAGGCCGAGCCCGGCAAGCACAATTACGGCGCGGGCGCGCTCCCGGCACGCGTCGCGTCGGAACTCTACAAGGCGGCGGCCGGCGTCGAGGTCGTCTATGTCGCCTACAAGAGCAATCCGCAGGCGATCCCCGACCTGCAGAGCGGGCTGCTCACCTTCATGATGATCGACACGGTCAATGCCAAGATCGCCATCGACCGCGGCGCGCTGAAGGGCCTGCTGCTGACCGACACCGAACGCTACGCGGCGTTGCCTGACCTGCCGACGGCGGCCGAGGCGGGGCTGCCCGACGTCCTGCTCACGACCTGGACCGCCTTCTACACGACGCGCGGCACGCCGCCCGAGATCGTGGCCCGCATCAATGCGGATATCCGCAAGGCTGCCGCCTCGCCCGAGGTGGCGGCGCGGCTTGATTCCGCCGGCTGGGCGCCCAAGCTCACGAGCCCGGCGGAGCTCGATGCCTTCCAGCGGTCGGAGAAGGAACGCTGGGGCCGGATCATTCGAAATGCCAATATGAAGGTGGAATAGGAGGCAGCCATGGAAAATTCCCTGCGCGGCAACAAGGGCCCCCGCATTCGCCACGTCGCCGACGAAAGCGCACCCTACGAGACGATCAGCGTCGACAAGCTCACGCCCATCATCGGCGCCGAGATCGCCGGCATCGACCTCAGCACGCCGCTGTCGAACCGACAGCAGGACGAGGTCCATCGGGCGCTGGCGGAAAACTCGGTGATCTTCTTCCGCGACCAGCACATCACGCCGGCCCAGCATCTGGCCTTCGGGCGGCTGTTCGGCGACCTGCATCTCCATCCCGCGGCGCCGCATGAGCCCGGCCTGCCGGAGCTGATGGTGATCCACGCCGACAAGGATTCGCCGCGCGCCAACGGCGAGGGCTGGCACACCGACGTGAGCTGCGACGTCGAGCCGCCGATGGGCAGCATCCTCTACATCAAGAACTGCCCGCCCAAGGGCGGCGACACGCTGTTCGCCTCGATGTACGCCGCCTACGAGGCGCTGTCGGACCGGATGAAGAGATATCTCGACGGCATGACCGCCATCCACGATGGCGAGTCGGTCTATCGCGGCCTCTACAAGAACTCCAACGTCGCCGAGAAGACGCAGTATCCGCGCGCCGAGCATCCCGTCGTGCGCACCCATCCGGTGACGGGCAAGAAGGCGCTCTACGTCAATCGCGGTTTTACCCGCGGCCTCGTTGGTGTCCCGCGCGACGAGAGCGACGGCATCCTGCGCTATCTCTACGAGCACATGGAGAACCCGCTGTTCCAGTGCCGCTTCCGCTGGCAGGAGAATTCCATCGCCTTCTGGGACAACCGCTGCGTCCAGCACCGCGCCATGTGGGACTACTGGCCGCACACCAGGAGCGGCAATCGCGTGACGGTCGCGGGCGACAAGCCGTTCTAAATTCTCCCTCCCCATTCAAATGGGGAGGTGCCCCGTCTTACGGGGCGGAGGGGTCATAGGCCTCGGTCGCGCCTCCTGACCCCTCCGTCGTCGTATGACGACGCCACCTCCCCATGTGAATGGGGAGGAAACTCCGAGCAAGCAGGTTGATGTGCTAGTGATCTTCGATTGCGACGGCGTGCTGGTCGACAGCGAGCCGATCGCCAACGCGAGCTTTTCCAAGGCGCTGAAGCCGCACGGCATCGACTGGAGCGTCGAGGAGACGATGCGCCGGCTGATGGGGCGCTCGCTGAAGTCCTGCGTCGAGATCTGCGAGGCCGAGATCGGTGCCAAGCTGCCCGACGATTTCGTCGAGAAGATGCAGGTCGTGACCTACCAGGGTTTCCGTGATGCACCGTTGCAGGCCATCGCCGGCGTGAAGGACGCGGCGCTGGCGTTGCAGGCGGCCGGCATCGAGACCTGCGTCGCGAGCTCGGGCGCTCTGGAGAAGATGCGCTTCACCCTCGGCCTCACCGGGCTGTGGGACTTCTTCGAGGGCCGCATCTTCAGCGCCAGCCAGGTGAAACGCGGAAAGCCGTTTCCCGATCTCTTCCTGCATGCCGCGATCTCGATGAACGTGCAGCCATTCGACTGCGTCGTCGTCGAGGATTCGGTGCCCGGCGTCGAGGCCGCGCGCTCGGCCGGGATGCGGGCGCTGGCTTACGCGGCGGCGCCCTATGCCGACCGAGATGGCTTGGGAGCGGCGGGTGGATTCCTGTTCAACGACATGAGGCAGCTTCCGGAGCTGGTGCTGGAATGACTGGCAGCTGGTCGATGGGCGCGGCCAGGCCCGAGCGCGTCGTCGTGGTCGGCGCCGGCATGGCGGGGCTCGTCGCGGCGCGGCTGCTGCATGACTCCGGCTGCCAGGTCACGGTGCTCGAGGCGCGCGCGCGGCTGGGTGGCCGCACCTGGACCGACGACCGGCTGGGCGCGCCGCTCGACCTCGGCGGCTCGTGGGTGCATGGCGTCGAGGGCAATCCGCTGGCCCTGTGGTGCGACAAGCTCGGTATCGCGCTGGTCGAATCCAACGCCGACCGCCTCCTGATCGACGAGCGCGCCACCGAGCGCACGCGCGACGGCCAGCGGCGGCGCGCCGTGCTGGGGCGCATCGCCTTCCGCGGCGCCATCGCCTGGCACAGCTGGAAGAGCAAGGCGATGGCCCGTGTCTGGGGCCCGCGCTCGGTCTCGGTGAAGCAGGCGGTCGATCCGCTGCTGTCGGCGCCGTGGCTGCCGCTCCTCGACCGACTCATCATCACCACCTTCGTCGAAGGCAGCGAGGGCGTGCAGGGCGCGCCTTACGATGCCGTCGCCGTCGAGGAATGGTTTCCGACGGAAGGGCTCGACGGCAATGCCCAGCCGCGCGGCGGCTTCCGGCTCCTGATCGACGATGCGCAACAGGGCCTCGATATCCGCCTCAACGCGCCGGTGGCCAGGATCGCCTGGGGCGGCGAGGGCGTGACCGTGATCCTGCAGAGCGGAGAGAAGATCGCGGCTGACCGCGCGATCGTGACCGTGCCGCTGGGCCTGCTGCGCGCCGGCCTGCCGTCATTCGACCCGCCGCCGCCCGTGGAGCAGCAGATCGCCATCGGCCGGCTGGGCTATGGCGCGGGCGTGCTGGGCAAGATCTATCTCCGCTTCCCGCATGCCTTCTGGCCCGACAAGTCGAAATGGTTCGGCCGGCTTCCCGACTCGCCACAGAAGCGCGGCACCTTCAACACCTTCGTCAGCCATCTCGACGAGACCGGCCTGCCGATTCTCCTGTCCTTCGCCAACGGTCATACGGCGGCGCGGCTGGATCGCTCGGCGAGCGACGAGGAAGTGAAGGAGGTCGCCATGACCTCGCTGCGCAAGATGTTCGGCGGCAATGCCGTGCCCGAGCCCGAGGCCTTCGTCTTCCCGCGCTGGCTCTCCGATCCCTGGTCGCGCGGCGGCTATTCCTATCCCGGTGTCGGCAGCCCGACGGAGGATCGCGAGACCCACGCGCGGCCGCTGGGCGACCGTGTCTTCTTCGCCGGCGAGGCGACGGAGCCGGTCGAATATGGCACGGTGCACGCGGCCCTCTGGTCGGCCGAGATGGCGGCCGAGGCGATCTTCAAGCTGGCGACCGGCGTCGCGCCGTCGCGTGACATGAGACCCTGGGCGGGCGCCCGCACCGGCGCCGGCCGCCACAACGAGAGGAGGCGCGCATGAAGCTCGAGAACGTCCTGTTCGTGATGGTGATCCTGTCGGGCCTGGCCACGCTCGGCATGCTCTTCGCCGGCCTGATCAGCATGGCCCGCGGTCCCGCCGACAGCCTCGAACGCGCGCGCGGCTCCAACAAGCTGATGTGGTGGCGCGTGCGGCTGCAGATCCTCACCATCGTGCTGATCTTCTGCTGGTACCTGGCGAGCCGCGCCTGATGGTCACGCTGACGCGCATCTACACCAAGGGCGGAGACGCGGGCGAGACCTCGCTGGGCCGCGGCGAACGCGTGGCCAAGCACGACCTCAGGGTCGAGGCCTACGGCACCGTCGACGAGGCCAACTCGGTGATCGGCCTCGCGCGCAACGCCTGCGGTCGCACGCTGAAGAACGTCGCCCATCGCATCCACGTCGATACAATGCTGGCGCGCATCCAGAACGACCTGTTCGATCTCGGCGCCGACCTCTGCACCATCGAGGCCAAGGAAGGCGGCACAGCGCTGCGCATCGTCGCCTCGCAGACCGACCGGCTGGAACGCGAGATCGATGAGATGAATGCCGAGCTGGCTCCGCTCACCTCTTTCATATTGCCGGGTGGCAGCGAGGCCTCGGCCTGGCTGCATCTCGCCCGCACCGTGGCGCGTCGGGCGGAGCGTCACATGACGGCGCTGGCGGCGGCGCAGCCCATCAACCCTGAGGCGATCAAGTACATCAATCGTCTCTCCGACCACCTCTTCGTGCTCGGCCGAAGGCTCAACGACAACGGCGCTTCCGATGTATTGTGGGTGCCCGGTGGAGCGCGTTAAGCTCCTAACCCGTTGAAACATATACCCAAATGCTTCCGCCCTGCGATTTTGTGCAACGCGGCATCGCCTTGACAGGCTCGATGCACGAGCCGTACACGAAAACCCCTTCGCCGGGCGGGAGGCTCGGCCGCAACTCACGAATAGGCGCAACGCGATGAAAGTGCTCGTCGGGGTCAAGCGGGTCATCGACTACAACGTCAAGATCCGCGTCAAGGCCGACAACACCGGTGTCGAGACGGCGAACGTCAAGATGTCGATGAACCCCTTCGACGAGATCGCCGTGGAAGAGGCGATCCGCCTTCGCGAGAAGGGCGTCGCGACCGAGGTCATCGCTTTTTCCGCCGGTCCGCAGCAGTGCCAGGAGACGATCCGCACCGCGCT
>CANIRG010000265.1 GCA_947469635.1 Rhodospirillales bacterium | reverse complement strand
TCGATCATCTTGGGCTTGGCCTTGATGCCGACCCGGGCCAGCATCGGGATCACCGCCTCGACGATCGGCAGGCCCCAGCTCTCGTTCTGGCTGGTCGTCCATTCGAACTCGAAGCCGTTGGGATAGCCCGCGTCGGCCAGCAGCTTCTTGGCCTTGTCGGGATCGAAGGCGTAGGGCTTCACGTTCTTGTCGAACGAGGGCGAGGAGAGCGGCAGCCAGGAGGTGGCGCGATAGGCCTTGTCCTTGACCAGGCGCTTCACGATCAGGTCGGTGTCGATGGCGTGGTTGATGGCTTGGCGCACGCGCTTGTCGGAGAAGGGCTTGAAGTCGGGATTCATGCGCATCGAGCGCGTGAACATCTCGGCGACCTCGAGGATGCCGCCCTTGAGCTGCGGATCGTCGCGATAGGCGACGTACTGAGCAGGCCCCAGGATCGAGGTGTCGATCTCCTTGTTGCGGAACGCGACGTCGCGCGCGGCGGCCTCGGACATCAGCACGATGACGATGCGGTCGGCATAGGGCTTGCCGGGCTTGTAGAACTTGTCGAAGCGCTCGAGCACGACACGGGAGCCCGGGATATGCTCCTTGAACTTGAACGGTCCGAGGCTCACCGGATTGCTGGCGAAGTTGCCCTTCTCGACCTCCTCCTTGGGCAGGATCGCGGTCGTGCCGTCGAAGAAGTAGAAGCCCGGGTCGACGATGTCGGTGATCGTCATCTCGAGCGTGAAATCGTCGACCTTCTTGAGGCCGGCGATCTCCTTGGCCTCGCCCTTCTCGACGGCGACCGCGCCCTTGATCAGGCGGACGTAGCGCGCACCGGGATAGCCCTTTCCGCTCTCCATGAGCCGCGTCCACGACCAGATGAGGTCATCGGCGGTCATCTTGCGGCCGTTGTGGAAATAGACGTCGTCACGCAGCTTGAAGGTATGGACCAGGCCGTCGGTCGAGGCGCTGACCGACTTGGCGAGCTCGAGCTCGAGCTTGTTTTCGGCGGAATTCCAGTTGTAGAGGGTGCGGTTCAGCGCCTTGCCCACGATCTCGTCCTGGGCGCGCGGCGTGGTGTGCGGATCGAGGCTGCCGAAGCTCGCGGCGTAAGGCGCCGTCATGCGGATCGTGCCGCCCTTGCGCGGCGTCTGCTGCGCCTCGGCGCCGCCCAGCGCCACGATTGCCAGCGCGGCTCCAGCCAGCCATCCCAAATGCTTCATGGACCATCCCTTGGTTCGAATTCGTTGGCGCGCATTCCATCTTGCCCGCGCGCCCTGCGCAAGCGTCATGGCGGAAGTGCAAGAGGCGCGCCAGCCGAAAATCGAAGAGGTGAGATGCCTTCAGCGCTGCTGGGCGAGGTTCGGCCGCAGGAAGCCGTTCAGGATCTTGTCCGGCGTGATGGGATAGTCGCGCACCCGCACGCCGCAGGCGTTGAAGACGGCATTGGCGATGGCGGCGCCGGCCCCGCAGATGCCGAGCTCCCCTACGCCCTTGGAGCCGAGCGGGCTCGACTTGTCGTCGAAGCCGGCCAGCATGACCGCGTCGAGGCTCGCCGGGATGTCGGCATGGACGGGCACGTGATAGCCGGCGAGGTCGTTGTTCACGAACGAGCCGAAGCGCGGATCGACGATACCGGCTTCGTGCAGGGCCGAGCTCACGCCCCAGATCATGCCGCCGATCAGCTGCGACCGCGCCGTCTTGGCGTTGAGGATGCGGCCGGCATCGAACACGCCCAGCATGCGGCGCAGCCGGACCTCGCCCGTGGTCGCATCCACCGCGACCTCGGCGAAGTTGGCGCCGTAGCTGTACTGGGAGAATTTCTTGTATTCATCCCCCGGTTCCGATTTGCCTTCGGCGGAGAGATTGCCGGGCCCCTGGCCTGCGTCGAGCTTGGCCTTGAGGGCGATGCAGGCCTCGCGCAAGGCCGACGTGCAGCTCGCCGCGCCGAAAGAGCCGCCCGATCCCGGGGTTTTCGGATAGCCGCTGTGCCCGAGCTGCACCGTCACGTCCTCGACGGGAACCTCGAGCAGCTCGGCCGCAACCTGGGCGAAGATGGTGTAGGAGCCGGTGCCGACATCGGTCATGTCCATCTCGACCGTGAGATGGCGGCGCTCGTCCATGTGCACGCGCGCGCTTGCCGGACGACGAAAATTGGGACGGATGGCGGTCGCCATGCCCATGCCGACCAGCCACTGCCCGTCCTTCATCGTGCCGGGCGTCCTGGCGCGATGGCTCCAGCCGAAGCGCTCCGCGCCGTCCTTGAGGCAGGCCACCAGCGAGCGGGTGGAGAAGGGAATGTTCTTCTCGGGATCCTCCGCCGGCTCGTTGCGCAGTCGCAGCTCCAGCGGATCGAGGTTGAGCTTGTCGGCGAGCTCGTCCATCGCCTGCTCCACGGCGAGCTGCCCCACGGCATCGCCGGGCGCGCGCATCGAATCCGCCACCGGCAGGTCGAGCGGCACGATGAGATGGCGGGTGAGCCGGTTGGGCGCGGCGTAGATAGCGCGCGTGCTCGACGCGGCGGACTCTGTATATTCGTCCATACGAGCCGACTGCGACCAGACCTCGTGGGCGATGGCGGTGAGCTTCCCTTCGCCGTCCGCAGCCAACCGCACGCGCTGCAAGGTGGCGGCGCGATGGGCGGCCATCTCGAACATCTGCTGGCGCGTCATGACGACCTTGACCGGGCGCTTGAGTTCGCGCGCCGCCAGGGCAGCCAGGATGGCGTCGGCATAGACCGGCAGCTTGCCGCCGAAGCCGCCGCCGATGTACTCGCTCACCACCTCGACATTCCTGGGCGGGATCTTGAGGGTGTCGGCGATCGACTGATGCGCGCTGTGGACGAGCTGCACGGCGCTGTGGATGGTGAGCTTCTCGCCCGACCATTCGGCCACGCTCGCCGGCGGCTCCATCGGATTGTGGTTCTGGTATGGAGTGGAATAGGTCGCGTCGATCTTGACCGCGCCCTGGGCGAACCCCTTGTCGAAGTCGCCGACCTTCGAGTGGGCCTTGCTTTCCTCGATCTCGCGCGGGGTGCGTGCCAACCGCTTGGCATCGTTGAAGTCGTAGAGTCCCGGCTCGGCCTTGCAGGACACCTTCACCATGCGGGCCGCAGCATTCGCCTGCTCGAAAGTCTCCGCCACGACCAGCGCCACCGGCTCGCCATGATGATGCACCACGCGTTCGGTGAGCTGGGGCTTGGGGCGTGCGTGCCGATCCTCGCCGGCATGCTTGAAGGCTGCCTGGCGCGGTGCGTTCTCGTGGGTCATCACCATCAGCACCCCGGGAGCGCGTTTGGCCGCTGCGGTGTCGGTGCCGGAGATGGTGCCCTGCCCGATCGTGCTGGTGACGATGACGCCGAAGGCAAGACGCCCCGTTGCCTGGGTGTCGCCCGCGTAGCGCGCGGCGCCGGTCACCTTGGCCTTGCCGTCGACGCGGTCGAGGGGTTGGCCGATCACGGAATCGGGCATGGTCTATCCTTTCCTCTGCGCGGCGGCATCGGCCAGGGCGCGCGCCACCGTCCGGGCGGCAAGCACGATCTTGAAGTCGTTGTGGCCATGGCCTTGCGCCCCGGCGACGGCGGCTTCGCCGGCGGCGGCAAAGGCGTCGTCGTTGACGGCCTGCCCCACCAGGAGGCGCTCGGCATCAAGCGCCCGCCACGGCTTGGGCGCGACGCCGCCCAGCGCGATGCGGGCGGCAGTGATGTGGTCGTCCTTGACCTCGACGAGCGCCGCGACCGACACGAGCGCGAAGGCATAGGACGCGCGGTCGCGTACCTTGCGATAGACCTGCCCGCCGCCTGGAGGTGTGGGCAGCACCACCGCGGTGATCAGCTCGCCGGCCGCGAGATTGGTCTCCTGCTGCGGCGAGGTGCCGGGCAGACGGTGCAGATCGGCGATCTTGAGCAACCGCGTCCCGGAGATCGATTGCACTTCGACCTCGGCATCGAGCGCCGCCATGGCGACCGCCATGTCGGAGGGATGCACGGCGATGCAGGCCTCGCTACCGCCCAGCACGGCATGGATACGATTGTAGCCGTTCAGCGCCGAGCAGCCGCTGCCGGGCACCCGCTTGTTGCAGGGCTTGGACGGGTCGTAGAAATAGTAGCACCGCGTGCGCTGAAGAAGATTGCCGGCCGTGGTCGCCTGGTTGCGCAGCTGGCCGGAGGCACCGTTGAGCAGCGCCAGCGAGAGCATCGGAAAGCGTTCGCGGACACGTTTGTCGTTGGAAAGCTCGGAATTGGTCACCGTGGCGCCGATGCGCAGGCCGCCGTTGGGGGCATCGTCGATATCGGACAGGGGCAGGCGCGTCACGTCGACCAGATGGGTCGGCGTCTCGACCTCGACTTTCATGAGATCGAGGAGATTGGTGCCGCCGCCCAGGAACTTCGCGCCGGGCCTGGCGACCGCCCGGACCGCGGCCGCCGTATCGGCGGGGCGCTCGTAGGTGAAGGCTTTCATCCCGCGGCCTTTCCCGCCGCTTCGAGGATGGCGGCGACGATGTTGGGGTACGCGGCGCAGCGGCAGATATTGCCGCTCATGCGCTCGCGGATCTCGGCTTCGGCGATCTGCATCGCCGTCGCGGTCAGCTCCGGCGTAACGGCGGAGGGCAGGCCGGCCTTGAGCTCGTCGAGCATGCCGACGGCGGAGCAGATCTGTCCCGGCGTACAGTATCCACACTGGAAACCGTCGTGGGCGACGAAGGCCGCCTGCATGGGATGGAGCTCGTCCTTGTCGCTCAGCCCCTCGATGGTGGTGATGTCGTCGCCGGCCCGCGCCACCGCGAGATTGAGGCAGGCGTTGCGGCGCTCGCCGTTCACCAGGACGGTGCACGCTCCACACTGGCCATGGTCGCAGCCCTTCTTCGTCCCCGTGAGGTGAAGATGCTCACGCAACGCATCGAGAAGCGTGGTGCGCGGATCGAGCTTGAAGGCCTGATGCTGCCCATTCACCGTCATCGCCACATCGACGGTCATGACCGGTTCGGCGGGCGCCATCGCCGGGGTTTGGCCGAGCGCCACCGTACCGGTGCCGTGAAGGGCCGTGAGGGCGGCACCAGTGCCCAGCACAACGCGCCGCGTGGGATGCTTGCTGTTGCTCATGGCGAAACAACGCCTCCCGGCGAAGGAGCGTTGCACCGCCGCAACCATCGGCCCTGCGTTGCATTAGATACTCATGCAGATTTCCGAGATCATGACCCGTGGGGTCGAGACGGTGGCGCCCGATGCATCCTTGCAACAGGCTGCTGCCGCGATGGAAGCGCTCGGTGTCGGTTCGCTGCCGGTCTGCGATGGGCGGCGCCTGGTGGGCGCGATCACCGATCGCGACATCGTGGTGCGCGGCGTGGCTGCGGGCCTGTCGCCGATCGACAGCCTGGTACGCGACTGCATGACGGCGGACATCGCCTATGCCTTCGAGGACGAGGAGTCGGACGAGGTCCTGGACCGGATGAAGACGCTTCAGGTCCGCCGCTTGGCAATCCTCAATCGCGACAAGGCGCTGGTCGGCATCGTGTCCCTGGGAGACATCGCCACCGAGCCGCGCGCCGCAGCCCTGGGCTCCGTCGGCGCTGCTGTGGCCGAGATCTCCGAACCGTCCCGACCGCGAAAGTAGTCTTCCGCGCCCTACACAGGCACCACGTAGCCATCGCGGCGGGGATCGCAGCCGCCGGTGAAGGTGCCGGTCTCGGGATCGACCGCCACTCCCTGCATGCCGCCCACCTTCATGGTCCAGTCGGGGCCGGAGGTGAGGTTGTGGCCGCGCTCGCGCAGCTCGGCATGGACCTTGGCGTCGACGCGCGATTCGAGCAGCACGTCGCGGCCGTCGGTGAGGCGTGCGCGCGGCGCTTCGATCGCCTGCTGCAGCGGCATGCCGTAGTCGATGTACTGCACGAAAGCCTGCGGCTGCGTCTGCAGGATGCCGTAGCTGCCGGGCGTGCCCAGCGCCATCACCGCCTTGTCGCCCTGCGTCACGATCGAGGGGGCGACGCAGATCGGCATGTTGTCGCCGGCCTTCACGCGGTTGGGGCTCTTCGGGTTCACGTCGGCCCAGTAGAGGAAATTGTTGAGGCAGAGGCCGGTGCCGGGCACGACCACGCCCGAGCCGAACACGCTGCCGAGACTCTGCGTCACGCAGACCATGTTGCCGTCGGAGTCGGCGATGGAGAACGAGGTGGTGTGGCCTTCCGTCTCCGGCGGCGTCCATTGCTCGGTCGCGCCGGTGATCGGCTTCTTGTCGCGCACGCGCGCCCGCAGGGTCTCGACATGGCCGTCGGACAGGAGCTCGGCCAGCTTCTGCTTGGAGGGCATGCTGTTGGCGATGCGCACGCCGGCGGCGACGCGGATGGCGCGCAGCACCGTGTCGACATGGTCGGTGCCGTTGCGCGGCATGCTCTTGAGGTCGAAGCCCTCGAGGATGCGCAGCGTGAGAAGGTACTGGAAGGCCTCGCAGGGCGGCGGCGGGACATGCACCGTGCGGCCGCGATAGTCGACGGAAACAGGATCGACCCAGACGGCGCGCGCCTCGATCAGGTCGTCCATGGTGAGCACGCCGCCCAGCTCCTGCAGCCGCTCCACGAGCTTCTTGCCGAGCGCGCCGCCGTACATCAGCGACGGACCTTCGGCCGCGAGCGCTTCGAGCGTCCTGGCGAGGTCGGGCTGGCGCAGCACGGCGCCGATCCTCGGTGTGCCGCCCTCGATGCCCTCGCGATAGACGCGGTTCCATTCGGGATAGAGCTTGGGCTGCGCGCGCAGCTCGGAATTGACGCTGCCGCCCATCTCCTCGACGTTGAACTCGATCAGGCCGAAGCCGTCGCGCGCCAGCTTGATGGCGGGAGCGAACAGCTCGGGCAGCTTCCTGGTGCCGTAGGTGTCGACCATCTCGCACCAGCCTCCGAGATTGCCGGGGGCGCCGACGGCGACCGGTCCGCGCAACAGCTCGGCACGGTTGGAGAGCTTGTCGACCGGGAAGCCCCTGGGGATCGAAGATACGAAGTCGAGCGAACGCACACGCCGCTCCTTGGCGACATACACTGTCGCCATGCCGCGTCCGGCGAGGCCCGACATATAGGGCTCGACCACGTTCAGCGCCGCAGCTGTCGCCGCCGCGGCATCGAAGGCGTTGCCGCCGTTACCGAGGATGCGAGCGCCCGCCGCGGCCGCCAGCGGATGAGCCGCCGCCACCATTCCGTGCCGCGAGGTGATTGTCGGACGTTTGCCGTGCTGCAACATGGATCGATCTCCCGAAGACGCGGGATCGTGCCGTTTCCCGACCGGCGCGGCCAGAGCGAATTGCGGAAGCCATGCCAGCCTTGCATAAACGCGGGAGACAAAGGAGGCGCCCATGTCCGCCGGCAAGCGATTGGAATTCGGCTGGTTCCTGCCCACCGCCGGCGACACCACGGCCTACGGGCTCGCCTCGGCGCAGGTGGCGCCGTCGCTCGAGCTGTTCGACCGCGTCGTGCAGTCGGCCGAGGCGGCGGGCTTCGAATACATGCTGGTGCCGGTGCAGACCGCCTGCTGGGAGGCGTGGATCTCCAGCGCCATGATGGTGGCGCGCTCGAAGTCGATGCGCATGCTGGTGGCGGCCCGACCCTCCTATATCAACCCCGTGCTGCTGGCCAAGATGATCTCGGCCTTCGACCAGCTCTCGGGCGGGCGCATCTGCATCAACCTGATCGCGGGCCAGAGCGAGGCCGAGAATGCCTCCGAAGGCGTGAAGTGGGGCAAGGAAGAGCGCTACGAGATCATGGACGAGGAGGTCTCGATCCTGAAGGCGCTCTGGACCTCGCGCGGTCCCGTGACCTTCGAGGGCAAGTTCCATCAATTGAAGGGGGCTCAGATCCGGCCCTATCCGCTGCAGAAGCCCTATCCGAAATTCTACCTCGGTGGCGGCTCGCGGCAGGCCTGGGAGATCTCGGCCAAGCATTCCGATGTCCATCTCTTCTGGGGCGACACCTACGAGCGCATCCGCGCCAACATGGCGGAGATCAGGACCATGGCCGCCGCGCACGGACGCGAGAACGACATCGGCTTCGGCATGCGGCTGCAGGTCGTGTGCCGGCCGACCGAGAAGGAGGCCTGGGACTTCGCCCATGGGCTGGTGGCGCATGCCAGCGACGCGCAGAAGGCCTTCGTGAAGGAACGCTTCGCCACCTCGGAAGCCAACCGCCGCGTGCGCGAGCTGGCGGCGATCGGCGAGACCATCGAGAAGAACCTGTGGACCGGCATCACCCAGGTGCGCCCGGGCGCCGGCATCGCCGTGGTCGGCAACCCCGAGCAATGCGCCGACACGCTGCAGAAGTTCATCGACCTCGGCTGCCACTCCTTCTGCCTCTCGGGCTACCTCCACGACGAGGAGGCGGAACGTTTCGGCAAATGGATCATGCCGATCCTGCGCGAGCGCAACCGCGAGCGCATGCCGGCGGCCTGACCAGGCGCGGATCAAGTCGCGAGGAAGCCGCCGTCGACCGAGAGGTTGTGCCCGACCACGAAGGAAGCAGCGTCGGAGGCGAGCCAGACCACCGCTTCCGCCACCTCCTCCGGCCGCCCGAGCCGGCGCGCCGGCAGGCCTGCGGCGACAGCCTTCATGTCGGCGATGCCCGAGGCCAGCATCATTGGCGTCTCGACGCGGCCGGGCGACACGGCGTTGATGCGGATGCCGAGCGGGGCATATTCCAGCGCCGCCGAGCGCGTCAGCGAGACCACCGCGGCCTTCGAGGCGGAGTAGACCGACAGGCCGGGATTGGGATTGCGCACGCCGCTGGCCGAGGCGTTGTTGACGATGGCGCCGCCGTGGCCGGACTGGAGCATGACCGCGATCTCCTCCTTCATGGCCTGGAAGACGGCGCGGACATTGGCCGCGAAGACCGCGTCGAACACCTCGTCGGACTGCTCGGCGAGGAGCGCGCGCCGCTCCTGGACGCCGGCATTGTTGAAGGCGACGTCCAGCCCGCCGAACCTGTCGCAGGCCACGGCGATCGCGGCCTTGAGGCGGTCGCCGTCGGTCACGTCGGCCTCGATGAAGCAGGCGCGGGCGCCCTCGGCCTCACAGGCAGCGACGGCGCTTTCGCCGCGCGTCGCGTGCCGTCCCACCAGCGCGACGTTGGCGCCACGGCGCGCGAAGGCGAGCGCCGTCGCTCGGCCGATGCCGGAGGTCGCTCCGGTGATCAGAACAGTCTTGTTGGCGAAAGAGGCTAGCAGCCTGTCGGACTGGTGTTTTGTGGTGGAATGGGGTGATTGGCGGTGCGCCAAAATCGTGCGGTGCTGACGCTCATCCGGTCGCTCTCATGGTGAACATCCGCTTGATGTTCCAGGCCAGGGTGACGAGGTTCCATTCGCCGC
>CANIRG010000264.1 GCA_947469635.1 Rhodospirillales bacterium | reverse complement strand
TAGGCCGCGCCGCCGAAGCTCGACTGCGGGTCCATCGGCAGCACCGGCAGGGAGTAGAGATAGAGGCTCTCCGAGCCGTTGTTGCTGAACAGCACCATCTGGTTCTGGTCGTTGCGCACGCGCGTGTAGAACAGGCTGCGCTCGAACAGTCGCATGTCGCCGGCGATGCCGATGGCACGCCACTGCTGCACGATCATCTCAGCCTGCTGCGGCCAGGTGGGCGACAGCGTCTGCGGCACGTCGATCTGGATGCGCAGGCGCTGGCCATTGTCGGTGCGCAGGCGATAGCCCTCGGCGTCCTTCTTGGCGAGGCCGATGCCGTCGAGCATCGCATTGGCCTTCTTGACGTCGAGCACCGCCCACTTGTCGCGCCATTCCTTGCCCGGGCTCTGCGGGATGACGTCGCTCGGGATCGGCGTGCCGTTGACGCCCAGGCCGAGGAAGAAGGCCTGGTTGATCTGCTCGCGATCGATGCCGAGCGCCAGCGCGCGGCGGAAGTCGCGGTTGGCGAACCATTTCTGGATCTCGGCGTCCTGGCGGAAGGCGAAGTTGAACTTCAGCTCCGAATCGGCGCCGTTGAAGCCGGGATCGAGATGGACCCTGTACTTGCCGCGCTTGGCGTTCTCGAGGAACACCGGCAGCTTGGCGAGGTCGATGAAGCGCTCCATGTAGTCGTACTCGCCGGCGATGGCGCGCAGGTTGATGACCTCGGGATTCTCGGCGAGCGTCAGCTGAACCTTGTCGATGTAGGGCAGCTGGTTGCCCGCGGTGTCGACCGCCCAGTAGTAGGCGTTGCGCTCCAGCGCCCAGGTCTGGCCGTTGATCGGCTGGACCATGCGCCAGGCCGCGATCGTGGGCACCTCGGGGTTCAGGCGCCAGTCCGACTTGATCTTGAAATGCTGCGCCCAGTTGTCGAAGCCCGCGGCCTTGGCCTGGGCGTTCATCGCCTCGACCGAGCTGTATTTCGGCAGGAACTTCTTGAGGTAGTGCGCCGGCGCATAGAGGCCGAGCTCGCGCTCCTCCGACTGCAGCCGCGACTGGCCGCCGCCGACCTGCGTATCGCCGGCGAGCTGGCTGGGGAACAGGAAGTGCGGCTCCTCGAACTCGAAGGCGACCGTGGTCTCGTCGACCTTGATCAGCTTGCCGGGCTTGCCCTTGACCTGGAACTCCGGCGCCGGCGATTTGATGAGGTCCTTGTTCTGGTACATGTCCTCGTACCAGAAGACGAAGTCGTCGGCGGTGAAGGGCGAGCCGTCGGACCACTTCATGCCCTTGCGCAGGAACAGGGTCGTGCGCTTGCCGTCGGCCGACTGCTCCCAGCCCTTGGCGACGTTGGGCATGATCCGGGTGCCCGTCATGTCCCAGAACAGCAGCTTGTCGCCGGAGCGGAGGCGGTTGCCGTTCTCGCTGTCGCCCGGTCCCAGGAATCCGCGCCGCCAGGTGCCGCCGTAGGTCCCGACGCTGCGCAATGGCTTCAGCACCATCGGCTCGGAGGGCAGCCGCTCCGCGACCGGCGGCAGCTTGCCCGCCTTCACCAGCTCGGCCAGCGCCGGGGCTTCCTTGAACTGCTTCGGCCACTGCGTCGTGTCGGTGATGATGGTGGGATTCTCCAGCTCGCCCACAAGGCCGGACTGTGACAGGTCCGGCGCCTGCGCGGCGGCGGTGCCGGCCAGCAGGAGTGCGGTGAACGCGATCAGGATCGGACGCATGGTTTCCTCCTTCGTTGTTCAGGCGACGCCGACGAGCGTGAGCTCCTCGGCACGATGACAGGCGCTGAAATTCCCCGGCGCCACCTCGCGCAATTCCGGCAGCTCGACACGGCAGCGATCGACGGCATGCGGGCAGCGCGGGTGGAAGGCGCAGCCGGGCGGCGGGTTGGCGGGATCGGCGACCTCGCCGCGCGGTGCCGCCGCCGCGTCGCGCAGCATCGGATCGGGCTTGGGGACGGCGGCCAGCAGCGCCTCGGTGTAGGGGTGACGCGGCCGGGCATAGAGCGCGATGGTCGGCGCCACCTCGACGATGCGGCCGACATACATCACCGCCACGCGGTCGCTGACATGGCGCACCACGCCGAGATCGTGGGCGACGAACAGCATCGAGAGGCCGAGGCGATCTTGCAGGTCGAGCAGCAGGTTGATGATCTGCGCCTGCACCGACACGTCGAGCGCCGAGACGGGTTCATCGGCGACCACGAGGGTCGGATCGAGCGCCAGCGCACGAGCGATGCCGATGCGTTGCCGCTGGCCGCCGCTGAAGGCATGTGGGAAGCGGGTGCGTGCCGCGGGCGGCAGTCCGACCAGCTCCAGCAGCTCGCGTACTCGCGCCTGGCGCTTTGCCAACGGTACGCCCGCGACCAGCAGCGGCTCGGCGATGATATCGCCCACCATCATGCGCGGGTTCAGCGAGGCGTAGGGATCCTGGAAGATCATCTGGATGTGGCGCCGGATCGGCCGCAGCGCGCTCCTCGACAGCGGCGCGAGATCGATCGTGGTGCCTTCCTGCGGCGAGAAGCGGATGGCGCCGGAGCTGGGCGGCAGGGCGCGCAGGATGCAGCGGGCCACCGTGGTCTTGCCGCAGCCGCTTTCGCCCACCAGCGCCAGCGTCTCGCCGCGCGCGATGGAGAAGCTCACGTCCTGCACCGCGCGCACGCGGCCGGTCTCGCGCTGCAGCAGCCCGCTCTTGATGGGGAACGACTTGCTGAGGCGCTCGACCTCGAGAACGGTCATGCGTCCACCATCATCTTCGGCATGACATGGAAGCAGCTGGCACCCTCCTGGTCGGGCGGCAGCGGCGGCGGCATCTCCAGCGCGCAGCGACCAGCGATGATCTCGGGACAGCGCGGATGGAAGGCGCATCCCGTGGGCCGCGACTCGGGATGGGGCACCGCGCCGCCGATGGTCGCCAGCCGCTCGCGCGGCACGGCGCGGATGTTGGGCACCGAGCGCAGCAACGCGCGCGTATAGGGATGGCGCGGCGCGGCGAAGAGCTGCTGCACGGGCGCGAACTCGACGACCTTGCCGAGGTACATGACGGCGACATCGTCGGCCATCTGCGCAATCACACCCATATCGTGGGTGATCAGCATCAGCGCCATGCCCTTGGTGCGCTGCAGGCGGCGCAGGAGGGCAAGAATCTGCGCCTGCGTGGTGACGTCGAGCGCCGTGGTCGGCTCGTCGGCGATCAGGATCTCGGGATCGGCGGCGAGCGCCAATGCGATGCCAACCCGCTGGCGCAGACCGCCGCTCAGCTGGAAGGGATAGGCATCGATACGCGTCTCCGGTCGCGGGATGCCGACCTCTTGCAGAAGCTCGATCGCGCGCTGACGTGCCGCCGATTTGCCGAGCCCGCTATGGGCGCGGATCGCCTCGATGATCTGGTTGCCGACGGTGTAGTGCATGCTGAGCGCACTCATCGGCTCCTGGAAGATCAGCCCGATGCGGCCGCCGCGCACGGCGCGGATCGCCTCGCCCTCGGGATCGAGCGCGGTCAGCTCCTGCTGCGCCGGCGCGCCGGGATCGAGCAAGACCTTGCCCGACACGATGCGGCCGGGGCGGTCGACGAGACGCAGGACGGCGCGCGCGGTCAGGCTCTTGCCGCAGCCGCTCTCGCCCACGACGCCCAGCACGCGGCCGGCATGGAGGTCGAGGCTGACGCCGTCGAGCGCGCGGATCGTGCCGGTGTCCTGGACGAAGTCCACGACGAGGTCGCGCACGGAGAGGACGCGGCGTGCTGCTTCAACCATAGGGATCCGCCGCGTCGCGCAGGCCGTCGCCCAGGAAGTTGAAGGCGAGGATGACGATGATCACCGGCACCGCCGCGCACAGGAGCCACGGCGCACCCGCGAGCACCTGCACGTTCTGTGCGTCCTGCAGCAGGATGCCCCAGCTGATCGCGGGCGGACGCAGACCGAGGCCAAGGAAGCTGAGCGAGGTCTCGCTCACGATCATCACCGGCAGCGCGAGGCTGACGGCGGCGATGACGTGGCTGGCGAAGGACGGCAGCATGTGGCGCAGGATGATGCGCATCTGGCTCGCACCCGCGAGCTCGGCTGCGATCACGAAATCCTCCTCGCGCAGCGCGAGGAAGCGGCCGCGCACCACGCGCGCGAGCTCGGTCCAGCTCACCAGCGAGATGATCAGCGTGATGGCGAAGTAGACCTGGGTCACGCTCCAGGTGTTGGGGAGCGCGGCGGCGAGGCCCATCCAGAGCGGGATTGTCGGGATCGAGCGCACGACCTCGATCAGGCGCTGGATCAGCGTGTCGATCGCGCCGCCGTAGAGGCCGGAGATGCCGCCCAGCAGGATGCCGAGCATGAGGCTGAGCGTGACGCCCGCGAGCCCGATCGACAGCGAGATGCGCGTCGCCACGATCAGGCGCGAGAAGAGATCGCGGCCGAGCTGGTCGGTGCCCAGCAGGAAGACGCCGTCGACCGGCTGGCCGCCCTCGATGCCGAACAGATGACGGTCGGTCGGGATCACGCCGAACAGATTGTAGGAGTAGCCGCGGACGAAGAATTTTACGGGCAGCTTGCGTGCCGGATCGGGCGTGTAGGTGAGCTTGAAGGTTCGGGGATCACGCACTCCCTTGAGGCCGCTGACGTGCGGCGACCAGGCGCCACTGTCGAACAGCGCGAAGCCCTGCGGCGGGATGAAGCTGCGGCGCGCATCGACGGCATGTGGATCGGCGATCGCCAGGAAGTCGGCAAAGATCACCACGAGGTAGAAGAAGGCCACGACCGCGAGGCTGATGACGGCGAGGCGATGGCGGCAGAAACGCCACCAGGTGAGCTGGAGCTGGCTCGCCTGTGCGAAGCGTTCCTCAGAACTTGTGGCGATGCTCATGCCCGGCCCTGCAGGCGAATGCGCGGCTCGACCCACATCAGCAGCAGGTCGGAGAGCAGCGTGCCGATCACGGTGAGGATGCCCAGCAGCAAGACAATGGTGCCGGCGAGGAACATGTCCTGCGCCACCAGCGCCTGCAGCAGCAGCGGTCCCACCGTCGGCAGGCCCAGCACCAGCGAGACGATGATGCTGCCCGAGACGAGGTACGGGAACAGATAGGCGCTCGAGCTGACGAAGGGGTTGAGCGCGGCGCGCACCGGATACTTCACCAGCACGCGCGTCTCGCCGATGCCCTTGGCGCGCGCCGTGACGACATAGGGCTTGCGCAGCTCGTCGAGCAGGTTGGCGCGCATGATGCGGATCAGCTGGGCGGTGCCGGCGAGCGCCAGCACTGAGGCCGGCAGCGGCAGATGGACCATGAGATCCCGGAACTTCGCCCAGCTCCACGGTGCCTGCGCCATATCGGGCGAGAACAGGCCGCCGACGCTGAGGCCAAGGTAGCGGAAGCCGAGATACATCAGGATCAGCGCCAGCAGGAAGTTCGGCACGGCGAGGCCGATGAAGCCCAGCGTCGTGGCGACATAGTCGCCGATCGAATATTGTCGCGCCGCCGAATAGATCCCGATCGGCAGCGCGATCGTCCAGGTGAGGAAGAGGGCCGAGATCGACACCGCCATGGTGAGCCACAGCCGATCGCCGATCACCTCGGTGACGGGCCGCTTCCACATCATGGAGACGCCGAAGTCGCCCACGATCACGCGGCCCATCCACAGCGCGTATTGAACGGCGACCGGCTTATCGAGGCCGTACTCGCGGCGCATGGCGTCGGCCTGCTCGGCCGACACGGAGCTGCCGCCGACGGCGAGGTTGGCGATATAGGCGTCGACGAAATCGCCCGGCGGCAGGCGGATGATGATGAAGGTGAGAAGCGAGATCGCCGCGCACGTGACCAGCGCCAGCGCCAGACGACGCGCAACGTAGATCAACATGTCGGATTCACCGCCATTGCCGCTTCCCCCGAACTTTTGCTTTGCGCGTTCGATCCCGAGGGATCGGCGCCGCGGTCTTTGCCGCGGAAGAAGCCTATCTCAGGCGCGCGAGGAGCACTACCACTGTCGTCATTCCAGGATGCGATCCTATCGCGCTCGCACAGCTTTCCTCCCTGCGCGAAGCGCAGGGAGGAACTCTACGTCCAGCGTGCGGTGTCCTGCCGGTCGATGGCGGTGAGCAGCGTGGAGGTCGAGACCACGGTCCAGTCGCAGAGATCGTAGCGGCGGCTCAGCGTCTCGCGCACCTGGGTCTCGGCAGCGCCCTCCGGCAGCTTGGAACGTTCCCACATCGCGAGGTTGGGGCGGCGTGTCAGCAGGAGCGTGCGCACGCCTTCCCGCATGCCGGCGCCAGTCGCTTCGTCGGGACCGGTGCCGGTGCGGTCGCCCATCGCCTGCCACAGGCCGATCACCTGCGAATCGTAGGCCGCTTCGAAGCCGGGCCAGGCTTCGGTGCAGAGGTCGAGGAACTCGGGCCAGTCGCGCGGGGGCGTCGCGAACCAGCGGAAGGCGTAGTTGCCCTGACGCATCGGAGGTGTCGGATCGGTCGGCCGCGTGGTCGGCAGAAGCGATTCGCTGTACTTGGCCCTCACGTCCGGATCGCGCGCGAGCAGGGCGCGCTCGGCATGGGCCGCCCGCATCACGTCCGACCACACCGTCAGCACCTGCAGCTCGTCGCGCGGCCGGCCGATCTGGCTACGCCAGATGCCGTAGATCGCGCCACCGATCGGTGCCAATCGCCTTGCGCCCTCCTGCACGAGGCGGCTCGTCACCGCCTGCCAGCAGTGCGGCGCTACCTCGACACGATGGTGGACGAAGATGTGGTTCAAGCAGGTACGGTGGCGTTGCGGGTGAGCGTGAAGCCTTCGTAGCCTTTGGCCGCGACCTCGTCGCAATGCCGCTTGTAGCGGTCGAAGCCGCCGACGTAGGGCATGAAGACGCGCGGCTTTCCCGGAATGTTGGCGCCCATGTACCAGGAGTTGGCCAGCGGATAGAGCGTGCTGTCGGCCACCTGGTTGACGTGTTCCACCCACTCGCTCTCCGCCTGCGGCGTGGGCTCGATGCGGTCGAGCTTGTGCTGGCGAAGATGGCCGATCGCGTCGGCGATCCAGTCGACATGCTGCTCGATGCTGGCGATCATCTGCGTCTTCACGCCCGGGCTGCCGGGGCCGGTGACGACGAACATGTTGGGGAAGCCCGAGACCATCAGCCCGAGATAGGTGAGCGGCCCGCCCTCCCAGTGATCGCGCAGCACGGCGCCCTCCGAGGTGCGGACGTCGATCTCGCGCAACGCGCCCGTCATGGCGTCGAAGCCGGTGGCGAAGACGATGGCGTCGAGCTCGAAGTCGCGCGCGGCCGTGCGCAGCCCCGTTGCAGTGATCTCCTGGATCGGAGCGGAGCGCACGTCGACCAGCGACACGTTGGGGCGATTGTAGGTCTCGTAGTAGTTGGTATCGAGGCAGAGCCGCTTGGTGCCGATCGGATGGTCCTTGGGCGCCAGCAGCTCGGCCACCTTCTGGTCCTTCACCATGCCGCGGATCTTGTTGCGCGCGAACTCCGAGGCGGTGTCGTTGGAGTCCTTGTTCACCAGCAGGTCGGTGTAGGTGTAGAGGTAGCTGATGCTGCCGCCCTCCTGCCACTTCGACTCGTAGGACGCGTTGCGCTCCTCGGCCGAGACCTGCAGCGCCGACTTGGTCGGCCTGGGATAGCCGCCGATGGCGAAGGGCGTGTCGTAGGCGGCCCGGCGGCGCGCCGGATAGTCGGCCTTGTGCCGGCTCTCGCGCTCCGGCTCCATCGGCGCGTTGCGCGCCGGCAGGCTGAAGTTGGCGGTGCGCTGGAACACCGTGAGGTGCCTGGCCTGCTGGGCGATGATCGGGATCATCTGCACGCCCGACGATCCCGTGCCGATCACGCCGACGCGCAGGCCGGTGAAGTCGACGCCCTCATGCGGCCACAGGCCGGTGTGGTACCACTTGCCCTTGAAGTCATGGATGCCCTTGAAGTCCGGCACGCGCGGGGTCGAGAGGTTGCCGGCGGCCATGACGCAATAGCGGGCGCGGACCTCTTCGCCGCTATCGGTCTTCAACGTCCATTCGCTGCTCTTCGAATCGAACAGCGCCGACTTGATGCGCGTGTCGAGCTGGACGTCGCGGCGCAGGTCGAAGCGGTCGGCGACATGGTTGATGTATTTCAGGATCTCGGGCTGGGTGCCGTAGCGCTCCGGCCATTTCCATTCCTGCTGCAGTTCGTCGGAGAAGCTGTAGGAGTATTCCAGGCTCTCGACGTCGCAGCGCGCGCCGGGGTAGCGGTTCCAGAACCAGGTGCCGCCGACGCCCGATCCGGCCTCGTAGGCGCGGACCCTGAGGCCCATGCCGCGCAGGCGATGGATGGCATAGAGGCCAGCCAGGCCACCGCCCACGATGGCAACGTCGAGCTGGCGCGGCGCGGGACCATGGGAGGCGTCGGGCATGGATTTCTCTCACTGTGAAGGTCCCAGCGTCCATCCGCCGGCCGCGCTTGGCAAGATGCTTTGGGGTCCGGCAGGGTCCGCTGTGCAGAGCGTCATGCAAGGGGTGGGAGGCTGCATGCCGGTTGGGGCGATGGCCGCCCGGGTGTTTCAGCTTTATGCTCGTAAGATGACAATTGGGCTTGTCCCGGCCGGCGGGTAGATCTTGGACCAGTCGGTCACCTCACCCCTCACACCTGCGACCCCTTCCATCGGTGCCCTGCCGCGTCGCAAGCGATGGTCGGTCGATCGCGGTCGCTGGTTGCTGCGCCCGCGCTCCCTCGCCGCCATCGCGGGCGTGCTGCTGGCGCTGGTCTATGGCGGCCGCGAGATCTACCTGCGCTGGACCCACATCTACGAATACGACGCGCGCGTCACGGCCGACATCGTCACCATCTCCAGCCGCGCCGACGGCTGGCTCGTGGACATGCCGGTGCGCGAGGGCATGCGCGTCACCAAGGGCCAGAACGTCGCCCGCATCGACGATCGCGTTGCGAAGCTGCGGGCCGATGCCCTGCAGGCCCAGATCGAGGGCATCAAGGCCGAGCGGGCGCGGCTGCGCGCCGAACGCCTGATGAACGCGAACCAGAACGATGCGCTGATGCGCACGCGGACCTCGACCGTCATGGTGCGCGAGAAGGCACTGGCGGCGCTCAAGTCCGATCTCGACTTGGCGCGGCTCGAGCTCGAGCGCAACCGCGCGCTGTTCGAGCGCCGCGTGGCCAACGAGCGGCAGCTCCAGGTGTCACAGGCCGCCGTGGCGAAGCTCGAAAGCCAGATCCTGCAGCTCCAGGCCGAGCACGAGCAGGCCGAGGGCAGCCTCGACGAGGCGCGGATGCAGCAGGACAGGCTGGTCGTGATCGATGCGCAGATCGCCGCCCTCGACCACCAGGCGGCTAACCTCACCGCCCAGCTCTCGCAGCAGACCGTCGATATCGAGGACCGCACCAT
>CANIRG010000263.1 GCA_947469635.1 Rhodospirillales bacterium | reverse complement strand
GGCGCGAGACGCGCACCACTGTGGAGCGCGAGGCGCGGGCGCCGGGCAAGACGGTGCTGCGCATCGAGGGGCTCTCCGTCACCGACCATGTCGGCCAGCTCGCCGTCGAGGCGCTCTCGCTCGACATCCGCGCCGGCGAGATCGTGGGCGTCGCGGGCGTTTCGGGCAACGGCCAGCGCGAGCTGGTGGAAACGCTGGCGGGACAGCGCAAGGCCGAAGCGGGCCGCATGCTGGTGCATGACGAGCCCTATGCGGCGACGCGGCCCGAGATGATCCGCCACAGGATCGCCTGCCTGCCCGAGGAGCCGCTGCGTAATGCCTGCGTGGCCGAGATGTCGGTGGCCGAGAACATGGCGCTGCGTTCCTTCGACCAACCACCGTCCTCGCCCGACGGCATTCGCCTGAAGCGCGCACCGATGCGCGATACGGCGCTGGGGCTGATCGAGGCCTACAAGGTCAAGACGCCGGGGCCGGACGCACCGATCCGCGGCCTGTCGGGCGGCAATGTGCAGCGCGCGGTGCTGGCGCGCGAGCTGTCGAGCGAGGGCGACCTGCTGATCGTGGCCAATCCCTGCTTCGGGCTCGACTTCGCGGCCGTGGCCGAGATCCGCGCCCGTATCGTGCAGGCGCGCAATCGAGGTGCCGCCGTGCTGATGGTGAGCGAGGATCTCGACGAGATCCTGCAGCTCTCCGACCGCATCGTGGTGATGTTCGACGGCAGACTGGCGCTGCAGACCGATGCCGCGCATGCCGACGTCGGCGCCATCGGCCGGGCGATGGCGGGCCATTGATGAAGACGATCGCCGCCCAGCCTTTCGATTTCAGCTTCGATCCGGCGCACACCGCGCTCATCGTGATCGACATGCAGCGCGACTTCATCGAGCCGGGCGGCTTCGGCGCCACGCTCGGCAACGACGTGAGCCTGCTCAAGAGGATCGTGCCGACGGTGGGCCGGCTGATCGATTGCTTCCGCATCGCCGGCCTCACGATCGTGCACACGCGCGAATGCCATAGGCCCGACCTGTCGGATTGCCCGCCGGCCAAGCTTCTCCGCGGCAAGCCTTCGCTCCGGATCGGCGATCCGGGATCGATGGGACGCATCCTGATTGCCGGCGAGCCCGGCGCGGATATCGTGCCCGAGCTGGCGCCGAGGCCCGGCGAGATCGTGCTCGACAAGCCCGGCAAGGGTGCCTTCTACGCCACGTCTCTCGGGACCATCCTGGCCGAGCGCGGGATCACGCATCTGGTGTTCGCCGGCGTGACGACGGAGGTCTGCGTGCAGACGACGATGCGCGAAGCCAACGACCGCGGCTTCGAGTGCCTGCTGGCCGAAGATGCGACCGAAAGCTATTTCCCGGAGTTCAAGAAGGCGGCGGTCGAGATGATCCGCGCCCAGGGGGCCATCGTGGGCTGGACGGCCAGCGTCGACCAGATCGCCAGGGCGCTGCTGCCCAGGTAGGCTAACGGGAAGGACCCAATGCCCACCACGGCCAACCTGCTCGCCTTCGCGCTGGTCTCGCTCGGCTTCGTGCTGACTCCCGGCCCGAACATGATCTACCTGATCTCGCGCTCGATCTGCCAGGGCCCGGCGGCCGGGCTGATCTCGCTCGGCGGGGTGGCGCTGGGTTTCGTCTTCTATCTGCTGTGCGCCGCCTTCGGCATCACCGCGCTGTTGCTGGTGGTGCCCTATGCCTACGAGGCGCTGTGCTATGGCGGCGCGGCCTATCTCGCCTGGCTGGCCTGGCAAGCGATCAAGCCCGGCGGCCGCTCGCCGTTCGAGCTGAAAGACCTGCCGCGGGATTCGCGCGGCAAGCTGTTCGTCATGGGATTCATGACCAACCTGCTCAATCCAAAGATCGCGATGCTCTACATGTCGCTGCTGCCGCAGTTCATCGATCCGGCCCAGGGCCATGTGCTGACCCAGGCGGTCGCGCTCGGCAGCATCCAGATCGGCGTCAATGTCGTGGGCAATGGCCTGATAGCGCTCGCGGCCGGCAGCATTGCGGGCTTCCTGGCCGGCCGGCCCCTATGGTTGCTGGTCCAGCGCTGGCTGATGGGCACCGTGCTCGCCGGCCTCGCCGTGCGCATGGCGCTCGAGGGACGGCGCCAGGTCCCCTGACGAAACGCTAGTGCAGCGCGCGCTCGCGCGAGACGTACTGGCCGCGCTTCAGCTCCTTGAAGAAATGCGGCACCTGGGGATGCGACACCGGCTTGCCGGTATCGTCGGCCAGCAGGTTCTGCTCGGAGACATAGGCCACGTAGGTGGTCTGCGCGTTCTCGGCGAGGAGATGGTAGAAAGGCTGGTCGCGGCGCGGCCGGACCTCCTCGGGGATCGACGACAGCCATTCCTCGGTGTTGGCGAAGACCGGATCGACGTCGAAGATGACCCCGCGGAAGGGGTAGATGCGGTGCTTCACCACCTGGCCGATGGCGAACTTGGCCTTGCGCATCGGCGGTGCGGCGAGGGCGGATCCGGTGGCTGGGTTGGCGATTTCCATGTCCAAAGTATTGCTCCGAACGGGCCGGCAGGCAATGACCCGCACCTTCGCTTCATCCTACGCAAGATCGCGGCCAAAACACGGCCCGCTTGCGGTCGGTTGACGCAAGCGCCCACCTGTGGACTCTGGGGGCCTCTTGCAGGCAGGGAATAGCCATTGGCCGACGGTCTGAAGGTCCGGTTCTGGGGCGTACGCGGTTCGATCTCCTGCGCCGGCGCCGAATATGTGCGTTACGGTGGCAATACTTCGTGCCTGGAGGTGACGGCCGGCGGCCGACGCCTGATCTTCGATGCCGGCACCGGCATCCGCAGCCTGGGGCTTCAGCTCGCCCGCCAGGCGCCGCTGGATATCGACATCTACTTCACCCACACGCATCTCGACCATATATCGGGCCTGACCTTCTTCGCGCCGCTGTTCGACCAGCGCAATTCGGTGCGGCTGTGGGCGGGCCATCTCGAGGCGCCCCATACGTTGCGCAGCGTCGTCAGCAACCTGATGCAGGCGCCGCTCTATCCCGTGAGCGTCGATGTGTTCCGCTCGCGTGTCGACTTCAACGAATTCGACTGCGGCGAGACGCTGGCCTGCGGCGACATGGTGGTGCGCACGACCCATCTCAACCATCCCAACGGCGCCACCGGCTATCGCGTCGACCATGGCGGCAAGTCGATCTGCTACATCACCGACACCGAGCATCGCCCGGACGGGCTCGACGCCAACATCGTCGAGCTCTGCCGCGGCGCCGATGTGATGGCCTATGATTCGAGCTACACCGACGCGGAGTATCCGCAGTATCGCGGCTGGGGCCATTCGACCTGGCAGGAGGGCGTGCGGCTGGCCGATGCGGCGGGGGTCGGCACGCTCGCGATCTTCCATCACGATCCCAGCCACGACGACGTCTTCATGGATGGCGTCGGCCATCAGGCCGCGACGCTGAGGCCGGGCACCACGCCCAACGGCCTGCCGCGCGTGCTGGTGGCGCATGAAGGGCTCACCCTAGCCCCGTGAGTGCCGCCCTGACCCTGCGCGGACGCTGGCGGCGGCTCGCCCTCGGGCTGCCGACCGTGCTGGGGCTGCGGCCGGGCGGCTGGTTCATCCCGCACCGCTATGCGCCGCTCCTGCCGCCGCCGGGTGCGCAGCCGCCCTACCCGGCGATCGAGGAGCTGTTCGACCGGCACGAGGGGGAGTTCCTGGGCCTGCTCGACCTGGTCAATTCGGATCGGGCGGCGCTCGACGGGCTGGCGCCGCTGCTCCATCAATCCTGGTTCCCCTCACTCGATGCCGCCGTGGCTTTCACCCTGGTGCGCACCCGCGCGCCACGGCGGATCATCGAGGTGGGCTCCGGCCATTCGACGCGCATCCTCTCGCATGCCGCCCCACGCGGCACCGATATCCTGGCGATCGATCCCAAGCCGCGCGCCGACATCAGCGGGCTGCCGGGCGTGCAGGTGGGGCTGTCGACCTTGCAGGCGACGCCGCTCGAGCTGTTCGACACGCTGGCGGCCGGCGACGTGCTGTTCATCGATTCCAGCCACATCCTGATGCCGGGCAGCGACGTCGACATCCTGTTCAACCGCATCCTGCCGCGCCTTCCGGCCGGTGTGCTGGTCCATATCCACGACATCTTCCTGCCGTTCGACTATCCGGCGAGCTGGGGCTGGCGGAACTACAACGAGCAGCAGGGCGTGTTGCCGCTGCTGGTCACCGGCGCCTACAGGCCGCTGTTTTCCAGCGTCTGGGCCGAACGCCGTCTGGTGAGCCGCCTGGCCTATTCCGAGGTGACCACCCTGCCGAGGCCGGCCGAGGCGCTGCCTGCCAGCCTGTGGCTGGAAAAGCGTTGATGCTGGATCGTCTCGGCGCCTGGCTGTTCGGCGCCGGCGGCGAGCGGGAAGGGAATCTGCCGGAGCGCGTGCGCGCGGCCATCCGGCATCAGCAGGAACGCAGCGAGATCCTGATCGGCTGGGTGCAGCTGGCCATCGTGGGCGTGGTCGCCGCGGTCTATGTGCCCACCGACATGGCAGAGGACTTCCTGCAGGGGGGCAATGCCGAGATCTGGTTCCTCGAAATCTATGGCGCCTTCAGCGCGCTTCGCCTGCTGCTCGCCTACCGCCGGCTGCTCCGGCCATGGATGCTTTATGTCTCCGTGGTCGCCGACATATTGCTCCTGATGGGGCTGATCTTCGTCCTGCCGCTGAAGTACCTCCAGCCGGCGGCCTTCTATCTGAAGGTGCCGACGCTGCTGTACGTCTTCCTGTTCATCGCGCTGCGCGCGCTGCGCTTCGAGGCGCGCTTCGTGGTGTTCACCGGGCTGGTCGCGGTCGCCGGCTGGATCGGGCTCGGCTTCTACGCCGTGAGCGGTCTCGGCGGCCCCCTTCCCGCAACGACGGCCGATTTCGTCGAATACATGACCTCGAACGACAAGCTTCTGCTGCATGCCGAGGTCGAGAAAATTCTCGCCATCGTGCTCACCACGGCCGTGCTGGCTGTCGCCATTGCACGCGCACGTCGTCTGCTGATCCAGGCGGTCACCGAAGGCGCGGCGGCGCGCGACCTGTCGCGCTTCTTCGATCCCGGTGTCGCCAATCGCATCCGCACCTCGGCCACGTCGGTGAAGGCGGGCGAAGGCGAATTGCGCGACGTCGCCATCCTGGCGGTCGACCTGCGCGGCTTCACCCGGCTGTCGACGGAATTGCCGCCCGGCGAGGTGATGAAGCTGCTGCAGGATTACCAGGGCCGGATCTGCCCGCTGATCGTGGGCAATGGCGGCAGCATCGACAAGTTCCTGGGCGACGGGATCCTGGCCTCCTTCGGCGCCGTGGCGCCCTCGGCAACGCCGGCGGCCGACGCCTTGCGCGCCGCCGATGCGGTGATCGCGGCGGCCGACCGATGGGCGGAGGAACGCCGGTCGGCCGGGCTGCAGGCGCTTCACATCGGCATGGCGCTGTCGGCCGGCAGGGTGGTGTTCGGGGCCGTCGGCGACGGCGAACGGCTGGAATTCACCGTGATCGGCGATGCCGTCAACTTCACGGCCAAGCTCGAGAAGCACAACAAGGAGGAAAGGACCCGGGCGCTGACGGACGGAGAGACCTATGCGCTGGCCGAGCGGCAAGGCTACAATGCCCCGGTCGGTCGCGAGCGGAGAGTCGGGCGGGCGGTCGGCGGGGTGGCGGCGCCGGTCGATATCGTTGTGTTGAGCGGGTGAGAAGCAGGGGGAGGCGCCGGGGGGCGTTGCCTTGCCGTTTCCTTATTCGGAGCCTATGTAATTCTGAAGCGAGGCCATCGTGGGAAGCAACTACGACATCATTCTGATCGGGCTGGTCGCAGTATTCCTGATTCTGCGTCTGCGTTCGGTTCTCGGCAAGCGTACCGGCAATGAGCGTCCGCCGGCGCGCGATCCCTTCACGCCTCCGACGCCGCCGCCGCGCGCCGGCGAAGCGCCGTCCAGTGCGTCGGGCAGTGACAACGTGATCCCGCTGCCCAGTCCGGGCGCGGCGACGCCGCCGCGGCCAGGGTCTGCGACCCGCGGACCAGGCGGCATCCGCGCCGTCGTGATGCCCACGGCGGGACCCGGCGTCGCCGCCATCCGCGCTGCCGTTCCGAGCTTCGATCCGGTGCAGTTCGCCGATGGTGCACGCTCCGCCTTTGGTGCCGTCATCGACGCCTTTGCCAAGGGCGACGTCGCGACGCTGCGCGGGCTGCTCGACGCTCCAACTCTCGCCAGCTTCGAGGGCGCCATCCGCGGCCGCAACGAGCGCGGCGAGAAGGCGGAGACGACCCTCATCGGCTTCGAGGCCTCGGATATCGCGGGCTCGGAAATGGAAGGGTTGCACGCCCTCGTCACCGTCCGCTTCGTCACCGAACAGATCAACGTCGTGCGCAATGCCGAAGGCCAGATCGCCGACGGCAATCCCAACGAGGTGCAGCGGGTGGTGGATCTGTGGACGTTCAGGCGCGACACCAGGTCCGGCGATCCGAACTGGGCATTGACCAAAACTGAAAGCGAAGGCTGAGGGGGCGTTCCCGAATGCGCTGGACCGTTCCAGCCGGCGGCGCGGTGCTTCTCGCGGCCGGGTTCCTTTCCGCCTGCGCCGGTGGCTTGGGTGGCCCCGAGAACACGGTCGCCATGGCGCCGATCGCCTACAAGGAAATCCCGGGCTGGGCTGACGACAAGCATGCCGAAGCACTGGCGGCGTTTCGCCGGTCCTGCCCGAAGCTGACGGCCGGGCCGGACACCAGGATAGCGACCGACGGCGGCGAGAAGATCGTGGCCACCACCGAGTGGAAGACGATCTGCGACAGCGCCGCTGCCGTCCGGGCGGGCGACAATCGCGCCGCCATGCGCTTCTTCGAGGAGAATTTCCGGCCGCAGGCCGTGATGGTGGCGGCCCGGTTCACCGGCTATTTCGAGCCCGAGCTGCGCGGCAGCCGCGCGCCCTCGCGGCTGTTCACGGTTCCCGTCTATCGTCGGCCGGCCGACCTTACCGACAAGCCTTACTATACGCGCGCCGAGATCGAGCAGGGTGCGCTCAAGGGCAAGGGCCTGGAGGTCGCGTGGGTCCAGGATCCGATCGGCCTGTTCGAGACGCAGGTCCAGGGTAGCGGTCGCGTGCATCTCGCCGAAGGCGGCACTCTCAACCTCGGCTTCGACGCCTCCAACAACCGTCCCTATACGGCCATCGGCGGCGTGCTGGCGGACATGGGCGTCATGAAACGCGAGGACGCCACCTGGCCCGCCATCCGCGACTGGCTGAAGCGCAATCCGCAGCAGGGCCGCGAGGTCATGCGCAAGAACGAGCGCTATATCTTCTTCAAGGATTCGAGGAGCGCCGCGACCACCGGCTCCGCCGGCGTCCCGCTCATGGCCCAGCGCAGCATGGCGATTGATCCGGTGTTCACGCCTTACGGGACGCCGATCTGGATCGATGCCTCGCGGCCGCGCATCGGCCGGCCGGGAGCGACGGAAATCTATCGCCGGCTGATGATCGCCCAGGATAGCGGTGCCGCCATCAAGGGACCGGCGCGCGGCGATGTCTTCTTCGGCTCGGGTGCCCAGTCCGCCGAATGGGCAGGCCGCATGGTGAGCGGCGGACAGGCGATCGTCCTGGTGCCGAACCGGCAATAGGGACCGGCGCGCCAACCGCTCTGTTGCACGCATTTGGCACCGCTGCCATGGTGACCGGCGTGTCCAGTCCGTTGCCCGATCCAGTCGTTCCGCCGCGCCGCGTCGCGTTGTTCGTCACCTGTCTGGTCGATCTCTTTCGGCCGTCGGTCGGCTTTGCCGCCATCAAGCTCCTGGAAGACGCGGGGTGCGTCGTCGAGGTGCCGCCGCTGCAGGTCTGCTGTGGCCAGCCGGCCTACAATTCCGGCGACCGGGCGACGACACGCGCCATCGCCAAGCAGGTGATCGAGACGTTCGAGGGTTACGAAGCCGTGGTGGCGCCGTCGGGATCTTGCGGCGGCATGCTTGCCCATCACTATGCCGGTCTGTTCGACGACGATCCTGCGATGAAGGTGCGGGCGGAGGATCTCGCCGGCCGCAGCCATGAGCTGATCTCCTTCCTGGTGGACGTGCTGGGCGTGAAGAAGGTCGCGGCCCGGCTCGATGGCATCGCCACCTACCACGATGCCTGCTCGGGCCTGCGTGAGCTCGGCGTCAAGCAGCAGCCGCGCCGGCTGCTCGAATCGGTCGGCGGCCTGTCTCTCCGCGAGATGCAGATGCCGGAAGTCTGCTGCGGTTTCGGCGGCACCTTCTGCGTCAAGTATCCCGAGATCTCCAACGCCATGGTGGGTGAGAAGTCGGCGGATATCGCCGCGACCGGCGCCAGCGTCCTGCTGGCCGGCGACCTCGGCTGTTTGATGAACATGGCGGGCAAGCTGCAGCGCGAAGGCAGCCCGGTCGCCGTGCGCCATGTGGCCGAGGTGCTGGCGGGCATGGGCGACCTGCCGGGCATCGGACAGCCCGATGGCGGCGAGCGCAGCTGATGGAATCAACGGCACGCGACTTCAACGACAACGTCGACCACGCGCTGGCCGATCCCAACCTGCAGGATTCCCTGGCGAAGCTGAAGGTGGGATTTTCGGAGAAGCGGCGGAAGGCGGCGGAGCTCCTGCCCGAGTTCGAGCTGCTGCGCGACCGCGCTCGGGACATCAAGAATCATGCGCTGGCCAATCTCGATTTCTATCTCGAGGAGTTCGAACGCAAGGTCATCGGCCTCGGCGGCCACGTCCATTGGGCGCCGACGGCCGCTGACGCACGGCGCATCATCACCGACCTGTGCAAGAGCGTGAACGCCCGCACCGTCGCCAAGTCGAAGTCGATGGTGGCGGAGGAGATCGCGCTCAACGAGCATCTCGAGGCGGAAGGCATCGTGCCGATCGAGACCGACCTCGGCGAGTACATCATCCAGCTGCGCAACGAGCCGCCCAGCCACATCATCGCGCCGGCCGTCCATCTCACCAAGGACCAGGTCGCCGACACGTTCCTCGAGCATCACGGCAAGCTCGGCTTCACCAAGCGGCTGACCGAGCGCAACGACATGGTGGCCGAGGCGCGTTACGTGCTGCGGCAGAAGTTCCTCGATGCCGACGTCGGCCTGACGGGCGCGAACTTCCTGGTGGCCGAGACGGGCTCGTCGATGCTCGTCACCAACGAGGGCAATGCCGATCTTTCCAATACGCTGCCCAAGATCCACATCGTGCTGGCGACGATCGAGAAGGTGATCCCCACGCTCGAGGATGCCGCCGTCCTGCTGCGCGTGCTGGCGCGCTCGGCAACGGGCCAGGAATCCTCGGCCTACACCACTCTCAATACCGGCCCCAGGCGCGCCGGCGATCTCGACGGGCCGGAGCACTATCACGTCG
>CANIRG010000262.1 GCA_947469635.1 Rhodospirillales bacterium | reverse complement strand
TCGAGGTCAGGAGCTGGGCCACCACCTCGGTATCGGTGTCGCTGTCGAAGCGCCGGCCCTCGGCGATCAGCTCGTCCTTCAGCTCCTGGAAATTCTCGATGATGCCGTTGTGCACGATCGCGACGCGGTCGGTGGCGATCGGATGGGCATTGCGCTCCGACGGCTTGCCGTGCGTGGCCCAGCGGGTGTGGCCGATGCCGATCGTGCCAGCCAGCGGCTCACCGGCCAGCCGCGCCTCGAGATTCACCAGCTTGCCCTCGGCACGGCGACGGTCGATATGGCCGTTGATCAGGGTGGCGACACCGGCCGAATCGTAGCCGCGATATTCCAGCCGCTTCAGCGCCTCCACGAGCAGGGGCGTGACGGGGGCCTTGCCGATGATTCCGATGATGCCGCACATGAGAAATCGCCCAAAGCAGAGAGGAGAATCGCTATTTCTTCCTTGCCCGCTTGGCTGCCACCGCGCGGGCCTTCAGTTTCGCACGAAGTGAAGCGGCCCGCCCCTTCTTTGTGACCTGGCGCGCCCGGCCAAAGGCCACCGCGCCCGCCGGGACATCCTCCGTAATCACACTGCCTGCGGTGATATTGGCGCCTGAGCCGATGCGCAGCGGAGCGATCAGCGAGCTGTTCGACCCGATGAAGACATCGTCACCGATAGCGGTCCGCCACTTACCGAACCCATCGTAATTCACGGCGATGGTGCCGGCGCCGATATTGCTCCTGGCGCCAATGTCGGAATCGCCGAGATACGCCAGATGGTTGGCCTTGGAGCCCTTGGCCATCCGCGTGGCCTTCAGCTCGACGAAATTACCGATATGGACGTCCTCGCCTACCTCCGAGCCCGGCCGGAGGCGCGCGAAGGGCCCAACGATCGCGCCCCGGCCGATGCGCGCGCCTTCGATGTCGCAGAAGCCCTTGATCTCCACGTCGGAGGCGATGCTGACGCCCAGGCCGAAGCGTACGTTGGGACCGATCGTGACGTCGGCGGAGAGCTTCGTGTCCGCCGACAACCATACCGTGTCGGGATCGAGCATGGTGACGCCGGCCAGCATCGCCGCCGTCCGCAGGCGCTGCTGCAGGGCCCGCTCCGCCACGGCAAGCTCGACGCGCGAATTGACCCCCTGGAATTCCGCCTCATCGCCCTCGACGGCAATGGCGCGATGCCCCATCGCACGCGCCACCGCGACCGCATCGACGAGGTAATACTCGCGCTTGACGTTGTGGTTGCCGATGCCGGCCAGGAGACGGGCCAGCAATGCGCCGTCGAGGCACATCACGCCGGAATTGCAGAAATCGACGTCGCGTTCCGCACCCACGGCATCCTTGCTCTCGACGATCTTCTCGAGCTCGCCATCGCGCAGGATCAGCCTGCCATAGGGCGTCGGATCGGCCGACCTGAAGCCCAGCACCCCGACTGCAGCTTTCTCGCGGGCGCAGGCTGCGATCAGCCCCTGCATCGTCGCGGTCGTCACCAAGGGGGCGTCGCCGAACACGACCAGGACCGGCCCGCGATGGCCCGCGAGCGCGCCCAACGCGGCCTTCGTGGCGTGGCCGGTGCCGAGCGGCTTGCGCTGCACCACGGTGGCATGCGGGGCGAAGGCCGCGGCGACCTCCTTGGCCCCCGGCGCCACGACGCCCACGATCCGCGCGGGCTTGAGCCCCGCACTGTTCTGCAGCACATGGCGGATCATGGGCCAGCCGGCCAGAGGATGCAGGACCTTGGGCAGTGCCGACTTCATGCGCGTGCCGGCCCCTGCGGCCAGCACGACGACGGCAATGGGCGACTTCATGGGGTCCGGATGCCACGGGGCTGGCGGTCCTGCAAGGCGGATATGCTAAGGATTGTTGCATGCACCCAAACGCCGACAAGCTCCTCGCCAGCCGTTTCGACACCGTGATCTACGATCTCGACGGCACCCTGATCGACAGCGCCAAGGACATGCAGATGGCCGTCAGCCATGTGCTGGCCGACCACGGCCTGCCGCCCGTCACGGAAGACGACGTGCGCATCTTCATGGGCCAGGGCAGCAAGGTCACCATGGGCAAGGCCTTCGCCAAGTACGGCAAGGCCCTGGACGACGAAGCGCTGAGCGCCGTCACCCGCGAGTTCGTGCGCTACTACGAGGCCGACCCGATCAGCCATACCACCGCCTTCGCCGGCGTCGCCGACGTGGTCGCCCGCTTCGCCCGCCTCGGCCTGAAGCAAGGCGTCTGCACCAACAAGTTCGAGCGCCCCTCGCGCATGATCCTCGAGCATCTGAAGCTGATGCCGCCCATCACCGACGTGGCCGGCGCCGACACCTTCCCCGTCCGCAAGCCCGACCCCAGGCACATCCTGCTGCTGGTGGAGCGCATGGGCGGCAGCGCCAGCCGCACCGTCATGATCGGCGATTCGATCCACGACGTGGAGGCTGCCCACGCTGCAGGCCTTCCAGCCGTTCTGGTGAGCTGGGGCTATACCGCAACGCCCGCCAGCGAGCTCGGTGCCGAGGCGGTGATCGAGCGCTTCGACGCCCTGCCCGAGGCGCTCGGCCGGATCGCCAGCCGCAGCTGACGCCCCCGTTGACGGGATTGTTGGCAGGCCCTATACGCGCCCCGTCCGGGCGCTTAGCTCAGCGGGAGAGCACACCCTTCACACGGGTGGGGTCGTAGGTTCAATCCCTACAGCGCCCACCATTATCCTCCTAGAATCGCTGCGATTTGCGAACTGGCGCAAGTCGCAGCCCCGGGGAAAGCCGGACGCGAAACCGCAAGTGGCGTGAACGTGCGCCCACCAAGGGGTAACGCTGGGGCAACGGTTCGCCCTATCGTTCCAGGCCTTATATGTGGCCGGGCGTCACTCATGTTCGTCGTCGCCCGCTTGAACGCACAACATCGACCTGCCCTTGCCCGACGCCAGGCGCCCACCGGTCAGCCCGATGACGGAGCGCCGTCGCAATTCGATGCCAGACGGGCCATGGAACGCAAAAACCCGCCCCGGCCGAAGCCAGAGCGGGCGAAAGTTGATTGCTGGCCCTCGGCAACGGGGCAGCGTCACTCGATCTCGCAAGGACGATGAGGTCCACACCGGTAGACCGGCGGGCCTCTGCCTGGAGATCAGAGAACGGCAGTCGCTACATGCACTGAAGCTGAACCGTCATCACGGTCTCCACGCCCTTCATCACCTTTGGCGTCATGGTCGACGGATCGGCCTGAGCACCCTTTGCGAGAGCTGCGTTGGTCTTGTTCATTGCTTCGATAGCGTCGGGTCTCCCGGCGCCCGTAATCTTGTCCGACATGCAGGTGCAGATCTTGTCGGAATCCGGACCGGGGTTGCCGATCTTGCACTCCTTGAGAAAGTCGTCCGCGAGAGCCGCAAAGGAGAGACCCGTCGACAAAGCAAACGCGGCCGTCGCGACACGAAGTCCGCGTGAAAGAACACTCATCAATTTTCCCTTCAAACTTCCCTTCAAATCGGCGCCGCTAGATACCGGCGCCACGAATTGTCTATCTTAGTCATCCTGCATTGTCTATCTTAGTCATCCTGCAATGTCGCCTAGCGCACAACCGCGGCTAAATGCAAAGGCGACATCGAGCTGGAGCTGGAGCTTCAACAGGGACAAACGCGACGGGACAGGCCGATAGCGCGGGCGCGACACCAGCGAGTCGAACAAACACTCGTGGGCGTGACCCGCCAAAACGAGAAAAGCCGCTAGGCTGCCGTCTTCTGCGAGACGAGGCGCGTAGCCTCGGGCAGGACGATGCTGAAGCGCGCTCCACCTTCGGGACGGTTGGCGGCCGAAAGCCGCCCGTTCATCTGCCGCACGATGTTGTAGCTGATCGACAGTCCGAGGCCCGTGCCCTTGCCCGTCGCCTTGGTGGTGAAGAAGGGCTCGAACAGCCGTGGCAGGGCGGTCTCGGGGATGCCCGATCCATCGTCCTCGACGACGATCATGGCCGTGCGCTTTTCCTGGTCGTCGAGCACGCGCACGACGATGCGGCCGATGGGACCGACGACATCGGCGCGGGCGGTCTCGATGATTGCATCGCGGGCGTTGAGCACGAGATTGATCACGACCTGCTGCAGGCGGCTCATCTGGCCCACCACCAGGGGGCCGGCACCGTGCGGGAGATCGAGGGTGAGCTCGACGCGCGACGCGCGCAGCTGCTCGCCCAGCAGATCGACGCTGATGCGGGCCGCATCGGAAAGCGAGAAGGACACCAGCTCGTCGCTCGGCTTGCGCGCGACGGTGCGCAACTCGCGGATGATGCCCGAAGCCCTCTCGGTCTGCTGCGAGATACGCTGGAGCTTCTGCTTGATGAAGTCGAACAGCCCCGCCGGATCGGCCCTGGCTGCCTCGCTGTCGAGCTCTTCCTCGAGGCTGTCGGCGGCCATGCGGATCACGGCCAGCGGCTGGTTGATCTCGTGGGCCACGCCCGATGCCATCTCGCCCAGGTTGGCAAGCCGCGAGGCATCGAACAGACGGATCTCCGCCTGGCGCCGCTCCGTATCGTCGACCCCGATGAGCACGATGTACTGAAGGTGCCCTTCGCGGTCCTGAATGGGCGTGGCGGTGTTCTTGATGATCCGGTTGCGCCCTTCGGAATCGACGACCAGGCTTTCGTATTCCGCCGGCTTGAGGGCCTCGGCGCCCCTCGCGGACCGCCATTCGGCAATCGTCGTGGCATCCAATCCGCCCTTGTCCGCAATGCTGTAGGTCTCGCCCATCACGTGGTCGGATCCCATCAGCTCGCGCCACGCCCGATTGGCCATGATCACGCGCTCGTCGCGATCGAGCATCATGAAATAGGCGCCGCTCGACTGGAACAGGGAGTTCAGGTGCTCCATCTCAGACCTGAGCTTCGACGCGATCTTCTGCTGGCGGTACAGAAGGATGAGGATGACAAATCCCGCGAAGAACAGCAGGCCGGCAAGCGACCAATGCTGGACGCTGAGCACGCGCTGGTCGTTGGCGACGTTCTCGCCACCCCGCTGGTTTGCCGCCGCCGCCAGCTGCAGCATCTTGGGCACCAGCGGTTCCAGCTCGTCGCGCAGCTCTCTCGACACCTTGGGATCCGGCAGCTTCGCCGCCAGCGAATCGACCATCTTCAGGCTGTCGGCCAGCGCGCTGATGGTCTCCCTGAATTCGGGACGCGTGCTGATGAACTCCGCTGCCTCGCCCTTCTGCAGGAGGGCAAGCCGATTCTGGAAGATCTCGACGCGGAGCGCCACGTCATCCGCGTCGACGACGCTTCCCGGCAAGGCGGAGGCGCCTATCGCCTCCTGAAGCCGCAGCAGCTCATGGGCGGCCTGGCTGAGAAGCCACGTCAGGTTATAGCGCGAGACGTGGTCCAGCGTCGCCTGATGCCGCACGATCGCAATCGAGTTGAACACGGCGGCGACGGCCACGCCGATAAGGGCGAGCACCAACGCCCCTCGGGCTCGGCTGGCTAGGGCGAACGGTTCGGCCACAGTTGCTCCCTAGCGCAGGAACCGATTGCCGCTTCTATTTGACGATGATCTGGGCAACCTGCCACGCTGACCTGCTGTAGAACCGCTGATGCTTCAGATCCGGGTTCGAATCGTACGGATAGACGATGAACAGCGGGCCCTTGTCCTTCACCGGCATGTAGACGCCGTCGCGCTTGAGCGCGAGGATCACGGGATATTTTGTGAAATCCTCCATGGGGATTTCGGTGACATAGTCGTTCAGCGCCTTGACGGTGACGCCGGTGCCCTTGGCCCCGACGAAATCCATCAGGCGGCTCATCGGAACGCCCTCGAACTTCACCGGGCCGTCGTGCCACGGGGTCGTCGTCACGAACGACTGCATGCCGAGCGCTTCGAGCATCGGCAGGTCGAACACGGCGGCACCGTCCTTGGCGACGTTGGTGTTGGCGATGGTGCCCGCCATCTTCAGGATGACCTTCCCCTTGGGGGCCGGCAGGTCTGCCGCAAGCGCCTGCGTGCCCGCGGTTCCCAAGCCTATGGCGGCGGCGCCTCCGAGGAGGCCGACGAAGGAACGCCGGGTGGATGCAACTGGCATGTGCTTCTCCTGTTTAATGAATCGGCTAGCGCGAATGCCGCTCAATGCCTGACACCTTGAAACGGATCGCGCAGCTTCGATAGAGTTTCCGCATGTTCAGGCGTGGGCCTGATAGATGGCCGAATTGCCACTGTGTTCGCGCACTTCAACCGATTCAACCCAAACCCTGCCGTTGGTCTCGACATCTATCATCTTGTTGACGTGCTCATAAGTATGCTGGGCAATCGCTTCACACCCAACCGTGGGAAGCACGCGCAATGCCAGCAGGCCGAGCTTATCAAGCCGCTCGAATTCTTGCCTGAAAGGATCGTCGGCAGCAATCAACACAGTGTGATCGAAGACCTCGTGCAGCCAGGCCCGGACATTGCGCAGGCCGCCGAAATCCATGCACCAGTTGCTCTCATCGAGCGCGCGCGCGGCGAAGACGAAGCGGAACGCCAGCGCGTAACCATGGATGAGATGGCAATGGGACGCGGACTTCCATTGCCGGAAACAGCACGAAAGTCCCTCGTTGTGATCGTAGGTCTTCGTGGAGCGATACAGGCTCGCCGACATTGCCGCCGGTTGCCCTGCTCCGCCGCCCAACGATTCGGGGCGCACCGACGAATTCACGACTCTCTCCGTTCAAGCTGGTGGCATTCCTGCAGGAATTCCGCCTTCAGCCGCTCGTTGGTCTTCATTTCGCCGAAGTAGGCGCTGCTCACCATGTAGGAATTGTGCGACGACAGGACGCCGCGATGGGTCTTGCACATATGGACGGCCTTGATGCGCACGGCGAGGCCGACCGGAGCCGTCTTTTCCTCGAGATATTCCCCGATCTGCTGGACGAGCTCTTCCTGTACCTGGAATCGCTTGGCGAAATGCTGCACCAAGCGGTCGTATTTGGAGAGGCCGATGAGCCGACCGTCGGCAGGCAGGATGCCGATGACGGCAGTCCCATAGATCGGCATGAGATGGTGCGCGCAGATGGACCGCACTTCGATGGGACCGGTGATGATCAGCTCACTGGAGGCTTCCGCGCTGTCGAATTCCGTGATCTCCGGCGGCGCGCAAAACCGGCCCGACAGAAGTTCCTCGACATACATGCGGGCAACCCTCAGGGGCGTGTCCCGCGTGTTCGGATCGCGACGATGCTCGATACGCAAAACATCCAGCAACTCCGAGACCTTCTCGGCAGCCGCATCGATCATCTGGGTCTTCTCGTCCTTCGTGAGCGGGCAGTCGAGCTCCCTGTTCGCCCAAGCACCGGGATACAGCGTCCTGACGATACTACTCATAGTTCTCTGCATTCCCCGCCATGGCTCTTCGCGCCGAAGCCGCGACGAACCGCTCGATTGCAAACCGACCGGTCGTCGACACCTGCAAACGAAGCAGAACGCTTACGCTACACACTCCATGATACACGCAATCGTGATCGCGCGTATGGCGACGCCCACACTGCCCAGATACTAATCCAAATGCACCTAATGCAATAATCTATCTGATGCCACCGAGCCATCCGTGCTTGCACACTTGTTGAAGCTGCAGCGTACAAAACGCGACGCTTCGGGCTGGGCAACCCAGGTTGAAGGGCTCACTTCGCGCACACACGGTAACGCTACCAGTCTAGGCCATAAAGCCTGCTTAAGTACCCCAATTTTACGGGAATTTTAGCCTTTTTGCATCAGGAACTTGTGTATCAGGGATGCAGATCTGCCCTCGATCTGGTGAAGCCGCCCGGCGTACAGTCTCAATGCTATGTAAGGTTCAATACAGATGAATCGGCGCTCGAATGGTCACCGGGGAAAGACCGCTCATCCTCGGATGTTCCCCGATCATTTTACGGCAGGAATCGTGCCAATCTCGCGATAGAGGGCGGAAAGCGAGAAGGGCTTGAAAATTATCTTGACACCGGCCGTGCGCAAATCCTGAGCGAAGTCGCTCTCATCGAGGTGTCCGGTCATCAAAATGCAGGTGCGCGGTCCTCCCTCGAGGCGGATCGCCATGCGGATGAGGTCGATCCCGTTGCCGTCGGGCAAGCGTGCATCGGTGACCAGGACATCGACCGGAGCAGCAGCATCGTTCAAAGCTGGCACCGCCTGCTCGTAGGTCGACACGGGAACGACAATTACACCACGTCGGCGTAGATAGGCCGTCACCTCGGCAAGGATTTCCAGTTCGTCCTCGACGACAAGGACACTTAGCGGACGGCTTGAGGTCATCTTCTGCTCCGCTCGCCCCCCGTTTGCGGTGTTGGAGCGCTGTTCCAGAGAGGCGCTGGCTGACCCGCCCGTCTGGCACGCTCATGATCCGATCATCGCTCAGCCGCGCGCCGGTTTCCAGACCTCCGTATCCCGATACGACCCTGATTGTGCGTCGTGTGGGCCGTTTATCTCGTCGAGAGCGGTTTACCGCCTTCGAAAAACCGTTAGAAGCGATGTCTCGATGAATCGCCTGCTCATGGACGCCCGATGATTCCCGCGCTGGCGCTGCGCCCCGGCGATCGCCTCCCCGACTTCGTGCTGCCGGCGCTCGACGGCAAGCTCCGCAAGTTCATCTGGTCGTTCAGGGGCCAGCCGGTGGTCCTCCTCGTGGTCGACGACCTGCGGACGCTCGACGCCGGGCATTTTGCAAGCCTTCTGGCTCGCTGCCGGGAGGAGCAGGTCGCCCTCGTGGCGATCAGCGCCACACCGGCCGCCGTTGCTGCCCCCCTGTGGGCAAGGCTCGCGGGCACCGCCGAGGATGGCCCGCTGCTTCTGTGCGATCCCGAGCGCAGGTTCCTGGCCGAGCTGCTCGCCCAGGCGGGCATTGCCTATGGCCAGTCGGCCGGCCTGCGCCTGCGGGTGATCGTTCTCGACCCCAACCAGCGGGTCGCCGCGACCTTCGACACTCGGGCCTTGCTCGCTGCGGCCGAAGCGCTGGCCGATCTCGCCCGAAGCGTGCGCAGCGACGGCGGCGATCGGCAGGTGATCTCGAGCCCGATGGCGCCGGTCCTCGTGCTGCCGCGCGTGTTCGAGCCGGAGTTCTGCGCCCAGGTCATGCGCCTGTGGGAGAAGGGCGATCACAAGGATACCGGCGTCTCGAGCCGCTATGGCAATGTCGGCGTGCTCGAGCTCAAGCGCACGGAAGACTACATGGTGGTCGAGCCGATGATGCAGAAGGCGATCTCGGATCGGCTGGCCTACCGCATCGGCCCCGAGCTGGTGAAGGTCTTCGCCTTCGACCGCGAATTCACCTTCGACGCCCATGTCATCCTGTCCTACAGCGCCGACGGCAGGCATTTCTTCGGGGCTCACCGCGACAATGGCGCCCCCACCACCGCCGACCGCGCCTTCGCCGTGTCGCTCAACCTCAACGACGACTT
>CANIRG010000261.1 GCA_947469635.1 Rhodospirillales bacterium | reverse complement strand
GTGCGGCGGCCGGCATCGCCGCGGCCGAACAGCGAGGCGATGCCGTGGCTGAGCGACCAGACATGCAGGCTCATCATCAGGGCGGGCGGCCGCTTGTCGGCCGGCAGCGACGCCACCAGCGTATCGGCGGCCACGCGCAGCACGGCGAAGGCCCGGTCGGCGGCGGCGCGCAGCTCCGGGCTGAGGTCGGGCGGCAGGCCCGACTCGAACATGGCGGCGTAATAGGCAGGCTCGGCGCGGGCAAAGGCGAGATAGGCGCGGCCAACATTGTGGAAGGCCGCCAGCACATCCGGCTTGCCGCCGTTCCAGCCCGTGGTGAGCATCGCCTCGAAGCGCACGAAGCCTTCGCGCGCCACGTCGGCCAGCAGCGCCTCGCGGTCGCGGAAATGGCGATAGGGCGCCGCCGGGCTGACCCCGGCCGAGCGCGCGGCATCGGCGAAGGTAAAGCCCGCCGGCCCCTTCTCCTTGATCAGGTCGCGCGCAGCCTGGACCAGCGCCTCGCGCAGGTTGCCGTGGTGATACGCCCCTTCGCGCGCGCGCCGTTTCCAACTCATGTTAAGGGAGTTTACATCATCGCTGGAGGCGCGCCACTCCAGTGGCGCGTCTTCTCATGTTCTCAGGTATGTGCGTGAGGCAAAGAATTCATGACGCGCCACTGGAGTGGCGCGCGCCCAGCCAAGATTGACTGATAACGGGGAGGCAGGACGTGCAGCTATGGACCACCGGCGTCGCCGCGGCGCGCAGCAGTGCACGCACCGCGCAGGAAATCGAGGCCGCCGGGTGGGACGGCATGCTGGTCGTCGATTCGCAAAACCTCTCCGGCGATCCCTATGTCTCGCTGGCCCTTGCGGCGACGGCCACCACACGGATCGGGCTGGGCACCGGCGTCACCAACTCGATCACGCGCCACGCGGCGGCGACCGCGACGGCGATCGCCAGCGTCGACCGCATCTCCAACTGCCGCGCGGTGCTGGGGATCGGCCGCGGCGACTCGGCGCTCGCCCATCTCGGCCGTGCGCCGGCGCGGCTGGCTCAGTTCGAACGCTATCTGCGCCACCTCCAGATCTATCTGCGCGGTGGGTCGGTGAGTTTCGACGAGATCGACATTCCCACGGACGCCGCGCCACCAATGTCGGCGCTGGAGCTGCATGACGCCCCGCCGGCCAGTCGCATCGGCTGGATCGGCGATGGTCTCGCGAGGGGCGCCAAGGTGCCCGTCGAAGTGGCGGCCAGCGGACCCAAGGTCATCGCCATGTCCGCACTGCACGGCGACCGCGTGATGTTCACGCTCGGCGCCGATGTCGACCGCCTTGCGTGGGGCATCGCGCTCGCGCGCAAGACCCGCAAGGACGCCGGCCTCGATCCCGACGGCATCGCCTTCGGCGCCTACGTCAACATGGGCTGCCATACCGACATCGATGCGGCGCGCGGCCTGGTGCGCGGCGGGCTCACGACCTTCGCGCGCTTCTCGGTGATGCACGGCAAGGCCAACGGGCCGGTGTCGGCGGGCGACCGCTCGGTGCTCGAGGCGCTGCACCACAACTACGACATGAAGGCCCATACGCGCGGCGATTCCCGGCAGGCGGGCACGCTCACCGACGATTTCATCGACCGCTTCGCCATCGTCGGCCCGCCCGACCGCTGCATCGAGCGCCTGCGCTCGCTGGCGGCGCTAGGCCTCGACAAGGTGGCGATCAGCGGCGGCATGCGCGGCGCGCCGCCGGAGCACATCCCGATCGGCCGCGAGCTCGTGGTCAAGCACGTGCTGCCCGGCATGCGGCCGTGACAGCCAGCGCTCCGATCCTGGGCGCGCGCCTGAAGCGCGCCGAATCGCTGGGTGATCGGGTGATGGAGGTCAATCACGCCGGCGAGCAGGGCGCGGTTTGCATCTACCGCGGCCAAAGGTGGGTCGCGACCCTGATCGCGCCGTCGCTCGTCGCCGAGCTGGCCGGGAACCAGGCGCACGAGGAACGGCACCGCGCGATCTTCGCCGCCGAGCTGGCGCGTCGCGGCGTCCGCCGTTGCCGCAGCTACTGGCCGTGCGCACTCGGCGGAGCGACGCTCGGCATCGTCACGGCACTTCTGGGACGCCGGGCAATCGCTGCGACTACGGTCGCCGTCGAACGGGTCGTGCTGCGGCATCTCGATGAACAGCGGGCGGCTCTTCAAGCCATCGATGTCCATGCCGTCGCCGCGATCGACGACATTGCCCGCGAGGAGCAGGCACACCACGATGCGTCGTTGCGGGCGTTGGGCACGGCGTCCCGCCCGCTGGTCCTCCTGATGGCGATCGTTTCCGGCTCGACGGAAGCCGTCATCTGGTTGGGGATGCGCCTGTAGACGACTCTCAGGTCACCGCGTCGCCTCGCCGACGAGAATCTCCTCCGTGACCTTGCCGGTGAGCTCGTCCTCCTCCGTCTCGATCAGCCGCTTCTTCTTCCAATCGCCCTTGGCGTAGACGCCGATGGTGATGAGCGCGATCGTGACGTTGGCGATGGGGAAGGCCCACCAGATGCCGTCGGCGCCCAGTGTCGTATGCTTGGAGAGCACATAGGCCAGCGGGAACTGCAGCACCCACTGCGAGACCAGGGTCAGCACCATGGAGATCACCATGTTGCCCGACGCGCGCAGCACGCCGGTGAGCGCAAGCTGCACGCCCATGAATCCCCAGGCGAGCGACATGGTGCGCAGGTACACGGCGCCAGCATCGATCACCGCGGGATCGCCCGGGACGAAGAAGCCGACGAGATGATGGGCCGTGAAGAAGACGAGCACGCCCAAAGCCGACAGGCTCACGAAGCCGACCCACGCCCCCAGCCGGCCGATGGCGGCGGCGCGTTCGATGTTGCCGGCGCCGATGTTCTGTCCAACCAGCGCCGACACCGCCATCGACAGGCCGAAGGCCGGGATGATCACGACCTGCAGGATGTTGGAGCCGACGCCGTAGGCCGCCAGCGTCAGCGTGCCGAAGCTCGCGATCAGGAAGCTCAATACGACGAGGCCCATGGCGCGCGCCGACTGCTCGATCGAAGCCGGCAGGCCGAGAAAGAAGGCGCGCTTGATGTAGCCGAAGTCGGGGATGAAATCGCGACGACGGACATGGATGCCGTGCTGGCCCATGCGCAGCACGACGATGCCAATGATGGCGGCCACGCTCTGGGTGCCGAGCGTGGCCAGCGCCGCGCCCATCACGCCATAGCCGGGTATGGGTCCCCAGCCGAAGATGAGCAGCGGATCGAGGATGAAGTTGAGGGCGACGGTGCCCGCCACGATATAGACCGGCAGCGTGGCCTTGCCGATGCCGCGCATGATCGCCTGGAAGACGAAGAAGGTGAAGTTGAAGACCAGGCCCACGAAGGACACGCGCATGAACTTCAGCGCGTCCGGGTAGACGTCGGGTGCGACGCCCATCAGCCGCAGCAGGTCGGGCGCCAGGATGTAGCCGACCGTTCCCAGTATGAGGGAAACGATCACGACCATCAGCAGCGTCTGCCCCGCGACATGGCTCACCATCTCGTGGTTGCGAGCGCCGACATACTGCGCGATCAACGTCGAGCCGGCGATTGAGAGACCGGCGCCGATCGCGAACATCAGGAACATCACGGGAAAGCTCAACGACACCGCGGCCACCGCCGCGCCGCCGAGACGTCCGACCCAGAAGGCGTCGATCAGCTGGTAACCGGCCTGCAGGACGTTCGCGAGAACGATCGGCACGGCGAGCGTCAGCAGCGAGCGAAGGATTGGTCCTTCGAGGAGGGCGTTCTTGGAGGGAGGCATGTCACTCCAGTGGCGGGGTATTGAGACTTTTTTGAGTAGGTAACCTCATGCTGAGGAGCCGCGCGAAGCCCGGCGTCTCGAAGCATGGGCGCCACACACGGTGCTTGTTGCCGACCCTTCGAGACGCGCCCTACGGGCGCTCCTCAGGGTGAGGTGATCTCTTGGTGAAGGTGGCCGCGGGCTTTGGTCAATCCACTACCGCCAGATGCTCTTGCCGCTCCCCGGCAGCCCCAGCTCGCTCCACATCGCATCGACCTTTTCGATCACCGCCTGATCCATCCTGATCTGACGGCCCCATTCGCGGTTGGTCTCACCCGGCCATTTGTCAGTGGCGTCGAGGCCGATCTTGGAGCCCAGCCCTGACACCGGGCTGGCAAAGTCGAGATAGTCGATCGGGGTGCTCTCGATCACGGTGATGTCGCGCGCCGGGTCCATGCGGGTCGAGAGCGCCCACATCACGTCCTTCCAGTTGCGGGCGTCGATGTCGGCGTCCACCACGATCACCCACTTGGTGTACATGAACTGTCGCAGATAGCTCCACACGCCCATCATCACGCGCTTGGCGTGGCCGGCGTAGGCCTTCTTCATCGACACCACGGCGATGCGGTAGGAGCAGCCCTCGGGCGGCAGCCAGAAATCGACGATCTCGGGGAACTGCTGCTGGAAGAGGGGGATGAACACCTCGTTCAGCGCCTCGCCCAGGACGCTCGGTTCGTCGGGCGGGCGGCCGGTGAAGGTCGAGAGGTAGATCGGCTTCCTGCGCATCGTGATGGCGGAGAGCGTGAACACCGGGAACTTCTCGACGCTGTTGTAGTAGCCGGTGTGGTCGCCGTAGGGACCTTCGTCGCCGTAGTCGTCGAGGCTGACATGGCCTTCGAGCACGATCTCCGCCTCGGCCGGCACCTTGAGTGGCACGGTCTTGCAGTCGACCAGCTCGACCTTCTTGCCCCGGAGGAGACCGGCGAACTGATACTCCGACAGCGTGTCGGGCACCGGCGTGACGGCGGCCAGGATCGTGCCGGGATCGGCGCCGATCACGGCGGCCACCGGCAGCGGCTCGCGCTTGCCCGCGCCCTTCCAGCGCTGGTGGTGCTGCGCGCCGCCGCGATGCTTCAGCCAGCGCATCAGGGTCGTGTTCTTGCCCGTGACCTGCAGGCGGTAGATGCCGAGATTGTAGCTGTCCTGCCGGTCGCCCTTCGGATTGGGGCCCTGCGTCACGATCAGCGGCCAGGTGATGAGCGGCGCCGGCTCGCCCGGCCAGCAGGTCTGGATCGGCAGCTTGCCGAGATCGATGTCGTCGCCCGTGAGCACGATCTCCTGGCAGGGCGCGCTGCCCACCGTCCTGGGCTTCATCGCCATGACGGTGCGCAGCAGCGGCAGCATGTCGAGCGCCTCGCGCCAGCCGCCCGGCGGCTCGGGCTGGCGCAGGAAGGCCAGCGTCTCGCCGACGGCGCGCAACTGGTGCGGCTCGCGGTCCATGCCCCAGGCGACGCGCTCCACCGTGCCGAAGAGATTCACCAGCACCGGCATGTCGCAGCCCACGACATTTTCGAACAGGACGGCCGGGCCTTTTTCGGCCAGCAGCCGCGTCTGGATCTCCGTCATTTCCAGGACCGGCGACACGGGCGCCTTCACGCGCACCAGACGTCCGCTCGCTTCGAGGCGGGCCATGAAATCGCGCAGTGAGGCGTAGGGCATGGCCGATCATAGTCATGCGGACCGCGGGCGTCCCGCCCGCTCATGAGCGAGCCAGAGGCTCGCGGTCCCGAAGAGCATGATACAAAGCGACATGATTGTTCCCCCCGAATTCGAGGACCTGCTGAGCCGTGCCGGCCGCCGGGTGCTGGCCGGCACACATCCTTTGTGCGGGGCGCTGGCCGATCCCAGACGGCGCTTCCTGTGCGCCGACAATCTGCTCGAGCGGGCCAAGGTCGCGCGCGTGCGGCGTGCGCTCGATGCCGAACTGGCGGAAGTGTTGGAGCCGCTGGACCAGCCTGTGCCGCCGGAGAGCATCTGGGACATGCAGGAGGACTATGCCGAGCTGCTGCCCAAGGCGAGCCGCGCCCGTACCATCTATTTCGACGACCTCCGCGAGCCCGGAGCGAAAGCGGCGAATCGGATCGGGCTGGTTCGCCTGATGCGCTCCCAATCGTTCCGCGCCTTCGCCGAGGCGCTGGCCGGGCGGCGGCTATTGTCGGGCTGGGGCATGCAGGTCCTGCGTTACGGCCCCGGCGACTACGCCGGCCCGCACAACGACCACCATCCGGAGAATTCGCGCGCCAGGGCGGGCTACATCGACCTTCATCTCAGCCTCTGTACGCCCGGCGTCGAGCACCAGTGGCTGGTCTATTCCCGTGCCGGCCACTTCAGCGAGATCGCCTCGGTCGCCGCCCCGGCGACGGTGACGGCCTATCGCCTGCCGTTCTGGCACTACACGACGCCGCTCGTGGGCACGCCGAAGGCCGCGCGCTGGGTGCTGCTGGGGACCTTCCTCTTTCAGAGGTGATGCAACTCAATCGCATCCACGGTCGTTCGTTCGGGATGGAACATTTGCATTTTCCCAATGAAAGCGCGGAGTACCGGCGGGCGCGGAACCAGCTTCTGGTCGAGGAAATGGTGCTCCGCCGCCATATCGAGCGTGTAGCGGCCCAGCGTCGGGCCCTGCCGCGCGGGGGCATCGTCCCCGAGGATTATGTTTTCGAAGGCAGCGGCGGCCGATGCCGCCTGTCGGAACTGTTCGCCCCAGGCAAGGACACGCTCGCGGTCTACAGCTTCATGTTCGGGCCAGAGCGGGAACGGCCCTGTCCCGGCTGCACTCACTTCCTCGATGGGCTCGACGGCTCGGCGCGGCATATCCTGCAGCGGATCAATTTCGTGGTGGTCGCCAAGTCGCCGATCGGGCGCATCCTCGACTTCGCCAAGGAGCGCGGCTGGCGGCATCTCGATCTTCTTTCGACCGCCGGCAACACCTACGACCGCGATTACTTCGGCGATTCTATTGCGCTCTCCAAGCCGATGCGCCAGCAGCAGGAATTCAAGGACGGCGAGGAATGGGACATGCCGATCCTCAACGTCTTCCGCCGCGAGGGTGGCACCATCCGGCACTCCTGGGCCTCGGAACTGCTCTACGTCCCGGCCGAGCCCGGCCAGGAGTATCGCCACAACGACCTGCTCGATCCGGTGTGGAACATGTTCGACATCGCCCCCGAGGGGCGCGGCGACTTCCAGCCCAAGCTCGACTACTGAGTGAGGCCGACTGGAACCACGCTGATCGAGTTGCGCGGGCTGCCCTCGATGATGCGGTCGGTATAGACGAGATAGACCAGCGCCTTGCGCTTGGCGTCCCAGAAGCGCGTGACCTGGGTGGTCTTGAAGATCAGCGAGGCGCGCGAGGTGAAGACCTGGTGCGGGCTGCGCAGGTTGGTGAGCTTGGCGGCGTCGACCGGGCTCACCTGGCGGCAGGCGATCGAGGCTTCGCCGGGATCCTCGGCGAGGCCGATCGCACCCTTGATGCCGCCGGTGCGGGCGTGGCTCACGTAGCAGGTGACGCCCGGGATATCGGGATCGTCGAAGGCTTCGACGACGATCTTGTCGTTCGGTCCCAGCCATTTGAACTGGTAGCCGACGGAGCCGATCTCGTCGGCCCGCGCGAGCGTGGGCAGCGACGACAGTGACAGCAGCAGCATGAGCAACGTCCGGCGCATGAATGAGATCCTCCGCGCCTGAGATGGGGCCGCGTCAGGCGGCGCGCAACCCCGTCTTGGGCATCTCGCCGCCGGCTTCCTTGATCGCTTCCCGATAGTCCTTGTCGGACGTGAAAGGCTTGTTCTTGGGGAAGTCGGCCTTGCGGCCGGGGCGGATCGCGCCTGTGGGGGGATCGACGATCAGCAATTCGCCCTGGCGACCGAGCAGGGCAATGGGCCGTTTCCAGCGCGAGAAGACGCGGCGCGCCGAGGCCGAGAAATCGACATAGGTCTTGAACTCGGACGGGTCCTTGAGGAACAGCGATTCGTAGGTGGCGATGAACTCCTCGACGAATTTCCTGTCGACGACCTCGAGGTTGGACATCATCCAGCAACGGTCCTCGAACGTCCAATAGGTGCCGATGCCGACGAACTCGCGCTGGCGGGTGAGGTAGGGGAAGAAGGGAAAGCCGCGGCAGGCGATGGAGCGGTTGTCCCGCTCGCAAAACTGCGCGCCCTTGCATTCGACGGCGCAACAGTCGTGGGTCAGCTCCTCGACGATCTGCCGGGTCGAAAAGTCATAGGGCTTGAACTTCGTCCACAGGTCGGTGCGGGACTTCAGCAACTCGAACTCGACCTTGTGCACCACGGGCACGGCGGCCTGCGTCGAGCAGCACACCGGCGAGCCGCCGTTCAGCGGCGCGCACTTCTGGCCGCAGTCGAAGCGCGACACGGGAGCGTTGAAATTTTCGTAGAAGGTCGCGAAGTCGGCGGGCGTCAGGGTCGCTTTGGCCATGGGACCGGCGTTCAACTGGGGTGGGGCAGCACCCTCCATACAACGGTTTCGCGCATGCCGCGATTCTCAAGCTGCAGGGATGTGGGTATCTCGTAGCGCGCCCGCTCCTCCAGACCCTGGGCGCTGAAGTAGTTGCGGCCGGGATCGCCCAGCAGCACCAGGCGGCCGCGATTGGCGTGGCCGCGCAGCCAGCCCAGCGCCCGCACCGACATCTCGCGCTCGTAGCAGACGTCGCCCGCGATCACGACGTCGGTCTCGGGCGCGCCTTCGGGGCCCGCCAGCCAGTCCTCGGCGCTCGTCTCGACCTGGAGGGCGTTGACCTCGGCATTGAGGCGCGCGGCTACCAGGGACAGCGCGTCGATATCGTTGGCGACCACCGATGCCGCGCCGGCGTGCGACGCGGCCATCGCCGAGACGCCCGAGCCCGACGCGAAGTCGATGACGCGCTTGCCGCGCACCAGGTCGGGGTTGTCGAGCAGGTAGCGCGCGATCGCCTGGCCGCCGGGCCAGCAGAAGGCCCAGTAGGGCGGATCGATGTTCTGGATCTCCATCCAGGCCTCGGTCGCCTGCCAGATCGGCACGTATTCGGTGGCGAGCCACAGCTTGAACTCGGGCACCATCACCGGCGTTTCGAGCGCTGTATTCTTGCGTATGAATCCTTCGGGATCGATCGGCAGGCGCGCCATCAGGCGATACGGCCGGCGACGATGGCCGCCAGGAGCAGCCAGCCCACATGGGCATTGGCCTTGAACTTGTGGAGGCAGTCGGCCTGGTCGTACGGCTTCAGGAAGGCGATCTGCCAGCCGAAGTGCAGCGCGATCAGCAGCAGGCCCACGAAATAATAGGGTGTGAGCTGCGCCAGGTATCCCGCCAGCGCCCAGGCCGCCACCGTCAGCGCCGCGAACAGGGTGAGCCAGCGCCGCGGCGCCCCGGCAAAACGCTGCGCCGTCGAGCGCACGCCCACGATCGCGTCGTCACGCTGGTCCTGCATGGCGTAGATCGTGTCGTAGACCAGGGTCCAGGCGACACCGCCGGCATAGAGCGCGACGGCCGACCAGGCGAGCGTCTCGGTGAGCGCAGCATAGCCCACCAGCGCGCCCCAGCTGAAGGCGAG
>CANIRG010000260.1 GCA_947469635.1 Rhodospirillales bacterium | reverse complement strand
TCGGGCTACGCCCTCCCTTCGACCGGCCCCCGCCAGCGCTTTCTCATCCTGATTGACGCTGGGTTCTCACCTTGATTGTCGCCGCGCAGCGGTCGCGAGACGCCCGCGCAGGTCGGCGGGTCGGTTGGCTGAAGTGAGGCCAACCCGCCTACAGAACTCCCACGAGCGGGATTTTCTGCTATGTTCAGTCGACTTCTTCGGCGGCCAGCGCACCTATGGTGCACCTAACGTAGATGTGCTGAAAGCCAGGTCGTTGAAAAATCAGCGTGTTTCCGGCGCTCACCGGAGCGAAGCGTCGGTTTCCCAAGCCGTAGGTCGCGGGTTCAAATCCCGTCGCCCGCTCCATTTGCTTTTCGGCACAGCTAAATGCGATACACAGAGTTGGCGCTTTGGCTAGCGCCCCACTCTGGGCTCGCAGAAGTGTTGCAGGCATGACGTTTGATTCCGACCAATCACGCATGGCTGCGCCGGGTCCCCAGCCTCCGTTGCGCATGCCTTACTTCGACCTTCTGCTGCTGCATCTCGAAACGGGAAAAGCGGGACAGGAGGTCATCGAACGGGCGTTCGGCCGTCACGTCCACTGGGGGTATTGGCCGGATCCGGCCGCGGCAACGAACGACGCGACGGACTACGGGAAAGCCGCCGAGCGCCTTGCCGCCGAGGTCATAGCGGCCGGGAGAATTTCCGACGGCACGACGGTCCTGGATGTCGGATGCGGCTTCGGCGGAACGCTCGCAATCCTGAACGAACAATTCAAGAATATGACGCTTGCCGGGATCAACATCGACCAGCGCCAGATCGCCCGCGCGCGCGCCAAGGTCACGCCACGCGACGGCAATCGTCTTTCGTTCCTGGCGGGGACCGCGGTCCAGTTGCCGCTCGCCGATGCAAGCTGCGATACAGTGCTCGCCGTCGAGGCGATCTTCCATTTCCCGGACCGGGCCCGCTTCTTCCGCGAAGTGCAACGGGTGCTCAAGCCCGGCGGCAGACTTGCGATATCGGACTTTTTGCCGCCGCATGGGATGTTGCCTTGGCTCTGGCCAAAATTCCGCTCCCCCGCCTACGGCGTCTGTGACCTTCGCTACAGCTTGCCGCGCTACCGGCGGCTCGCCCGCGACGCCGGGCTACGTCCGGTCGTGGAGCGTGACATCAATGCCAACACCCTTCCGACCCACGACTTCGTCAAGACGCTGTATCCATTTGTCGTGCAATACGGCTGGTGGGTCCGGTTTGAAACCAGGATCATGGGATGGATCAGCCGACAGCGCCTGCTGCGTTACAGCATCCTCGCGTTCGAGAAATGAACCATGCCGCCCGCCACGCTCCCCCCGCCTGAACCGATAAGCCTGCTGCAACGGTGGCAATACTATTGGTCGCCGCAATCCTTTGCGGCTGATCTCCTCAAGCGCCATGGTCCGCTCGCGAACGTCCGCTTCATGGGCACCGACCACGCGATGGTGATGAATGCGGAGGGCGGGCGGCAGGTGTTCGCGCAGGCTCCGGACAATTACGAGGTCTTCTGGCGTGAATCGTTCGTCGGCACTCACGGCGAAAACAATCTCTGGGTCATGACCGGAAGGGAGCATTGGAACGAGCGCAAGCTGTTCGCGCCTGCGGTCCATCCCGGCCATCTCCGCGCGAAGGGAGAGATCCTTCACGATATCGCGCGAGACCATTTCGCAAGGTGGCATGCCGGCCAGACCACGACAGCGTTCGATACCACCAAGGCGATTTCGCTCGACGTGATCATGCGGCTGGTGTTCGGCGTCGAGGACGAAGATGTCATGGACGAAGGCCGCCGCGTTCTCGCGCGGCTGAGCAGCACCGCTCACCCGATCATCATCTTCTATCCCGAGCTGCAACGGTGGTGGTTCCCGCCGTGGCGCCGCTTCACCCACGCCAAGGCGGACGTCTACGAGTGGGCCGGCCGGCTGATCTCATTGCGACGCTCGCGCGGCACGGTTGGCGATGACGTCCTCGGATGCCTGATGCGCGCGAGCGATGAGGATGGCCGCCCCTACACCCAGCTCCACATCTGCAACGAGCTGCTCGCGATCCTCTCGGCCGGGCATCTGACGACCGGCGTGGCGCTGGCCTGGGTCCTTTACGAAGTCGGCCGCGATCCCATCGTGCGGGCAAAGCTGCGAGCCGAAATGGAAGCTGCCGGGCCCGATCTGCGGGCACAGCACATGCTGTCGCTTCCCTATCTCGCGGCCGTGTGCAACGAAACCATCCGCCTCCACCCGATTCTGGCCGAGTGCGGCCGTATCCCAATCGAGCCGATCGAGATTCTCAACCACACGATCCCCGCGAATCAAGCACTGATCATCTCGATCGTCAGCATCCACCACGACCCGGAGATCTATCCCGAGCCGGAGCGCTTCCTGCCGGAGCGTTTCCTGCATCGGACCTACGCCAAGACCGAGTTCATGCCGTTCGGCGGCGGTCATCGACGCTGCCTCGGCGCGGCCCTTGCCGAATACACCCTGCGTATCGGTCTGGCCGAGGCCGTCATGCGATGGGACTACGAGATCGCCCGTGAGGACCGGGATACCCGTGACGACCTGGCGATGGGCCCCAAGTACGGTGTCCCGCTACGCGTCCTCAGGCCGTACAAGCCGCTGGCAGGAACTGAACGACCGTTGGCGGATCGACGCGAGAAGGACGCCTTGTCGCTCGCGGGTTGAGCACCCGGCGCGCAGGCATTCGAGACGAAGTTCAACGTCTTCGTTCTGATTTGCGTAACGGAACAGGAAGCTTCCCCATGGATCCAATCGTTGCGACAGGCGACTTCGCGGCCGACGCCGCTTCGTTCTCGGCCTATTGGCGCTCCGTGCCCGATGCGGCGGCAGCCCGAGAGGCACGCTTCACCTTCCTGCGCCGCCATGCCCGCACCCTCTACGATCACCTGACCGACGGACGCCGCAAGTTCGTGCGGCTGGAGCGGCTGGTCTACGACGCCGCCGACCAAGTGCCGGGCCTCGTGCCCACGCGGGCCGAGGTCGACGCCGAATCGGCGCTGCGCCAATCCGAGAAGGCGGGACGGGAGATCGACCAGGGTATCCTGTGCAACCAGTTCCTCGCCGACCCGGAGTGCGGGCTGCACCTCTGCCACACCATGCTGCTGCCGCGCGAGGAGTCGGCGGAAGCCCTGGCCAAGTTCCAGCGCGACGGAAAGCTCGATCTCGGCGGCGCCAGGGTCGAGCGCCAAGGCAAGGCCGCCATGCTGGTCCTGTCCAACCCGCGCTTCCTCAACTCCGAGGACGCCTCGACCCAGGTCGCGCTCGAGATCGGCGCCGACGTCTGCATCCTCGATCCCGACAGCAAGGTGGCGGTGCTGCGCGGCGACGTGGTCCCGGCCGGAAAATACGCCGGCAAGCGCGTCTTCAACGCCGGCATCAACCTCACGCACCTCTATCACGGGCGTATCCCGTTCCTGTGGTTCCTGATCCGCGACCTGGGCTTCGTGAACAAGATCATGCGCGGCCTCGCGCGCCCGGACGTGACGCCCGACGAAGTCTCTGGCGATTCGATCGAGAAGATCTGGATCTCGGCCGTGGAGACCTTCGCCATCGGCGGCGGCTGCCAGATCCTGCTGGCAACCGACTTCAACATCGCCGCGCGCGACGCCTACATGACCCTGCCGGCACGCAAGGAAGGCATCATCCCGGCGATGGCCAACCTCAGGCTGGCGCGCTTCGTCGGCGATCGCCTCGCGCGCCAGGCGATCATGTACGAGCGCCGCTTCGACTGCGATTCCCCGGAGGGCCGGCTGATCTGCGACGAGGTCGTGGCGCCCGACGAGATCGAGGCCACGATCGACCGCGTGGCCGAGCGGATCACCGGCTCGGGCGCCGTCGGCGCCATCGGCAACCGCCGCGCGCTGCGCTTCGCCGCCGAACCGCTCGACACCTTCCGCCGCTATGCCGCGCTCTATGCCCGCGAGCAGGCCTGGTGCCATTTCAGCCCGGCCCTGATCGCCAACCTCGAGCACTACTGGAACGCCCAGAGCCGGCGGGCTTAGGGTCAACCGCCCATCAACGCAGCGAGCGCCGGATCGGCGAGCAGCTGCTCCGCCGATGCCTGGCGCGCGACGACGCCTCCCTTCAGCACCGCTCCACGGCTTGCGACCTCGAGCGCCAGGGCGGCGCGTTGCTCGGTGAGCAGGATGGCCGTGCCTTCGGCGGCGAGGCGACGCAGATGCGCCCACAGCTCGGCCACAACGACCGGGGCCAAGCCGAGCGTCGGTTCGTCGAGCAGCAGCAGGCGCGGGCGGTCGATCAGCGCGCGGGCGAGCGCCAGCATCTGCTGCTGGCCGCCCGAGAGCAGCCAGGCGCGGGCCTTCGGCCGCTCCGCCAGCATCGGGAACAGCTCGAACAGCTGCGCGACCCGTCGGCGGCGGTCGGCGGACGGCAGCGACGAGGCGGCTTCGATGTTCTCCCGAACCGTCAGGCCGGCGAAGACGCGTCGGCCCTCGGGCACGTAGCCGATGCCCCGACGCACCCGCTGCTCGACCGAGAGCCGCGTCGCATCCTCTCCGAACAGGCGGACATGGCCCGGCCGCACGCCCAGGATCGTCTCCAGCAGCTCGGTCTTGCCCGCGCCGGTGCCGCCCAGCAGCGCCACGATCTCGCCCGCCTCGACGCGAAGGCCGATGACTTCGAGGATCATGCGAGACCCAGGAAGCTCGAGCGCACGCGCGGATCGGCCCGCACCTCGTCCGGCCGGCCCTCGGCGATGACGCGACCCCGGTCGAGGCAGACCAGCCGGTCGCAGAGGCGGGCCAGCAGCTCGACGTCGTGATCGACGATGAGGATGCCGCGTCCGCTGTCGCGCAACAGACGCAGCCTCGTCTCGAGCTCGGCGCGCTCGCGATCGGAGAGGCCCGCCGCCGGCTCGTCGAGCAGCAGGAAGGTCGACCCCGTCGACACGGCGCGCGCGAGGTCGGACGCGCGGGTCCGGCCCATCGGCGGCGTCTGGAAGCTGCGGCCGATCGGCGAATGGAGATCGGTGACGACGTTCAGCAGCGTGGTCTTGCCCGACCCGTTGGGGCCGATCAGCCCGACGATCTCGCCGCCCCTCAAGCGCAGCGACACGTCGGCCAGCGCCTCGACGCCGCCGAAGCGCTTGCTCACGCGGTCGACGACGAGCGTCTGTCCACCGGCGAGCCTCGGCAATGTCGCGGGGAAGGAGGGCGGCTCAGGCTCGACCGGTGGCTCGATCGCCCCGGCCAGGCCTTGCGGCACCCAGCGCACGACGACCAGCGTCGCCACGGCATAGGCCAGCAGCCAGGCGTCGCCGAGATCTCGGAACAGCTCGGGCAGGCAGACAGCGAGTGCCGCCCCCAGCACCGCGCCCATGGGATGGCGCGCGCCGCCCAGCACCACCGAGGTTAGGCAGAGCAGCATGATCGGAAAGCCCGTGACCTCGGGCGAGACGACGCCGCTCAGTGACGCCGAGGCCGCGCCGGCAAGGCCCGCCAACGCACCACCGGCGACGAAGGCCACGAAGCGCCAGCGCCTGCCGTCGATGCCCTCGCTCGCGGCGACCAGCGGCGCCTCGCGAAGCAACCGCGCGCCCGCCCCCAGCCTGCCGCGCAACAGGCGCGCCTGCACGAGCACGGCCACGATCAGGCAGGCCCACACGATCCCCAGCAGCATTTCTCCGCGCGGGAGCTGGGTGGCGAAGCCGGAGAGGCCGTTGGCGCCGCCGGTGAGGCGCTCGGCATGGACGGCCACCAGATTGACCAATGCGGCGAGCGCCAGGGTCGCCAGCGCGAAGTAATGCGACTGCAAGCGGAGCGTCGGCAGGGCCGCAAGACCAGCCATGGTTGCGGAGACGATCATCGCGGCGGGAAAGGCCAGGGCGCCCAGCATCGGGGCGGTGAGCGCGGTGGCATAGGCGCCGATGCCGAACAGCGCGCCCTGCGCCAGGTTGAGGGCGCCGAGCTGGCCGAACACGAGCTGATAGCCCACGCCCAGCAGCGCATAGACGCCGACCAGCGTCACCAGGCGCTGGTCGAACGGCAGCAGCAGGGCCAGTGCCACGACGGGCGGCAGCACGAGCACCGGAAGCCAGAAGCGGCGCATCTCAGGCGCGCCGGCCCACGGGTTCGCCGAACAGGCCCTGCGGCCGTGCCGCAAGCACCGCGAGCACGCATATGTAAAGAGCAGCCGACGCCCAGGCGTCGCCCAGCCAGACGGCGGCGAAGGTCTCGAAGGCGCCGATGCCCAGTGCCCCCAGCAGAGCGCCCGGCACGCTGCCCCAGCCGCCCAGCGCCACGGCGATATAGGCGCGCAGCATGTGGCCGCCGCCCTGCGTCGGCGCCACGAGGAACTGATGCCCGAGCAGGAAACCTGCGACGCCCGCGAGCGCGCCGGCCAGCGCCAGCGAGAGAAGAATATAGCGGCCGACCGGGATGCCTACGGCGCGCGCCATGGCGCGGTCGGAAGCCACCGCGCGCATGCGCCGGCCGGTCTGGGTGTGCTCGAGCAGGAACCATACGGCGCCGACGAGCATCGCGCCGACCACGACGATGGCCAGCGGCTGGCGCCCCACCGCGATGCCCGCGATATCGACGGTGCCGCTGCCGGCGAAGGCAGGCGCGGTGAGCGGAGCCGCGCCCATGGTGACGGTGAGACCCTGCTCGACGATGGCGCCCAGCGCGATGGTGGCAACGAAGGTGGCCTCGGGTGGCCGTGCCACGAGCGGCAGGATCGCCACGCGGGCGGCCAGGATACCGGCGACGCCCAGCGCCAGCGCGACCAGCGGCAGCAGCAACGGTCCCGGCAGGCCGGTCCAGACGCCGGTGAGGACGGCCGCGACACCGCCCAGGGTCACCAGATCGCCATGGGCGAAATTGACGGCGCCGGCTGCATTGAGCGCCAGCACGAAGCCCAAGGCCACCAGCGCATAGGCCATGCCCAGCGCCAGCGCATTCAGAAGTAGCTGGGACGCGATCAGTGTTCGCGCGGCGCGTGCTTGCCCAGGATCCGCTGCAAGGTGCGCCGATGCATGTTGAGGCGGCGCGCCGTCTCCGAGACGTTGCGGTCGCATTGCTCGAACACGCGCTGGATATGCTCCCAGCGCACGCGATCGGCCGACATCGGATTGCTGGGTGGCGGCGGCAGCTTGCGGCCGTGCGAGACCAGCGCCTGCTCGATGGCGTCGGCATCCGCCGGCTTGGCGAGATAATCGACGGCGCCCTCCTTCACCGCGGCGACGGCGGTGGCGATGTTGCCGTAGCCGGTCAGCACGACGATGCGGATGTCGGGTCGCGCCTGGCGCAACGGCCCCACGAGCTCGAGGCCATTGCCGTCGCCCAGGCGAAGGTCGAGCACGGCGAAGGCGGGCGGTCGCGCGGTCTGCGCCAGCGCCTCGGCCACCGAGCCCACGGCGGTGACGATGAAGCCGCGCAGCTCGAGCGCGCGGGCGATACGGTTGCGGAACGCCGCGTCGTCGTCGGCGATCAGCAGCGTGCGGTCCTTGGCAGTCGTTGCGCCGGCGAGAACGGGCGAGAGGGGCCGGTTGGCGCCTGTGTCCTGGCTCATCGCGAATTCCTTATGGTTTTGCGCGCTATGTAGCCTTGAAGACTGGATTTGGCCAGCGTACCGCCACCGCGGCGCCGCCGCCACCAGAACTCCGGTTTCCGAAGGTAACGATCGCGCCGGTCCGTTCCAGCAAGGTCTTGGCGATGAACACGCCCAGCCCCATGTGCCCCTCCTCGCCCTGGCGGGTCGAGATGAAGGGTGTTCCCAGCGCATCGAGCAGCGCCGTCGAGAAGCCGGGCCCGTCGTCGGAGACCTCGACCTCGGCCCATTCGCCGGTCCAGCGCGTGGCGATATGGACCTCGTGGCGGGCGAAGGACACGGCGTTCTGCACGATGTTGGCCATGCCCTGCATGAATTCCGGGCTGCGCACCTGGATGGGCGCGGTAGGCGACGCACCCGCGGCCGCCGGACCGGCGGCGAAGGTGATGATGACCCCGTCCCGCCGATAGGCCTGCGAGGTCGCCTCGACCAGCGCCGGCAGCGGCACCAGCGTGTAGGCGTCGGAGACGTCGCCGGCCGGATCGACCGACAGGCGGGCCAGGATGGAGCGGCAGCGGTCGGACTCGGCCGACAGGAGATCGACGTCCTCGCGCAAGGGATCGTCGGCCTCGACTTCGCGCTGCATCTCCTTGGCGATCACCGCGATGGTGGAGAGCGGTGAGCCGAGCTCGTGCGCGGCGGCGGCGGCCAGCGCACCCAGCGCCGACATGCGCTGCTCGCGCGCCAGCGCGGCCTGCGCCGCGCCCAGGGCATCGCTCATCTGGCGCGCCTCCTCGGCCAGGCGCCAGCCGTAGAGCGTCACCAGCACCGTCGTGAGGGTGAGGCCGACCCAGACGCCGGTCTGATAGATCTCGGGCAGCTCGGGCGGCGGCCCCAGCCACGGCAGCGGCCGATGGAAGATCGCCAGCACGCCGATGCTGATGATGGTGAGCAGCGACAGCGCGATGTTGCTGGCCAGCGACAGGATCGTGGCGCCGATGGCGACCGGCGCCAGCAGCAGCAGCGCGAAAGGATTGCTGAGCCCGCCGGTGGGATAGAGCAGCACCGCGAGCTGAAGGATATCGAAGGCGAGGAAGACCGTGGCCTCGCGGTCATCAATGCGCGCCGAGGCCGGACGGCCGAGGCTGACGGCGAGGTTGAGCAGCCCCGACAGGCCGATGGTCATGCCGACCGCCAGCACCGGCAGGGTGAAGCCCAGCCCCCAATGAACGAATGCCGCGGTGAAGGCCTGACCCGCCACGGCGCCCCAGCGGATGAGCACCAGGGCACGCAGCCGCACGCCGCCGCGCGGCGGCAGGCTGGGGGTCGCGACCGACGGCAGCGCGATCGCGGAAGGCTCGAGCCCGACCCGCGCCGCCATCGGCTATTCCTCGATCATCAGGTGCTTGCGATGCACCGTGATGAAAAGCGGGATCTTGCGCTGCTTCTTGCGGTCGGGCGGCTCCTTCACCAGCCGGCCGATCTCGCCCAGGATGAGGCCGGTGATGGTGGGCAGCGGCAGCTCGCGCGCCTCGTCGAGCTTCACCCAACGGATATCGCCCATCTCGCTGGAATGGCGGATCTCGCCGCTGGCGTCCTCGGCGCGGGCCATGAAGAAGCGCGCGTTGAAGCGCCGCGGCCGGCCCGGTGGGGTCACGGCTCGGGCGATCAGGTCGAGGCAATCCAGCGCCGGGCCCATCCCCGTGTCGAGGAAGCCCTTCCAGTGCTCGCCGAAATCCTCCTCGGGGGGACCGTTCTTGAACGGCTTGGCCAGCATCAGGCCGGTCTCCTCGAACGTTTCACGCACAGCAGCAACGGCCAGGGCGCGCGCACGTTGCGCCGTCGCCGCTTT
>CANIRG010000259.1 GCA_947469635.1 Rhodospirillales bacterium | reverse complement strand
TCCGGCGGGGGACCGGGGGGCGCATCGTCGGCATCGCCTCCGTCGACGGGCAGCGGGCCAGCCCGATGCGCGGGGCGTACGGGGCGGCGAAGGCGGGCCTGATCAGCGTGGTCCAGACCATGGCGGTCGAGTGGGCACCGCACGATATCTCGGTTAACGCGATCGCGCCGGGCCATATCGTGACGCCGCGTTTGTTCGACACGCCGCGCCGTGTGGAAGGATATTCGAAGAGTCTGATCCCGATGCGCCGCCGCGGCACAACGGACGATATTGGCAAGGCGGCGTTGTTCCTGCTGTCGGACCTCGCCGCTTATGTCAACGGAACGACGCTCGATGTCGATGGCGGGCTGCTGTCGGCGAATCTTTTTCCACAGGGCCTGCCCGCCAGCAACGGATGAAACAGGGGACACGACGATGAACTTCGATTTCTCCGACGACCTGAAACAGGTCCGCGACCACGCCAGGGGGTTTTTGCGGGACGAGTGCCCGGCGTCTTTGGTGCGCCGGTCCCTGGATGGCGAGGCGCCTTATTCCGAGGCTTTGTGGCGGGAAATCGCCGGCATGGGCTGGATCGGCGCGGCGATTCCCGAGGAATATGGCGGCGCGGGGCTCGGCATTTCGGCCGCGGCTGCCGTGCTGGAAGAGGTGCAGCGCGCGGGCTGCAACGGGGCGGCTTGCCATGCCCAGATGTACATCATGGGCACCGTGCTGCGGCACGGCAGTGCCGAACAGAAGCAGCGCTATCTGCCCGGCATCGCCAGCGGCAAGCTGCGGCTGCAGGCCTTCGGCGTCACCGAGCCGACCAGCGGCACCGATACGCTGGCGCTGCGCACCACGGCGGTGAAGAAGGACAACAGCACCTACGTCGTGAACGGCCAGAAGGTATGGACCAGCCGCGCCGAGCATTCAGACCTGATGCTGCTGCTCGCCCGCACCACGCCCAAGGAGCAGACCAAGAAGCGCACCGAGGGACTGTCGGTGTTCCTGGTCGACATGCGCGAGACGCTGGGCAAGGGGCTCACCATCCGGCCGATCCGGACGATGATGAACCACAACAGCACCGAGGTGTTCTTCGACAATATGGAAGTGCCGGCGGAGAACCTGATCGGCGAGGAGGGGATGGGCTTCCGCTACATCCTGGGCGGCATGAACGCCGAGCGCATCCTGATCGCCGCCGAATGCATCGGCGATTCGCGCTGGTTCATCGAGAAGGCCACGGCCTATGCCAAGGAGCGCAAGCTGTTCGGCCGCGCCATCGGCCAGAACCAGGGCGTGCAGTTCCCGATCGCGCGCGCCTATGCCCAGACCGAGGCCGCCGACCTCATGGTGCGCAAGGCCGCCACCCTCTACGAGGCGGGCCTGCCATGCGGCGCGGAAGCCAACATGGCCAAGATGCTGGGCTCGGAAGCGTCATGGGCGGCCGCCGACATGTGCGTGCAGACCCATGGCGGCTTCGGCTTCGCCGAGGAGTACGACATCGAGCGCAAGTTCCGCGATACGCGGCTCTACATGGTGGCGCCGATCTCGACCAACATGATCCTGAACTTCATCTCCGAGCACGTGCTGGATCTGCCGCGCTCTTACTAAAGCGGCGACCGGCCGCTCATAGCGTTCACGATCATCTTCTGGAAATGGATCACCAGCGGCTCGCTGCTGGTGAGGAACCTGCCGTGCTCGGGAAGGCCGCCCAGAAGCCCACGCTGCACCGAATCGGTGAGCGCATCGTCCTCGCGCGCGACCTGCTCGTTGAAGGCGACGAGATCGCGCGCGAAATCCTCGCTGACGCCGGGACCGAAGAACTGCTCGGAGGAGCCTTTGGTCGCGTTCGGCCCGTCGGGAATCCAGACATCGACCGAGAGGTTGGGGAAGCCCGGGTTGATGTTGATGGTGAGGTTGGGCCACAGGAAATGGTACTGCGACTGCGTCACCGCGCCGGAGACGTCGTAGAGCTTGATCCTGGCCTTGCCCTCGAGCGCCGCGGGTCGCACGGAGCCGCTCTGGCTCGAGAACCAGCCGTGCGCCGCCAGCGTGTAGTTGTCGGGCCGCACGTCGATCGCCGCGCTGAAGCCGGGATGGGCGACGGCGCAGTGATAGCATTCGAGATAGTTCTCCAGCATCGCCTTCCAGTTGGCCGGCGCCCGCCAGTCTTCACGGCTGTGGAGCTCAAGCGTATCGAGCGCCACGCCGCTGCCGGCGATGATGTCGAGGACAGGCCCGTAGCAATCCTTCGCCGACGGCGCTTCCTTATCGAGATTGACGAACACGAACGGGCCGAGCGCCTCGGCACGGATCGGCAGGAGCGGGAAATCCTCCAACCGCAGGCTGGGCTCGGCCACCGAGCGCGGCACGCGCTTGAGATCGCCCGCGAGATCGTAGGTCCAGGCGTGATAGCCGCATTGCATCATCGTGGCCTTGCCGCGGCCCTTCATGACCTCGTGCCGGCGGTGGCGGCAGACATTGACGAAGCCCGCCAGCCCGCGCTCGTTGCGAACGACCACGACGGGGACGCCGCCGGCGGTGCCGGTGACATAGTCGCCGGGCTGGGCGAGCTCCGACAGCGGGCCGACGTAATTCCAGCTCTTGCGGAAGATATGGGTGAGTTCCCGTTCGGTGATCGCCGGATCGGTGTACCAGCGGGCCGAGAGGGATTCGCCGCGGTCGAGGGCTGCAATCAGGTTCGTTGGATCGTCAAGCATCGGAGTCTCGGCTCAGTCGAACAGGATGCCGCGCGCGGCGGCGATCGCGGCCATGATCGCGGCATGACCCGCGATCACCAGGAACACGGTCCAGATGACGGTGAACAGGGTGAACAGCCAGCCCAGCATGGCCATCACGCCGTCGCTCTCGATCTGGGCGAGGCAGAAGAACAGGATGGCCCAGGCCGGCAACAGATTGTCGAAGGGCACGGGGAGCGCAAGCAGGATGATCTGCAGCATCCACGTCGCCAGCATCAGATGGCGCGGCACGCCGGTCACCCACCATTCGCGGCGGGGATGGACGGCGTTCTCCAGCCGCTCGATGTGCCGCCGGGCGCGCGCCACGAAATGCTGCAGCTTGCCGCGCGGCAGGCCGCGGCAGCCGATGAAGGCCGGCAGCGACGGCACGGGATGGCCACGGAAATACTGCAGGACCAGCAGGAACATCGGTATGCCGGTGATGGTCGACAACCAGGGAATGCCCGTCGGAATGCAGTTGGGCAGGTCGAGGAGGGCGACGGCGAAGGCATAGGAGCGCGTCTGCAATCCCTGCAGGAAGTCCGCAAGGGTGATGATAGAATCGCGCGGTCCTTCGGCCAGCCGGTCGAGGGTCGGCAGCAGCGCGCCGCGTTCGCTCATCAAGCCGTCCGAGCGAGCAGGCGCCGCGCGAGAACCAGATGCGGCCGGTCGAGCATCTTGCCGTCGAGCGTCAGCACGCCCGCGCTCGGGTTGCTCGCGAAGGTGGCGACGACGCGCCTGGCCCAATCCACCTCCTGCGCCGAGGGCGTGAAGACCTCGTGGATGATCGCCACCTGGTCGGGATGGATGGCGATCTTGCCGCCATAGCCCATGCGCTTGGCGTCGTTCGCCTCGGCGCGCAGCCCCTCGATGTTCCTGATGTCGGGATAGACCGTGTCATAGGCGGTGACGCCCGCCGCCACCGACGCCATCAGGTTGACGGTGCGCGCGAACTTGAAGGTATCGTCGTAGACGCCGGGGGCGGGACCTTTGGCGAGCGCGCCGAGGTCGGCCATCAGATCCTCGCCGCCCCAGGAATGGCCCATCAGCCGCGGGTGCTTCGCCGGTGCCGCGGCGAGCGCCAGCACGGCGGCGGCGCTTTCGGTGGCGATGGTGAGGATACGGGTCGCGCCGGCCGGGATGCCTTCGCGGGCTTCGAGCGCGTCCAGCCAGTTTGCGAGCAAGTCGAGATCGCGCTGGCCCACGCATTTGGGAAACACGATGCCATCGGGCTTGCCCTGCATGACCGTGGCGAGGTCACCCAGGGTCAGGCCGGTGTCGAGGGCGTTCACGCGCACATAGAGCTTGGGACCGTTGCGGGTGCCGCGCAGGTAGGCCAGCGCCATGTCGCGCGCGACAGCCTTGCGGTCGGCGGCGACGGAGTCCTCAAGGTCGAGGATCAGCCCGTCGGCGCCCGAGACGGGACCCTTGGCGAGCTTGCGCTCGGAATCGGCGGGGACGAACAGGAACGAGCGCATAGGTGTCAGACCTTCGGTTTCTTCTTCATGAGCGCCTGGCGTGTGCATTCGGCCACGATCTCGCCGCGCTGGTTGATTGCGGTGTGCTGGAACTCGACGATGCCCGCCTCCGGTCGCGACTTGCTGTCGCGCAGGCTCGAGACCTTGGTTTGCACGCGCAACGTATCGCCGTGGAACACCGGCTTGGGGAAGCGCACGTCGGTCATGCCGAGGTTGGCGATCGTGGTGCCGAGCGTCGTGTCGTTCACGGTGATGCCGATCATGAGGCCGAGCGTGAACAGGCTGTTGACGATGCGCTGGCCGAACTCGGTCTTCGACGCGAACTCCTCGTCGAGATGCAGCGGCTGAACATTCATCGTGAGCGAGCTGAACAGCACGTTGTCCATCTCTGTCACCGTACGCGTCCAGGCATGGTCGAAGGTACGACCCACCGTGAATTCCTCGAAATAGAGGCCCGCCATCTTTTCCTCTGCTAGAGTCGAACGGTTCTACCACGGATAGACGCTGCCCGGCCCAGCGTCGTATCAATGCCGCACCAGATAAACACGCGAACGATGCGGGAGCCAAAGATGCGCGCCATGATGAGCGAGACGCCGGGCGGGCCGGAAAGCCTGAAGCTGATGGAGCTGCCGTCAAAGCCGCTCGGCAAGGGCCAGGTGCGCGTGGCCGTGCGTGCCGCGGGCGTGAACTTCCCCGACACGCTGATCATCGCCGACAAGTACCAGTTCAAGCCCCCGCGGCCCTTCGCGCCGGGCCATGAGATCGCGGGCGACATCACGGAGCTGGGCGAGGGCGTCACCGGCTACAAGGTCGGCGACCGTGTGATCGGCATGATCGGCCATGGTGGCTATGCGACAGAAGCGGTGGTCGATCTCGTGAGCCTGCTGCCGATGCCGTCGAACATGAGCTACGACGACGGCGCCGCCTTCACCATGACCTACGGCACCTCCTACTACGCGCTGAAGCAGCGCAGCAGCTACAAGCCGGGCGAGACCCTGCTGGTGACCGGCGCATCGGGTGGCGTCGGCCTCACCGCCGTCGAGCTGGGCGCCCTCATGGGCCTCAAGGTGATCGCGGCGGTCGGTTCGGACGAGAAGATGGAGGTCTGCAGGAAGTACGGCGCCACCATGTTCGTGAACTACGCCAAGGAGAAGATGCGCGACAAGGTGAAGGAACTCACCGATGGCAAGGGCGCGGACATCATCTACGACGCCGTCGGCGGCGATGCCTTCGACGAATCGGTGCGCTGCATCGCCTGGTATGGGCGCCTGCTGGTGGTGGGCTTTGCAGCAGGGCGCATCCCCTCGCTGCCGGCCAACCTGGCGCTGCTGAAGAGCTGCGACGTGCGCGGCGTGTTCTACGGCGCCTGGCGCGGCCGCGAGCCGGCCGAGGCGCGCAAGAACTTCGACGAGATGCTGGCGTGGTACGGGCAAGGCAAGCTGAAGCCTCATATCTCCATGCGCTTCCCCTTCGAGAAGGGCGCCGATGCCATGAACGCGCTGCTGTCGCGCAAGGCCACCGGCAAGGTCGTCCTCACGGTCGACTGACCGTGCACCGCCGGCGCTTCGCGACGACGCTGGGGGCGGCAACGCTGCTGCCGACCCTGGCGCGCGCCGACGATTTTCCGACCAGGCCGATCACCCTGATCGTACCTTTCGCGGCGGGCGGCTCGATGGACGTGCTGGCGCGGCTCTCGGCGCAGCAGGCGACGGGCGCACTGGGCCAGCCGGTCGTCATCGACAATCGCGGTGGCGCCGCCGGCCTGATCGGTGCGGCCTCGGTCGCGCGGGCCGAGCCCGATGGTTACACACTGCTGATGGCGTCGGCGGCGCAGATCACCATTCCGCCTTTCGTCAACCGGTCGCTCACCTTCGACCCGCCCAAGGATCTGGCGCCGGTGGCGCATCTCGCCGACACGCCGATGGCCTTGATCGTGTCGGCGAAATCGCCGCTCGGCAGCGTCGCCGATTTCGTCACCGAGGCGCGCGGCCGGCGCGGCGGTCTCAACTATGCCTCGACCGGCGTGGGCACGATCTCCCATCTGGTGATGGAGACGCTGAAGCTCGCCGCCGACATCGATGTGGTGCATGTGCCTTATCGCGGCGCGGCGCCGGCCCTGAACGACCTGCAGGCGAACCAGGTGCAGGCGATGTTCACCAGCACCGCGTCGGTGGCGGCGCTGATCGCCGCCGGAAAGGTCAAGCCGCTCGCCGTGACGACTCCCGTACGTTCGCCCTTGCTGGCCGACGTGCCCACGATGGCCCAGGCAGGCTGGCCCACGGCCGAGGTCGTGGTCTGGGCGGGGATCATGGCGCCGGCCGGCGTGCCGCGCACGATCGTGCGGCGCCTGGAGCGCGCTTTCGCCGAGGCGGCGCTCGCGCCCGAGGTGCACGACCGGCTGGTCAAGCTCGGCGCCGATCCGGTGGGCCATGGCGCCAAGGAATTCGCCGAAGTGCTCGACAAGGACCGGGCCCTGTGGCGACGTGTGGCGCTGGCCTCGGGCGTCAGGGTCGAATAGGGAGACCGATATGGGCAGGCTGGCAGGCAAGGTCGCGATCGTGACGGGAGCGGCATCGGGCATCGGGGCGGCATCGGCGAAGCTGTTTGCCGAAGAGGGCGCTCAGGTGCTGGCGGTGGATCGTCCCGAATCGGCGATCGACACGGTGCATGCCGGCCACGCTGCCATCGCAGTCCTGGGCGTCGACATCTCGGGCGACGATGCGCCGAAACGGATCGTCGCCGCCGCGCTGGCGAAATTCGGCACCATCGACATCCTCTACAATAATGCCGGCGTCAGCGGCCGCGCCTTCGTCGAGGAGATGACCGACGAATTCTGGGACCGTGTGAACGACGTCAATGTGCGGGCGATGTTCCGCCTCTGCCGCGAGGCCATTCCCGCGCTCAAGGCGCGGGCGAAGGAGAAGGGCCGGGCGCGCATCGTCAACACCGCGTCGGTCATGGCCTTCGACACCGACTACGGCCTCGCCGCCTATTGCGCCTCCAAGGCCGGTGTCGGCGGGCTGACGCGCACGCTGGCGCTCGAGCTCGGCAAGTTCAACATCACCGCCAACTATGTCTGCCCCGGCGCGATCTACAGCGGCATGACCCAGACCAACTTCGACAAGCCGGAGATTCGGGAGGTGTGGGAGAAGAAGGCGGCGCTGCGCCGCCTCGGCCAGCCCATCGACATCGCCCGCGGCGCGCTCCTGCTTGCGTCGGACGAGGCTGACTTCATCACCGGCCACGAGCTCGTCGTCGACGGCGGCCTCACTCTCAGGACCTGAGGTTGCGCATGTTCAAGATCGGCTCCTTCGCCTCCGACTACAGCGAGGCACGCGATAAATTCCTGGCGGCGGGCAGGCTCGCCGATGCCGCCATGGAGCGCTACGACAATCCCACCAAGGGTCCGAAGGGCGAGGCGCTGTCGACCGATGTGGCCTGGGTGGGACCAGCGGACGCGTCCAAGGTCGTCGTCACCATTTCCAGCACTCACGGTGTCGAGGGTTTCTGCGGCTCGGGCTTCCAGGTCGACTGGCTGGCGCATGTCGGAGCCTCCGGCCTGCCGTCGGGCACGGCGGCTCTCCTCGTCCACGCCATCAATCCCTACGGTTTCGCCTGGCTGCGGCGCGTGACTGAGGAAGGTAACGACCTCAACCGCAACTATGTCGACCATTCGAAGCCCTATCCCGTGAACAAGGGCTATCTCGAGATCGCAGACTTGCTGATCCCGCGCGATTTCGGCCCCAACAGCGTGGCGGCCGCCGACGCCAAGCTCGCCGAGTACCGCGCCAAGGTGGGCGACCAAGCCTATTACGTGGCCATGTCGGGCGGGCAGTACAGCCATCCTGATGGCTGGTTCTTCGGCGGCGGCGGGCCAGCCTGGTCCAATCGCACTCTGCACGCGATTGTGGACAAGTATCTCAAGGGCCGCAGCGACGTCTCGGTGGTCGATTTCCACACCGGCCTCGGCCCCTACGGCTACGGCGAGCCGATCACCCATTTCGACATCGACACGCCGGCCTCGCGCCGCGTGCGGGCCTTCTGGGGCGAGTCGGTGACGGAATCCAAGCGCGGCCAGACGGCGTCCGCCGCGCGCGATGGGCTCGGCCATTACGGCATGAACCGGCTGCTTGTGGAGCCGCAGACCCGGCTCACCATGTGCACGCTGGAATACGGCACCTTCGACCGCGAAAGCGGCCAAAAGGCCTTCCGTGCCGACCATTGGCTGCACAAATACGGCGATCCGCTGGGCAAGGGGGCGGCGCCGGTGCGGGCCGCCATGCGACGTCAGTTCTATCCGGATACGGACGATTGGAAGGAGGCCGTGCTCTATCGCGGACACCAAATCGTGCGCCAGGCCATCGCCGGGATGCAGCGCGGCGCCATATGAGCTAATAGACCGCCATGCGTGGTCTTCTGGCGTTGATCGCTTTCGCGATCGTCACGGCGCTCAATTTCCTTTGGTGGTGGTGGCCCAACCGGCCGGTCGAGATTTCCGGCTGGACGAGCGCGCCGCTGCAAAGCGTGTCTTTCGCGCCCTACCGTCCGGGCCAGAGCCCGCTCACCCGGACCTTCCCGACGCCCGACCAGATCGAGGAGGATCTGAAGCGGATGCAGGGCAGGGTGCTGGCGGTACGTACCTATTCCGCGGGCGAGAACCTCGAGACCGTGCCGCAGCGCGCCGGCAAGTATGGGCTCAAGGTCTGGCATGGCGCCTGGCTGAACGACAACGACAAGGAAAACCTCGAGCAGATCAACCTGCTGATCGACCACGCCAACAAATACGCCGCCACGGTGGAGCGGGTGATCGTCGGCAACGAGGTGCTGCTGCGCCGGGACCTGACGGCGGCCCAGTTGCGCGGCTATATCCGCCAGGTGAAGCAGCGTGTGCGCCAGCCGGTCACCTATGCCGACGTCTGGGAATTCTGGCTACGCAATCCCTCGCTTGCCGACGAGGTTGACTTCATCACCATCCATATCCTGCCCTATTGGGAGGACGAGCCGATCGGCCTCGACCGGCGCGAGGCCGACGGCACGCGCAGCATCGAGAAGCATCTGGTGGATATCTATCGCAAGGTGCAGGAGCGTTTTCCCGGCAAGAAGATCGTGATCGGCGAGACCGGCTGGCCGAGCGACGGCCGCATGCGCTCCGACGCACGTCCCGGAAGGATCGAGCAGGTCCGCTATTTCTCGACCTTCCGCACCATCGCCGACCGCGAGCACTTCGACTACAATTTCATCGAGGCTTTCGACCAGCAGTGGAAGGCGCG
>CANIRG010000258.1 GCA_947469635.1 Rhodospirillales bacterium | reverse complement strand
TCGCCCGTGCCCTCATATTCCAGCTTGTTGACGCAGCACATGCCGCAGGAATCGCAGAGCGACTCCCACTCCTGCTGGTTCATCTGCGCCAGGGTCTTGCGCTTCCAGAACGGCAGTTCCGTCTGGGCTGCCGCCTGGCGGGCACGGCGGACGAAGGATTTAGCGGCCATGGAAGACTTCTAGCATACGCCGGGCCGCCGCTGCAGGCGTCGTCCTGCCGCCCTCGACCTCCCGCTCCAGGCCGCCCACCAGCCGCTTCACCTCGGGATGCTTGCGCAGCTCGGCCAGCAGGGTCTCGCCCACCTCGTTCCACATCCAGGCGCGGGCCTGCTCGGCCCGGCGACGGGCGACGCCCCTCTCGCCCACGGCCGCTACGAAGCGGCCGACGACCTCCCAGATCGCCATGACATCCTCGCCCGTCACCGCCGAGCAGGTCTTGACCTCGGGCGTCCAGCCCACGGTCGGCGAACGCAACATGCGCAAGGCGTGCTGATAGTCGGCGGCCGAACGCTGGGCGGTCGCCTTGAGGTCGCCGTCGGCCTTGTTGACCACGATCAGGTCGGCCAGTTCGATGACGCCGCGCTTGATGCCCTGCAGGTCATCGCCGCCACCCGGCAGCAGCAGCACGATGAACATGTCGACCATGTCGGCGACTGCCGTCTCGGACTGGCCGACGCCCACCGTCTCGACGATCACCGTGTCGAAGCCCGCCGCCTCGACCAGCAGCATGGCCTCGCGCGTGCGCCGCGCGACGCCGCCCAGGGTGGCGCCCGCGGGCGAGGGCCGGATGAAGGCGGCCTCGCGGCGCGACAGCTCCTCCATGCGGGTCTTGTCGCCCAGGATCGAGCCGCCGCCGCGCTTGGAGGAAGGATCGATCGCCAGCACCGCAAGCGAGCGGCCCGCTTCGATGAGACCCAGGCCAAAGCGCTCGATCAGCGTCGACTTGCCGACGCCGGGCACGCCGGTGATGCCCAGCCGCACCGACTTGCCGGTGTGCGGCAGCACCTCGGCCAGCAACGTATCGGCGCGCTCGCGATGGTCACTGCGAGTGGATTCAACCAGGGTGATGGATTGCGCCAGGGCACGGCGATTCCCCGCCAGCAGCGGTTCGAGCAATGGATCGCTCATTTCCGCATCGCCAGCAGGGCCGCCACTCCCGTCACGGCGTAGAAGAGCGCCAGTGTGCCGCCGAGTCCCGGATCGCCGAACGTGTCCATCGCCGCGCCGACGGCCGGCCGGCCGAGCAGCCCGCCGAAGATGTAGATCATGCTGAAAGCAGTGTTGGCGCGCGCGATGTCGCCGCCGTTGAAGCGCTGGCCGAGCAGCGCCAGGCCCACGGGATAGATGGCGAAGGAGATGCCGCCCCATACCAGCACCACGGCAATGACCCCGAGCGAGGTCGCGGGCAGGATCGACAGGATCACGACCAGGACGGCGCTCGCCAGCGTGCAGCCGGCCAGCACGGCGCGGCGGTCGAAGTGATCGGCCATCCAGCCGATCGGCCATTGCAGCACGATGTTGCCCATGACGAAGACCGACAGCCACAGGGCACCGATCTCGGCCGAGACGCCGGCACCCACGGCATAGACCGGCAGGAAGCTGAAGGCGACCTGCTCGCCCAGCCCGCAGGCGAAGGCCGCAAGCATGGCCAGCGGCGCCAGGGTCACGACGGAGACGAAGCCCGAATCGAGGTGATGCTCGATCAGCGGCGCGGTCTTCCAGAAGGGCAGCAGCGGCAGGCAGACGATCAGCGCCAGTGCCGCGCAGGTGAGGAACGGCGCGGCGCCGTAGACACCCACCACCTGCAGCACGAGCGGCCCCAGCGCCATGCCGAGCGCCATCAGCATGGCGTAGATTCCCATGACCCGGCCGCGGCGGCTTTCCTCGACCACGACGTTCATCCAGATCTCGCTGATCACCCACGGCACGCCGCCCACGACGCCGTGCAGGAAGCTCAGCACGAACCAGGCGACGGGTCCCGATGTCACCGTGTAGGCTGCCGTGATCAGCGAGCCCAGGACGACCGAGCCGATGATGGCGGGCACCGCCCCGAAGCGCGCCGCGAGCTGCGGGATGCGCGTGCCGAAGGTGAGCATGCCGACGGCCCAGGCCGCCGAGACGATGCCGATGGTGAGCTTGTCGACACCCTCGCGCTCCAGCGCCAGCGGCACCAGCGGCAAGGCCACGCCAGCCTGCAGGCCGATGGCCGCGCAGGCGGCGAAGACCGGCCACAGCGCGCGCCAGGGATTGCCGGCAACAGCGGTCATGACAACCATCCCGCCTCACCCTGGGGAATTGCCCATCGGCGCTGCCGACCCCGAGGCATGAAACTAAGCAGCGGTTCGATTTTGACCTCATCCTGAGGAGCACGCCGCAAGCGTGCGTCTCGAAGGATGGACCCCAGGCGCGGTGGTCGTGCCCATCCTTCGAGACGCATCGCTACGCGATGCTCCTCAGGATGAGGTGCTCTTGCCGAGGAGATCCCTCGCTGCGCTCGGGATGACACGGTGGTTCGGCGCGACTCGAAGGTCGCCGCCGCGCTATTCGGCGACACGCAAGTGACCTTCGGCGCGGAAGCTCGCCGGCTCCTCGACCTTCTTCTCGGCCTGCGCCGCCGCTTCCTGCTGGCGGCGCCACATGTCGGCGTAGAGGCCGTCCTTCGCCAGCAGCTCGCCATGCCGGCCGCGCTCGGCCACGCGGCCCCGGTCGAGCACCACGATCTCGTCGGCATGGATGATCGTCGACAGCCGATGGGCGATGACCACCGTGGTACGGCCGCGGCTCACCTCTTCCAGCGAGCGTTGGATCTCCTGCTCGGTGCGGGTGTCGAGCGCGCTGGTGGCCTCGTCGAACAGCAGGATGCGCGGGCTCTTGAGGATGGTGCGGGCGATCGCCACGCGCTGCTTCTCGCCGCCCGACAGCTTCAGGCCGCGCTCGCCCACCGTCGCCTCGTAGCCCTGCGGCAAGGCCATGATGAAATCGTGGATGCGGGCGAGGCGCGCGGCCTCCTCGACCTCCTCGCGGCTGGCCTCGGGCCGGCCATAGGCGATGTTGTAGTAGATCGTGTCGTTGAACAGCACCGTGTCCTGCGGCACCACGCCGATCGCCGCGCGCAGGCTCCTCTGCGTCACCTCGCGGATGTCCTGGCCGTCGATCAGCACGCGGCCCGCGGCCACGTCGTAGAAGCGGTAGAGGATGCGCGACACGGTCGACTTGCCGGCGCCGCTCGAGCCGACGATGGCGACAGTATTACCCGGCGCCACGCGGAAGCTCACGTCGTGCAGGATCGGCCGCGCCTTGTCGTAGTGGAAATCGACGTGGTCGAACACGATCTCGCCGCCGGTCACCGCGAGCGCCGGCGCACTGGGCTTGTCGGCGATCTCGGCCGGTACGTCGAGCAGGCCGAACATGCGTTCCATGCTGACGATGGCGTTACGGATCTCGCGATAGGCGAAGCCCAGCATGTTGAGTGGCTGGTAGAGCTGCAGCAGGAAGGCGTTCACCGCCACGAAGTCGCCCACCGTCATGGTGCCCTGTGTGACGCCATGCCCCGCCATCACCATCACGGCGGCAAGGCCGAGCGCAATGATGGCGCCCTGGCCGATGTTGAGCATCGAGAGCGTGCGGCTGGAGCGGATCGCCGCGTTCTCATAGATCCGGCGGCCGACGTCATAGCGGCGGGATTCATGCGCCTCGTTGCCGAAATATTTGACCGTCTCGAAGTTCAGCAGGCTGTCGACGGCCTTGGCGTTGGCCTCGGTGTCGGCGTCGTTCATGCGGCGCACGAACTTGATGCGCCATTCCGACAGCACGACCGAGAACACGATGTAACCCGTGACCGCCGCCAGCGTTACCACGCTGAACCGCCAGTCGTAGAGCTGCCACAGGATCGCCCCCACCAACACGATCTCGAACAGGGTCGGCAGGATGTTGAAGACCATGAAGCGGATCAGGAACTCCATGCCCTGCGTGCCGCGCTCGATAACGCGGCTGAGGCCGCCGGTCTGGCGCTCCAGATGGAAGCGCAGCGACAGCGCATGGAGATGCCCGAACACGTCGAGGGCGAGATTGCGGATCGCCCGCTGCGACACCGGCGCGAAGACAGCGTCGCGCACCTCGCCGAAGGCCTGCGCCAGCACGCGGGCGAGGCCATAGGCCAGGATCAGCGCGACCGGCACCGCCACCGCCTGCGCCTTGGGTTCACCCAAGGCGTCGATCGCATGCTTGTAAAAGATCGGAACGTAGACGTTGGTGACCTTGGACAGGATCAGCAGGACCACGGCCGCCATGACCCGGCTGCGCAGGCCCCATTCACCCTTTGGCCACAAATGCCTGCCAAGGATAGCCACCACGGCCAACGAGCGTGCGGGCCCCACGGCGGGAATGCGGTCGTTGGCTGGAGGCGACATTGGAGGCCGATTCTGGCTCGGAAGGTCTATGGTGTCCGGGGCGTGGGCCTTCTATCGTGTCCCCGCGTCCGAAGTAAGGCCCTTGTCGAAAGGCATTTCATGAGTTTTCGTAAGGCCTTGGCGACCCTCGTCTTGTGCGTTGCAGCGCCCGCTGCAATGGCCCAGCCGCCCGCAGTGGCGGCGGCGCAGGATCAACGCCGGGTCGAGATTGCCTACGAAATCACCTTTGCCGGCTTCTCCGGCTTTCGCTTCGACTTCACCGGCAAGTTCGACGGCACGCGCTATGACATCGAAAGCCACGCCTACAAGGAAGGCCTGTTGCGCGCCGTGACGATTCACTACGCGGGCCGCAACCGGGCGTGGGGCACCGTCACGCCTTCCGGAGCGCAGCCTGCGGGCGGCTCGCTGGCGATCATCGTCAGCGACAAGACCCGCAGCTGGCGGGCGCAGTACGGCCCCGGCGGCAGGCTGAGCGAGACACATCAGCCCGACTGGAAGCCGGAGCCCAGCCAGGCCATTCCCGAGGACAAGCGTACAGGTTCGCTCGATCCGCTGTCGGCCGGAATGGTGGCCATCATGGCGGGCGAAAAGGTCTGCGACCGTACCGTGCCGTCCAACGACGGCAAGCGGCGGATCGACATCATCCTGCGCAAGGTCGGCAGCGAATCTCCCGCCGCCGCCGGCGTGCCCGGCGCGCTGGAGGACCTGCAGATCTGCGAGGTGCACACCAAGCGCATCGCCGGCGAATTCCACGACGCCCCGCAGGAAGCGGAGAGCGAGCGCGAACGCCCGATGAAGCTCTGGTTCGCACGCATGGACAGCAGCCCGTTCCGCTACCCGGTGAAGCTCGAGGCGAAAACCGGCTTCGGGACGATTCGCGGCAAGCTGGTCTATTTCCGCGAGATCATGGGCGCCGCGAAGTAGCGGCGCGCTAAGCCGCCCGCTTCTGGTCCTTGCCGCGCAGGATGCCGAGAATCTCCGCCGCCGCCGCCGGGATGTTGGTGCCGGGACCATAGATCGCCGCCACCCCGATCTTCTTGAGGAACTCGTAGTCCTGGGCCGGAATGACGCCGCCCACCACGACCAGAACTTCCGAGCCACCCTGCTTGGCCAGTTCGTCGATGAGCTGCGGCACCAGCGTCTTGTGGCCGGCCGCCTGGCTCGACACGCCGATGACATGCACGTCGTTCTCGATGGCAGCGCGCGCGGCTTCCTGCGGCGTCTGGAACAGCGGGCCGACGTCGACGTCGAAGCCGAGATCGGCGAAGGCCGTGGCGATCACCTTGGCGCCGCGGTCGTGGCCGTCCTGGCCCATCTTCACCACCATCAGACGCGGCCGGCGACCCTCTTCCTCGGCGAAGGCCGCGATGTCGGCGCGGATGCGATCCAGCCCCTGGTCGCCTTCCCATTCGCCGACATAGACGCCGGAGATCGACCGGATGGTCGCCTGATAGCGGCCATAGACGCCTTCCAGCGCCGACGAGATCTCGCCCACCGTCGCCCGCGCGCGCGTTGCCTCGATGGCGAGCGCCAGCAGGTTGCCGGTGCCGTTGCGCGCCGCTTCGCCCAGCGCCTTCAGCGCGGCAACGCATTTGGCCTCGTCGCGCGACTTGCGGATGTTGGTGAGCCGCGTCACCTGCGATTCGCGAACCGCGTCGTTGTCGACGTCGAGGATGTCGATCGCCGCCTCTTCCTTCTGCTGGAACTTGTTCACGCCGACGACGATCTCCTCACCGCGGTCGACACGGGCCTGGCGCCGCGCCGAGGCCTCCTCGATGCGCATCTTGGGCATGCCGGCTTCGACCGCCTTGGTCATGCCGCCCAGCGCCTCGACTTCGGCGATCAGCTTGCGCGCCTCGGCGACCAGGCTCGCCGTCAGCGATTCGACATAGTAGCTGCCGGCCAGCGGATCGACGACCTTGGTGACGCCTGTTTCGTGCTGGAGGATCAGCTGCGTGTTGCGCGCAATGCGGGCCGAGGTCGGCGTCGGCAGCGCGATCGCCTCGTCGAAGGAATTGGTGTGCAGCGACTGGGTGCCACCCAGCACCGCCGCCAGCGCCTCGTAGGCCGTGCGGATGACGTTGTTGTAGGGATCCTTCTCGGTGAGCGAAACGCCTGAGGTCTGGCAGTGGGTGCGCAGCGACAGCGAATCGGCCTTCTTGGGCTCGAACGGCTTCACCAGCTCGGCCCACAGGAAGCGCGCGGCACGCAGCTTCGCCGCCTCCATGAAGAAGTTCATGCCGATGCAGAAGAAGAACGACAGGCGCGGCGCGAAGGCGTCGATGTCGAGGCCCTTGGCCTTGGCGGCGCGCACGTATTCGAGACCGTCGGCGAGCGTGAAGGCCAGCTCCTGGACCAGCGTCGCTCCCGCCTCCTGCATGTGATAGCCGGAGATCGAGATCGAGTTGAACTTGGGCATGTGCTGCGCCGTATGCTCGATGATGTCGGCCACGATGCGCATGGAGGGTCCGGGCGGGTAGATATAGGTGTTGCGGACCATGAACTCCTTGAGGATGTCGTTCTGGATCGTGCCCGCCAGCTTGTCCTGCGGCACGCCCTGCTCCTCGGCCGCCACGATGTAGCCGGCCAGCACCGGCAGCACGGCGCCATTCATGGTCATCGACACGCTCATCTTGTCGAGCGGGATGCCGTCGAACAGGATCTTCATGTCCTCGACTGAGTCGATCGCGACGCCCGCCTTGCCGACATCGCCCACGACGCGCGGATGGTCGCTGTCGTAACCACGGTGCGTGGCGAGATCGAAGGCCACCGACAGGCCCATCTGGCCGGCCGCGAGATTGGCGCGATAGAACTTGTTGCTCTCCTCGGCTGTCGAGAAGCCCGCGTACTGCCGCACCGTCCAGGGACGTCCGGCGTACATCGTGGCCTTGGGGCCGCGCGTGAAGGGCGGGAAACCCGGCACCGTGCCCAGCGTCTCGAGGCCTTCGAGATCGGCCGCCGTGTAGAGCGGCTTCACCACGATGCCTTCGGGCGTGGTCCAGTCGAGAGCCGATACAGGCTTGTCGCGCAGCTCCTTGGCGGCGGCCTTGTCCCAGTCGGCGAGGGTCTTCTTCGGAAAATCGGCCATGGCCAATTTTAGTGCAGGCGCTACTCGTTCGCCAGAATAGTGTTCCGCACCAAGGGGTAGATCTGGCTGGCCCAGCGCCGCCCCGCAAATACGCCATAATGGCCGACGCCGGCCTGCATATAGTGCTTCTTGCGGTAGGGACGCAGGCTGGAACACAAGTCGTGGGCCGCCACCGTCTGGCCCAGCGCGCAGATATCGTCGCGCTCACCCTCCACCGTGAACAGCGCCGTGCGTCGGATCGCCTTGGGGTTGATGCGACGCCCCTTCCAGTCGAGCTCACCCTTGGCCAGCAGATGCTCCTGGAACACGCGCTGCACTGTTTCGAGATAGAACTCCGCCGTCATGTCGAGCACGGCGAAATACTCGTCGTAGAAGGCCTTGATCGCGGTCGCCTGCTCGGTGTCGCCGCTGGCCAGCGCCTTGTAGAGATCCATCTGCGCCTTGAGGTGGCGCTCGGCATTCATGCTCATGAAGGCGGTGAGCTGCAGGAAGCCCGGATAGACCCGCCGCATGGCGCCAGGGAAGCGAAACGGCACGCGGCTGATGAGGTTCTGCTCGAACCAGCCGATGGGATGACCCATCGCCAGCTCGTTGACCTTGGTCGGCGAGACGCGCGTGTCGATGGGGCCGGCCATCAGCGTCATGCTGAGCGGATAGGCGGGATTGTCGTCCTCGGCCATGATCGCCGCCGCCGCCAGCGCCTGGACGCAGGGCTGGCAGACCGCGATCATGTGGGCGCCGGGGCCCATCGCTTCCAGGAACTTGATGAGATGCTCGACATACTCGTCGAAGCCGAAGCGACCATGCCAGAGGCCCACGTCGCGCGCGTTGGCCCAGTCGGTGATGTGGACGTCGTGGTCGGGCAGCAGCACGCGCACCGTGTCGCGCAGCAGCGTGGCGAAATGACCGCTGAGCGGCGCCACCAGCAGCACGCGCGGCTGCGGCGGCGCGCCTTCCTTGGCGAAGCGCAGCAGCGTGCCGAAGGGGGTGGCCAGCACCTCCTCCTCGCGCACCGGCAGGACACGGTTGCCGACCTTGATCTCGTCGATGCCGAAGGGCGGCCGGTGGTGGCTGAGCGCCCCCCGGCTCATCATCTCGCACAGCGCCGCCACCGCCCGCCAGCTCTCGGCGTGCGACGTCCCGCCCTGCGCCAGCGCCTGGCCCGCCACGGTGGCCCAGGCGCGCATCGGCAGCATGACGTCGGTGGCGGTCTGGTACAGCGCATAAAGCATTGGCGACCGGCTCGGAAATTGCATCATTGCGAAGCACCTGAAAACACAAGAGAACCCGCCGAGTGGGAGGGTTGACGCCGATGTCCGAGGCCTCGCTTACAGTCAGTAGCAAAAACTATTCCTCTTGGTCACTGCGCGGTTGGTTGCTGTGCAAAATGGCCGGGCTGGATTTCGACGAGCGGGTGGCCCCGATCGACGATCCGGCGACGCGCGCCGAGCTTTTGCTGCTCTCGCCGTCCTTCCTGGTGCCCTGCCTGGAACATGGGCAGGTCAAGGTGTGGGACACGTTGGCCATAGCCGAGTATCTGCACGAGCTGAAACCCGAGGCTGGCCTGCTGCCACCAGATCCCGTCGCCCGTGCCCATTGCAGGGCAATCTGCGGCGAGATGCATTCGGGCTTCGCCAACCTGCGCTCGGCGCTGCCCATGAACCTCAAGGCCACGCATCCCGGCTTCAAGGTGTGGGCCGGCGCGCAGGCCGACATCGAGCGCGTCACCGCGATCTGGCGCGACTGCCTCCAGCGCTACCACGGTCCCTACCTCTTCGGCGGCACACCCACCGTCGCCGACGCGATGTACGCGCCAGTGTGCACGCGCTTTGCCACCTATGACGTGAAGCTGGACGCGACCAGCGCCGGCTATCGCGACCTGATGCTCAAGTTCCCGGCGATGCTGGAGTGGAAGAACGCGGCCCAGAGCGAGCCCGAGGAGCTGGAAGAGCTGGACGTCGAGTTCTAAGCTCCCG
>CANIRG010000257.1 GCA_947469635.1 Rhodospirillales bacterium | reverse complement strand
TCGCGCTCGAATCTCCCGAGGCGCTGGCTTTCGACACGCTGGGCAAGGGCCACGTGCTCTTCCGCGTCGTCAAGAACAGCCCGCGATCGGACGATGTCGCCTCGATCGACTATCGCGGCGCGCTCTACAGCGTGCCGAACGACGAGCAGGGACATTCCGCGACGGTGATGTCGCTGATGGTCCAGCTGCTGAGCCTCAGCAAGTCGGTCAACTCCGTGCCCAACACCGGCACCGTCGTCGTGCGCTAGCCGATGGGCGTCATCGGCCTGGTGCGGGCGAACCTCACGATCGACCCGCTGCGGCTGGCGGTCATGGGCGCGCTGTCGGGGATCGCCAGCGCCTCGGTCCTGGCATCGATCAACTCGGCGGCCTCGGCGGTGGAGGCCGGCAAGCCCACGACCTCGCTCCTGTTCTTCTTCCTCGGCGCCGTCCTCGTCTACATCGTCTCCCAGCGCTACGTGCTGCTGGCCGCGATCCGCGAGATCGAGCAGATCGTCCATGCGATCCGGCTGCGCATCTTCGAGAAGGTCATCCATAGCGACCTGGCGATCGTCGAACGCATCGGCCATGCCAACATCTATTCGGCGGCCGCCAAGGAAACCCAGACAATCTCGCAGACGGTGAACGTGCTGGTCATGGGCGCGCAGTCCGCCGTGCTGCTGGCCTTCTCGACGATCTATCTCGCCTTCCTGTCGCTGCCCGCCCTCGTCATCGGGGCGCTCTTCACCTCGCTCGTCTTCATGGTGATGTTCCGCAAGAACAAGCAGATCCTCGCGAACCTGCGCGGCGGCATGACCGAGGAAGCGGGCGTCTTCGCCATCCTGGGCAGTGCGCTGTCGGGCTTCAAGGAAGTGAAGATGAACTCGGCGCGCGCGGCGGGCCTGCTCGAGGACTTTCGCGAGCGCTCCGCCGGCGCCGTCTCGGGCAAGATCGCCATCAGGTCGTTGATGGCCGATTCGGCCACGCTGTCGCAGGTGCTGGTCTTCTTCCTGGTCGGCGCCATGGTCTTCACCGTGCCGGCGCTGTTTCCCTCGGCGGCGCCGAGCGTCATCAAGACCGCGACGGCGGTGCTGTTCATGATCGGCCCGCTGCAGGGTCTGGTGAACGCCGTCCCGCTCTACAACATGGCCAATGCAGCGGCCGCCAACATCGAGGAGATCGAGGCGGCGCTCGGCGCCGAAGCCGCGCCGCCGACGCCCTCGACGATCCGGCCCTTCGCAGGCTTTTCCCGCCTCTCGATCCAAGGCCTGCGCTTCCGCTACGCCGAGACCAAGGACGGCAAGCCCTTCGAGGTCGGACCGATCGACCTCGAGCTGGTCGCCGGCCAAACCGTCTTCCTCACCGGCGGCAACGGCTCGGGCAAGACCACGCTCATGCAGCTGATCGTCGGGCTGCACCGGCCACTGGCCGGCCGCATCCGCGTCGATGGCCGGATCGTCGACGAGGTGTCGCTCCAAGCCTATCGCAACCTCTTTGCCGTCGTCTTCTCCGACGGCCATCTGTTCCAGCGGCTTTACGGCCTGGGTGAGCCCGATCCGGCCATGATCGACCGCTGGCTCGGCCGGCTCGAGATCGGCGACAAGACCGGCGTCGTCGACGGCGCCTTCTCCACGCTCGATCTATCGGCCGGCCAGCGCAAGCGCATCGCGCTCCTGGTGGCGTTGCTGGAGGATCGGCCGATCGTGGTCCTCGACGAATGGGCGGCCGACCAGGATCCGGAGTTCCGCCGCAAATTCTACCGCGAGCTGCTAGGCGAGTTGAAGCTGATCGGCAAGACCGTGATCGCCATCACCCACGACGACCGCTATTTCGACTCGGCCGACCGCCACCTCCGCATGGACGACGGCAGGCTGGTTGCGGACACGAATCAGGTGGCGGGGAGCGACCGTTCGGAGGCATAATTTGCGCGAGGCGTGAATTTGACCGGCCTCACAAGGAGAGATGCATGTCGAAGATCGAGCAGATGGACGACGACACCTACGAGCTTTCCGACGAGATTCTCGAAGCCGAAGGTGGCAAGCCGCGCGGCGGATATCCCATGTGGACCCACTACGGCACGACGTCATTCCTCCCCTGCTGCGGCGATTGCTGATCGCTTCACCAGCCGATACGGATTTGAGGCCCCGTCATCGGGGCCTCATTGCTTTTGGGGCGATTGAAAATCGATGAGCCGCGAGCAGCTGGCCGTCCGTGCCGCCACCATCGACGAGCTGTTGTCCGACGCCTTCGACACCCTGCCCGGCCAGAAGGGCGACAGCGACCTGGCTGCACGGCGGCTGGCCGCCTGGTGCCGATCGTGCGCGAGCGGCGACTGGGCGATGTTCGCGCGGCGGCTGGAACGGGATGGGCTGTCATTCGAGCATGTGCTGGCGAGATTCGCCACCGTCCGCCGAGCGCCCGAAGCGCCACCGCCCGCGTGGCTGGTCGATGCGGAATGGATCGATGAGGCTCTACGACACAAGGGAGCGGATGAGGAGACGGCGTCCGATCTGCCGTTCGGCCATCTCTTCGTGTCTGTCGTGGAGGAAGCCGACAAGCTTCTATGGGCAGGTATCGACCCCGCCGCCGGCACGCTGACCGCCGATGGCCGCCGGTCGCTCCGCCGGACGCTGCTCGGCGAATTGAGCCGGCTCTGTGCCGGCGCCCTGTTCGAACGCTTCGCCGTCGACAGGAAGTACCGCCCCTTCGTCACCGTCATGCGCGCGACCGGCTGGCAGCAACTGTTGACCGAGAAGCCGGTGCTGCTTCGGCTGATCGCCACGGTCGTGCGACAGTGGATCGACACGACCCGCGAACTGATGCTGCGGCTCGACGCCGACCTCCCGATCCTGCGCAAGGAATTCCTGCGCCATCCCGCGCCGGTCGCGGTCGCCCGCATCGACGGCGGCCTGTCGGATCCTCACAATTCCGGGCGGTCGGTGCAGGTCGTCGTGTTCGAGGACGGCAGCCGCATCGTCTACAAGCCCAAGGACCTCCGCCTCGACGCGGCCTGGCAGAAGCTCGTCGAGCGCCTGAACGACGCCGGTGCGCCCGTCGATCTCAAGACAGCGCGTGTGCTGCTGCGCGACGGTTACGGCTGGACCGAGTTCATCGATCACGCCGCCTGCGTCGCCCCCGCGGGCTTCGCGCTCTTCTTCCGCCGCGCCGGTGCCTGGCTCGCGCTGTTCCATGCCTTCGCCAGCACCGACATGCACGAGGAGAACATGATCGCCTCGGGTGATCATCCCGTGCCGATCGACCTGGAGATGATCCTCCAGGCTTCGGCGCCCGAGAACGAATCGGAGTTTCCCGAGCGCCAGGCCTTCGACCTCGCCTCGCGGAGGATCTCCGAATCGGTGATGATGACCGGCCTGCTGCCGGCCTACGGCCGTTCGCCCGAGAACGTCGTCTACGAGCTGGGCGGCCTGATGGGCCAGCGCGGCCCCGTGCGCATGCGGGCCTGGCAGGACATCAACACCGACACGATGCGCCGCTCGCAGATCACCCAGCCGGGCGAACGGCTGAAGAATCTTCCGCATTGCGCCGGCGAGGACGCGAAGCTCGGCGATCACCTCGCGGAGTTGATCGGAGGCTTCGAAAACTACGCGACCTTCCTGCTGGGCCAGGACTGGCTCTTCGACGGCTTCGACGGCCTGCCCGTGCGCAAGGTCGTGCGGCCCACACGCTTCTATTACCTGCTGCAGTTCCGGCTGAAGGACCATCGCGCGATGGACGACGGCGTCGCCTGGAGCGCGCAGGCCGACTTCGCCGCGAGGCTGGCGGACTGGGATCGGGAGGCCGATCCGCTATGGCTGCTGCAGGCCATCGAACGCGCCGCCCTGGTCGAGCTCAACATCCCTCATTTCGTGTCGCCCACTGACGAGGATCGAATCTCGAGCGCGACCGGCCCATCGATTCGGACCGGGGCGATCTGCGGCCTCCAACGTGCACGTGCCCGCTTCGCCCGAATGGATGGCGAGGACATCGCCTGGCAGAGCGAGGTCATCCGCCAAAGCACGGGCTCGGTGCCCAGGTCGGCCACCAGCTCGAAGCTGCCGACGGCGGGCCTGGTCGAGGGCACTGGCGACGTGTCGTTCATCGCCGAGGCCGGTGCGATCTTCGAGAATATCGACAAGCTTGCCATCCGCGGCGGGCCGGGCGCGGCCTGGGTCGGGCTGGACTGGGTGGGCGATTCCGATGTCTCGCAGCTCGTGCCGCTCGGCCCCGACCTCTACAATGGTGCGCCAGGGATCGCGATCTTTCTGGCGGCCTATGCACGGCAGACGGGCAACGCCCGCGCACGCGACCTGGCGCTTGCCGGCCTGGCGGGCTTGCGTCGCGATCTGCGCAGCACCAGTGCTGCGCGGCTGACGCGCGCCCTGGGCATTGGTGGGGCGGCGGGCCTGGGATCGGTGCTCTATGCGCTCACCCTGGTCGGCGAGTTTCTCGGCGACCACGAGGTTATGGCCGATGCCCGTGCAATCGCGCGCCTCTTCTCCGACGATCTGATCGCCGCCGACAAGTCGCTCGACGTGGTCGGCGGCAGCGCCGGCGCGATCCTGGCCCTGCTTCGGCTCCATCGCGCCACCCAGGCACCCGAGGCGCTCGCGCGAGCAGTGAAGTGTGGCGACCATCTGCTCGGCCAGCCGCGCATCGGGTCCGAAGGCATGAGGAGCTGGGCCCTGCAGGGGCTGGAAGCCAAGCTCCTCAACGGCATGTCGCATGGCGCGGCGGGCTATGCCTATGCGCTCTCGGCCCTGGCGGCGGCGAGCGGTGGCGAGCGATTTGCGGATGCGGCCCGCGAGTGCATCGCCTTCGAGAATGCGAGCTATTCGGCCGAGCGGGGCAACTGGCCCGACTTCCGCTCGGCACCAGGCAAGGCCGCGATCTCCTGGCCGTGCCAGTGGTGCCATGGATCGACCGGCGTCGGCCTCGCGCGCGCCGCCACATTGCGTCGGAGCCTGCTGGACGCGCCCGTCCTGCGTGCCGATGTCGAGAAGGCGCTGCTGGGCATCGAGCAGAATTGGCCGCATCGGCTCGACACGCTGTGTTGCGGGACGCTGGGCAGCATCGAGTTCCTGAACGAGGCCGCGAACGCGCTGGAGATCGACGAGCTGCGCCTGCGGGCAGGGCAAAGGCTCGCCAAGGTGCTGGCCAGCGCCACTGCCAGCGGCGACTACCGTTTCGGCTTCGGCGGCAAGCGGTTCAATCTCGGCCTGTTCCGTGGCCTCTCGGGCGTCGGCTACACGCTCCTGCGCGGCATCGACCGCTCGCTGCCCAACGTGCTGATCTGGGAATAGAGGCGAGCCTTCAATCGTCGGGCCTGCCGCGTCGCAACGACTTCAATTTGCCGTGCTGCTTCTTGTCGTCGACCCGGCGGCGCTTGGCGGACTTGCTGACCTTGGTCGGCTTGCGCGGCGTCGGTGGACGCGCGGCGGCGCGCACCAGCGCGACCAGTCGGGCCAGCGCGTCCTCGCGGTTGCGCAGCTGGCTGCGATGGCCCTGCGCCTGCAGCACCAGCACGCCCTCGCGCGTCAGGCGGCTGCCGGCCAGCCGCTCCAGCCGGTGCCGCACATCGTCGGGCAGCGATGGCGAACCGCGCACGTCGAAGCGGAGCTGGACGGCGGTCGAGGTGGTGTTGACGTGCTGGCCGCCCGGCCCGCCCGCGCGAATGAAGCTTTCGTGGATCTCCCCCGGGTCCAGAGCGATCGCGCCGGTGATCCGGATCGAACCTCCGCCGCCCGCCGCAGTCACTCTTTCCCGCCCGCCTTGCGCAACATGCCTTCGATCGTCGAGCGATTGCCCTGCCGTGCGTAGGTGAGCGCGGTGCGGCCGGTGAAATCGGGCGTGTTGGGATTGGCCTTGCGATCGAGCAGGATGCGCACGACCTCCGAGTAGCCCAGCCGTGCCGCCACCATCAGCGCGGTCACGCCCTGGCGCGTCTGCGTGTTCGGCCTGGCGTTGCTCTTCAGCAGCAGCTCGACGACGTCGATGTCGCCGCGCTCGGCGCCACGGATCAACGAGGTATAGCCCTCGCGATCGAGAGCGTCGACCGCGGCGCCGCCCTTGAGCAGCGTCTCGACCACCGTGAGGTGGCCTGCCATCACCGCCACCATCAGCAGAGGCTGGCCCGTGGAGTCGATCTGGTTTGCGCTCTCGCCCTTGAGAAGATTTTGACGGACCTTCTCTTCGTCGCCCTCGCGGACCGCCTTGACGATCGGCTTCAGCGACGCCGACTCGAACTGGGCCAGGGCCGCCCCGGTCGGCGCCGCCAGCAGCGGCAGCAGCAGCGCCTGCTGTAAGAATGTTCGCCGGATCATGCGGCCCTCCCCCGAGTAGCCTGATAGTGCACCTCGATACGGTCCCATATCTGGGCCTCGAGCGACACCCCGTCGAATCGGTCGATCTGCTGCAGGCCGGTGGGCGAGGTGACGTTGATCTCGGTGAGATAATCGCCGATCACGTCGATGCCGACGAAGATCAGCCCGCGCCGCGCGAGCTCCGGCCCGATGATCTCGCAGATCTCGGCATCGCGCTTGCTGAGCGATGACTTCACCGCGACACCGCCGACATGCATGTTGGAGCGCGCCTCGCCGGCCGCCGGCACACGATTGACCACGCCGGCCGGCTTGCCGTCGATCAGGATGATGCGCTTGTCGCCCTGGCGCACCTCGGGCAGGTAGCGCTGGGCGATCACCGGCTCGCGGCTGCGCTGGGAGAACATCTCCATCAGCGAGTTGAAGTTCTCGTCGTCGGGCTTCACGCGGAATACGCCCGCGCCGCCATTGCCGAACAGCGGCTTCAGGATGATGTCCTTGTGCTCCTCGCGGAAGGCGCGCAGCGCGCGCACGTCGGCGGTGATCAACGTCGGCGGCATCACATTGTCGAAATGCGTGACGAACAGCTTCTCCGGCGCGTTGCGCACGCTCGCCGGGTCGTTCACCACGAGCGTCCTGGGATGGATATGCTCCAGCAGATGCGTCGTGGTGATGTAGGACATGTCGAACGGCGGGTCCTGGCGCAGCAGCACGACGTCGAGGGTCGAGAGGTCGAGCATCTCGGCCGCACCGAGGGTGTAATGGCTGCCCTTCTCGCGCCTGAGCTTCATCGGCTGCGCACGCGCCATCACCTTGCGGTCACGGAAGGCGAGGTCGGCCGGCGTGTAGTGCCAGACCGAGTAGCCGCGGCGCTCGGCCTCGAGCCCCAGCACGAAGGTCGAATCGCCGTCGATGTCGATGGTCGACACATGGTCCATCTGGATGGCGACGTTGAGCTTCATCGGAGGAGGCCTCTGTTTGTGTTGCCGTCCTGAGCGACGCGAAGGACGGCCGGGTGCAGGGACGTCAGTTAAGCCCGCGGCGCAGTTCCTGCAACAGGGCCGACGCACGCTGGCGCAGCGCCGGATCGCCCGTCCCGCCCGTCACCGCGAGGAATCGCTCGAAGGCCGAGATGGCGGCACGGCGCTTGTCGAGGCGCGCGTTGAGCTGGCCCGCCTCGAACAACAGCTCGGGCCGGTCCGGCGCGATCGCCAGCATGCGATCGAGCGAGCGCGCGGCGCCGGTCCAGTCGTCGCGCTTGGCCAGGCGCAGGCGGATATTGTTCTCCAGCCGCAGCAGCACGTCTCGGTCGGGCACCGGATCGAAATAGGCGGGATCGAGCCCCGCGTCGGGACCCATCACCTTGCGCAGCAGGTCGCGCAGCTCGTGCGACTCGCGCACGGCGCCGTCATGGAACGGATCGACGACATGGCGCGCACCGTCGACCTCGACGCGGATCAGGAAATGGGCGGGAAAGGAAAGCCCCTCGGCCGGCCAGCCCTGTGCGCGCGCGAGATGCAGGTAGAGGATCGACAGCGCCACCGGCAGACCCTTGCGCCGTTCGATCACGCGCAGGAGATCGGCGTTCTGCAGGTCGTCGTAGGTCTCGCTGTCGCCGCGATAGGCATAGGCCTCGGCCATCACCTCGCCCAGCAGGTCGGGCTTGGCGCCGCGGTGGCGCACGAGCTTGGCCATCACCTCGGCCATGGCGGCGACATGCTGGCGAAACGGCGCGAGATCGACCGGTCTGTCGCCCCGCAGCGCGCCCATCCTCAACGCCGCCTCGAGCAGGTCGAGGCGCAGCCCGTCGCCGGCGCAGAGGTCGCGCAGCTGCGCGAGAGGGATCGCTTCCGTCATTCCGGCGCTTGCCAGACGCCGGGCAGGTGACGTGGCCAGAAGCCCACCACCAGCACGGCATCGAAGCGCAGCGAATGGGCGGCGTAGTGCGGATGGCGCGCCACGAACAGGCTGGCGGCGCGCGCCACGCGGCCGAACTGGCCAGGACGCAGCGCATTGGTCGCCGTCTCCAGCTCGGAGCGTGCCTTGACCTCGACGAAGGCCAGCACGCCGCCACGCCGCGCCACGATGTCGATCTCGCCCAGCTTGGTCTTGTAGCGCCGCGCCAGGATCGAATAGCCGGCGAGGCGCAGCCGCCACACCGCCCGCCATTCGGCGATATGCCCCAAGCGATGAGCCTGCTCGCGCGTTTGCGTCCTCACGACGATGCCTCGCGCTTGAGCTCCAGCGCGCGGGCATAGACGTCGCGGCGCTTGAGGCCGAAGCGGGCCGCCACCTCGGACGCGGCGTCCTTGACCGAGGCGCCCGTCAGTGCCGTACGCAGTGCCTCGTCCACGGCATCCGCCGCCGGCGCCTGGTTCTCGTCGGGTGCGCCGATCACGATCACGATCTCGCCCCTCGCCTCGGCCTCGGCATAGTGCGCCGCCAACCCGGTCAGCTTCGCGCGGCGCACCTCCTCGAACATCTTGGTGAGCTCGCGCGCCACGACGGCCGGCCGCGGACCCAACAGCTCGGCGAGATCGGCGAGCGATGCGGCCAGGCGATGCGGCGCCTCGAAGAACACCAGCGTCGCCGGTATGGATGCCACCTCGGCGATGGCGCGGCGGCGTTCCATCGGCTTGGCCGGCAGGAAACCACCGAAGAAGAAGCGGTCGGTGGGCAGGCCTGAGAGCGCCAGCGCCATCGGGACGGCGGACGCGCCCGGGGCACAGGTCACCTCATGGCCGCCGGCGAGCGCTGCCCGGACCAGGCGGTAGCCGGGGTCGGAGATCAGCGGCATGCCGGCGTCGGACACCAGGGCCACGCTCTTTCCCTGGCCAAGTGCACGCACGATGCGCGATTCGGCCTGGTCCTGCGTCGCGTCGCTGTAGGCGACCGTCGGCACCGAGATGCCGTAGTGGCTGGCAAGCTTGGCAAACACCCGCGTATCCTCGCAGGCGACCAGCTCGACTGCACGCAGAACGTCGAGGGCGCGCAGGGTGATGTCACCCAAATTACCGATCGGCGTGGCGACAATATGCAATCCCGGCGCGACCCCCGGTTTACGCGGGGGCTGCCCCTCGTTAGCTTGTGACAGTTCGTTCACGTCCATGTGCCTTTGACCGCCGGAGTTTCGCGCCGATGCGTCTGTCCCTTTTCGCGCTCGCCACCGTCGCCGTCCTGCTG
>CANIRG010000256.1 GCA_947469635.1 Rhodospirillales bacterium | reverse complement strand
TGGAGAAGGTGCGCAAGGTGCTGAAGATCGCCAAGGAGCCGATCAGCCTCGAGACGCCGATCGGCGACGAGGAGGATTCGCATCTCGGCGACTTCATCGAGGACAAGAACGCCGTGATCCCGCTCGAAGCCGCCATCCAGGGCAACCTGCGCGAGAGCACGACGCGGGTTCTTGCAACCTTGACGCCGCGCGAGGAGCGCGTGCTGCGCATGCGCTTCGGCATCGGCATGAACACCGACCACACGCTGGAGGAGGTCGGCCAGCAGTTCTCGGTGACCCGCGAGCGCATCCGCCAGATCGAGGCCAAGGCGCTGCGCAAGCTGAAGCACCCCAGCCGGTCGCGCATGCTGCGCAGCTTCCTCGACCAGGGCTGACAGCCCGTCCGAGGTCCTTCCCTCCTGCCCCCCCGGCCCGACAGGTCAAATGTCGGGTCGCGGACGCTTCGGGAAAGGTGTAGGATCGGGCCGGTAAGCGCGCTCGGTGCCGCGGGCGCGGTTCAGCCAAGGGACGATATGCGGCCAAAGATCCTGCTGGGCGGCGTGGTAGCCGCCCTTTTGTATGCGACCATCCCTGCGCTCGCCCAGAAGACCGGCGGGGCGCTCAGGGTCTATCATCGCGAGAATCCCCCAAACGCCTCGATCCTCGAGGAAGCCACGATCTCGACGGTCGTGCCCTTCATGCCGCTGTTCAGCAACCTGGTCGTCTACGACCAGCAGGTGGCGCAGAACAGCCTGGAGACCATCGTCCCCGAGCTCGCCACCTCGTGGAGCTGGAACGCCGGCATGACGGAGCTCACCTTCAAGCTCCGCGACGACGTGAAGTGGCATGACGGCCGGCCGTTCACGGCCAACGACGTGCTGTGCACCTTCGATCTCCTCTCCGACAAGGCGCCCCAGCGGCTGCGGCGCAACCCGCGCAAGTCGTGGTTCGCCAACGTGGCCTACGTCACGCCCCGCAACGACCACGAGGTGACGCTGCACCTGTCGCAGCCCCAGCCCTCGATCCTCGCCATGCTGGCCTCGGGCTACTCGCCCATGTACCCCTGCCACGTCTCGCCGGCCCAGATGCGCAGCCGGCCGGTCGGAACCGGCCCCTTCAAGCTCGCGATCTTCAACGAGTTCCAGTACGTCCGCGTCGTGCGCAATCCCGACTACTTCAAGAAGGGAAAGCCCTATCTCGACAGCATCGAGTTCACCGTCGTCTCCAGCCCCTCGACGGCGGTGCTGAGCTTCGCCGCCGGCCGCTTCGACATGACCTTCCCGTGGGAGGTGACGCCGCAGGACCTGCGCCTCATCAAGCGCGAGGTGCCGACGGCGCAGTGCGACACCACCTCGCAGAACCTCAACATCAACCTACTGCTGAACCGCAGCGCGCCGCCGTTCAACAATGCCGACATCCGGCGGGCGCTCACCCTGTCGCTCGACCGCAGGGCCTTCATCGACACCCTGACCCAGGGCAACGCCCAGATCGGCGGCACGATGCAGCCGCCCAAGGACGGCGTCTGGGGCCTCTCGCCCGAGATCCTGGCCGGCGTGCCGGGCTACGGGCCCGACGTCGAGAAGAACCGGACCGAGGCCCGCGCCATCATGGAGAGGCTGGGCTACACCGCCAACCGCAAGCTCAAGCTCAAGATCTCGACGCGCGGCCTGCCGCTCTACAAGGATCCGGCCGAGATGCTGCAGGCGCAGCTGCGCGAGATCCACATCGACGCCGACCTCGACGTGGTCGACACCGCCCTGTGGTTCGCCCGCCTCGGCCGCAAGGAATATACGCTCGGCGTCAACGCCACCGGCAACGGCATCGACGATCCCGACCAGACCTTCTACGAGAACTTCGCCTGCAAGTCGGCGCGCAACTACACCGGCTACTGCAACGCCGAGGTCGAGAAGCTGTTCGACGTCCAGTCGCGCGAACGCGACATGGCCAAGCGCCGCCGCACCGTCGAGGAGATCGACGTCCGCCTGCTGGCCGACGGCGCGCGCCCCACGATCATGTGGTCGCGCTCGGCGACCTGCCTGCAGCCCTACGTCAAAGGCTACGTCGCCATGGTGAACAGCATCTACAACGGCTTCCGCTTCGAGGACGTCTGGCTCGACCGCTAGGCGGCGAGCGTCGCGCCACCGGCCATCAGGGTCGCGAGATGCGACTTCTGCCGCCGCAGGAACGCCTCCAGCCGCGCCTCGTAGTCGGCCACGACGGCACCTCGGATCGATGGCCGATCCGCGAGGGCACTTCGCCATTTCCGTAATTTCCGAAGGTCCTCGAAGACGCCGAGATCGACGAAGCGATCGAAGACGTCGAAGTAGCGAAATACAGGCGCGAACACCGCGTCGACCAGGGTGAAGCGGCGGCCCGCGAAATACGGCCCCTCGCCCAGCTCGGCCTCGAGACGGCCGGCCTTCTCGCGCAGGAGGCGGCGCTTGCCCTCGAAGGCCGCCGCATCGGGTGTCGTCTCGACAACCCAGATGTCGGCCAGCATTGAGGAGCCGAACTCCATCCAGGCGCGGTGACGGGCGCGCTCCAACGGGTCGGCGGGATGCAGCGCGGGTGACTGGGTGTCCTCCAGATATTCGACGATCACCGCGCTCTCGAACAGGACGGCATCGCCCACCTGCAGCAGCGGCACCTTGCCGAGCGGCGAGAGGGATTTGAACCAGTCGGGCCGGTTGGCGAGGTCCACCGTCCTGCGCTCGAACGGCACGCCCTTCTCGGCCAGCGCGATGGCGGCGCGCTGGACGTAGGGGCAGAGATCGAAGGAAATCAGGGTCAGCATGGCAGGCTCCATATTGATGCAGTTGCATCTATATGGAGCGAGATCGGCGTATTGTCAATATTGATGCAAATACATTTATCGGCCAGGATGCCGCAATGACGAACCGACCCTCCGATTCAGTCGTCCGCGCCTGGGCCCGCCTGGAACGGGCGCATCGCGCCGCCCTCGCGACGGTCGAGGCCCGGCTGAAGACAGCCGGCCTGCCCGACCTCGCCTGGTACGATGTCCTGCTGGAGCTGGAGCGCGCCGACGAAGGCCTGCGCCCCTTCGAGCTGCAGAAGGCGATGCTGTTCGCCCAGTACAATCTCTCCCGGCTGATCGACCGCATGGCGGCGGCGGGCTATGTCGCCAGAGCGGCGAGCGAGGAGGATGGCCGCGGCCAGAGGCTGAGCATCACGCGGTCGGGCCGCGCGATCCGGCGCCGGATCTGGCCGGTCTATGCCGCCGCCATCGAGGAGGCCGTGGGCCGGCATCTCTCCGACACCGAGGCGCAGACCCTCGCCGACCTCCTGGGCAGGCTCCATGACGCGCCACGGAGCGGCGCGCCCCCAGCCTAGGCCGCCAGCCCGTACAGCTCCGCCACGTTGTCGTGCAGGATCTTCTTCCTCAGCCCCGCGCTCATGTGCGCGGTCTGCTCCTTGATGACGTCCTGGCTCCACGGCCAGGTCGAATCGCTGTGGGGGAAGTCGTTGGCCCACATCAGCTGGCGCTCGTCGAGCCGGTCGGCGAAGAGGAACGCCGTCCAGTCGTCCTGGAAGGTAAGCGAGATGTTCTCGCGGAAATATTCCGACGGCAGGCGGGCCAGTTCCTTGCCCTTCATCCAGTAGCGGTGCCGCTTGTAGGCGTGGTCCATGCGGTACATGAAATGCGGCGCCCAGCCGGCATCGGCCTCGACGCAGACCACCTTGAGCCTGGGATGGCGCTCGAACACGCCCGAGAACACCAGCATGCCCATGATATCCTGGCAGCCGCGGATGATGGCGAGGAAGCCGTTCATCTTGGGGCCGCGCGGCTTGGCCAGAGTGTTGTCGCCCGAGCCGGTGAGGATATGGAACGACAGCGGCATCTCGAGCGCGACGGCGGCCTCCCAGAACGGGTCGTAGGCCGGATCGTCGTAGTCCTTCTCGGCCGGATTGCCCGGCATCATCACGCCCTTGAAGCCCATCGCCTTGATGCGCTCGAGGTCGGCGATGCCTTCCTCGACGCTGCGCATCGCCGTCTGGCCGAGCCCGATCAGCCGCTGCGGCGCGTGGCTGCAATAGCCCGCGAGCCAGCGGTTATAGGCGTCGAAGCAGGCCTTCTTGTAGTCGAAGTCGGGATGGTTGCAGATCAGCATGCCGACGGTGGGATAGATCAGCTCGGCGCCGACGCCGTCGCGCTCCTGGTCGGCGAGGCGCGCGACCGGATCCCAGCCGCCCTTGTGCAGATCGGCGAAGCGGGCGCCGCCCATGCGGATATCCTTGGGCGCCACCCCGGCGGCCGCGACCAGCCCCATGGGAACCGGCGTCCTCATGCCGTCGATCACGTAGATATCGCCCATGCCCTCCTTGTGGACGATACGCGGCGCCTTCTCCCGCCACGCCGGGTCGATATGGTCGATATAGCAGTCGGGCGGCTCGGTGATGTGCGAGTCGGCGGAAATCGGGCGCCAGTCCATGCGTTTCCTCCTCAAGCGGCCCTGGAGGGTAGGCCGCGCCGGCGAAGGGCGGCAAGCCGCGGTGGCGAGGCGATTTCGGCGGGCGGCAGTGGTTGAACCGCCCCGTCCCCTATGGCATATCCGCGCCTCGCTCGACGCCCCGTGGCTTCGCGAGCTGCCGTAGCTCAGTGGTAGAGCACCCCCTTGGTAAGGGGGAGGTCCACAGTTCAATCCTGTGCGGCAGCACCAGTTTCTCCCGAAAAGACGCGCCGCGGCGTGGAGCGCTCCTCCGGGCAGAGCACGGAACTGTCGCCCTGCGGGATTCTCCTGCATAGTCGAATGGCTATGCCGCTCTTCTGGACGATCTCGCATCCGGCTCGACTCATCATCGCCGTGGTCAAGGACACGGTCGGGCTGAAGGACATCGAGGCCTATCTCGATGCCGTCGTGGTTGCCAACCTCATCGGCTACCGCAAGATCTTCGACATGACGAACGCCCTGATCCGGCTCGACGACCACGAGGTCATGGCTCTGGGCGCGCGCATCCGCGCCTACGATTCGATGGGGCGGATGGGGCCGCTGGCGATCGTCGCGGCCTCGCCCGAGAGCTACGACCGGTCGCGCATGTTCGCCACGCTGGCAGTCGCCGACCGGCCGCTTCAGATCTTTCGGGAGCTGCACCTCGCGCGGCGCTGGCTGGATGCCCAGCCGACACCCCAGCCCGCGTCGCACTCCACGTCCTAGTTGCGCATGAAGCCTTCGAGCTCGCTCGCCGCCCAGGTGAGAGTGGCTTCCATGGCCTCGCCCTTGAAGTGGCGCACCGCCATCTGGGTCTGGATCGCCTGCACGTAGATCTGCTCGCCGATCTTGTGCGGCGCCGGAGCGCCGGCGATCGACAGGATCTGGTGATTGTGCGGGTTGGCGTAGTGATAGAGCGTGCCCTTGGGCGGGCCTTCCTCGGCCCAGGTCTTGAACGTCGTGAGGTTGGCGAAGGACGGCAGGTCGTAGCCGCCCGACGCCGCCACCATCTTCTCCGCCGACGAGGGCTGCGACAGGTGCGCGATCAGGCTCTTGCCCGCCGACTGGTTCTTGCTGAAGCTCCAGATGCCCCAGAAATACGGCACGAACGGCGCATAGCGGCCCTTGGGGCCGGCGGCGAAGCCGTGCGTCCACAGCTGCTCGGCGACCTTGGGCGCGTCGCGCTTGGCCACCGCCCAGGCGCTGGGCGGGTTCATGATCAGCGAGGCCTTGCCCGAGACCAGGTACTTGTTGTTGGAGGCGTCGTCCCAGGCGGGCACGTCGGCCGGCAGGAAGGCCATGAGCTTCCGGTAATAGTCGAGCGCCTGGCGCACGGGGTCGCTCTTGACCGTGATCTCGCCCTTGGCATTGACCAGCATGGCGCCGAAGCCGTGGAAGATGGCGCCGGCGGTGTCGACATTGTCGGCCGTCGTCCCGAGCCCGATGCCGAAGGGATTGCCGCCCTTGTGGCAGGCTTCCGCGGCCTTGAGGAAGGCATCGAAGGTCCAGGCGTCGGCCTTGGGCGCCGCTCCCGCCGGATACATCGCCTGCACGTCGATGTTGGCGTGCTGTTTCATGTAGTCGATGCGCGAGCACGGGCCCTTGATCTGGCTGCCGACCGTCGCCGGCACGGCCAGCCACTTGCCGCCGACCTTGCCGAGATACTCGACGGTCGCGTTGACCGCGCCGTTCTGCTTGATCAGCGGGTCCATGACGTCGTTCATCGGCACGAGATTGTCGGCGTAGCGCGACGGCAGCCAGGTCGAGAAGGCGAAGACGTCGTGGCCCGACTTGGCCTGCGATTCGGCGGCGCCCGTCAGCAGGAGCTTGTTGCCCTGCGAGGTGATGAAGTCGACCGTGACCTCGACCTTCTCCTTGGCCGCCCATTCGTCGATCAGTTTCTGCGTGGCCTTGTTGGCGTCGGGCACCCAGTGATCCCAAAGGGCGAGCGACAGCTTGCCGCCCGTGCCCGTCGTGCTGACGGCCGGCGCGCCCGGCTTCGAGGAATTGAGATAGACCGCGGCGCCTGCTGCAGCGACTGCAGCAGCGCCGCCTCCGATGATCACGTTCCGGCGTGTCGTCATGTTGCGCTCCCTGGTTTTGGCCCTTATTGGGGGGCCTTGCCTGCGACGCTATGACCGGATGCCGGCTCGGGCAACGGAATTCCGCGCGCCGATAGGGATAAAACGACTGGTTCTTCCTGAGCTATGATCACAGCACAATGATCGCCGACCCGCAGCCCAGCCTGATCATGATCCAGTTTCTGCAATGGCTGGCCGACCGGCCGCGCACGCGGGAGGATGTCATGGAGGCATGGCGGAGCTCATGTCCGCGCTTCCCGGTCTGGGAAGACGCCCGCGCGGATGGCCTCGTCCGCCAGTGCGGCGGCGAGGCCGGTGTTCACGGGGTCGAGCTTACCGCTCGCGGGCGGCGCGCCCTGGAGCGCGCCGCATTGTCGTAGAAAGCCGGTTCGGCCCTAGCCGATCGTGGACAGCGGATCCGGACCGTACTGGTTGGGGCCGGTGGTGCCCTTGAGGAACCCGCACTCGATCAGGAACCAGAACGGGCCGACGAGCGGCACGAGGGCGATCAGCACCCACCAGCCCGACTTGTTGCGGTCGTGCCAGCGCTTCACCTGCGTGGCGAGGCCGATCCAAAGCGCCACGATGTAGACGAGCAGCAGGATGATGCCGGTGACCGCGCCCATGGACGCCATCGCCGCCTGCGGATCGGCCGCAGTGAAGACGGGAGCCAGGACGACGGCGAAAATCACCATCATCACAACCCACATGCCGAGAGCGACGAGCCAGAATTTGGCACGATTGATCCGGCCCGAAAAACTGAACAGCAAGCGTTGCATAGAGTATCTCCCCTAGCCCAAATATTCCTTTGGGTGCACGGAACGTGCGCCATTAGTCTTACGGTGGCCTGACGCCGTAGACCAGCACTCCGTTGAGGGGATCCATGACGCTTCAACGCGCCGCCCTGTGGGCAATCGTGATTGCAGCGACGATGTATTTGCTGGTCGCGGGACGCAGCCTGCTGCTGCCCTTCGTGCTGGGCGTCACGCTCTGGTACACGATCGCCGCCCTCGCCGACGCCTTCGAAAGGCCGCGTATCGGGCCGCTGCGCCTGCCGCGACCGGTGGCCCTGCTGGCGGCCTGCTGCCTGATGGCGGGGCTGGTGTGGATCGTCGGCCGCACGATCGGCAGCAACATCAGCGCCGTCGCCGCCGCGGCGCCCAGTTACGAGGTCCGCCTGCAGACCCTCATCAACCGGGCGGCCGCGACGATGGGCATCGACCAGGCGCCGACGCTGGGCCGGCTCTTCGACCAGGTGAGCCTGGCCCAGACGCTGAGCGGCATTGCCGCCGCGGTCGCCTCGCTGGTGAGCGTGGCCGGCATCGTGCTGATCTATGCCGCCTTCCTGTTCGTCGAGCAGGTGAGGTTCAGCGACAAGCTCGCGATCATCTTCGGCCAGGGCGAGCAACAGGCGCGGCTGCGCTCGGTCATCAGCCAGATCGACCGCGACATCCGCATCTACGTCCGCATCAAGACCGTGCTGGCGACGGTCACGGCGGGGCTCGCCTATTTCGTCATGGCCTGGGTCGACGTGGACTTCGCGGGCTTCTGGGCGGTGATGGTGTTCTTCTTCTATTACATCCCGACCGTGGGCTCGATCCTGGCCATCCTGGCGCCCGCCCTGCTCACCCTCGTGCAGTTCGACCATCTCACGCCGTTCCTGGTCGTGCTGCTGGTCAACGGGACGATCCAGATCGTGATGGCCAACGTCATCGAGCCCGCCATCATGGGCCGCTCGCTCAACCTGTCGCCGCTGGTGGTGATCATCTCGCTCACCGTCTGGGGCACGATCTGGGGCGTCGTCGGCATGTTCCTGTGCGTGCCGATCATGGTCGTGCTGCTGATCGTCTTCGCCCACTTTGAAACGACCCGCCCGGTCGCCATCCTGCTCTCCGCCGACGGCAGGATTCCAGCACCGATGCCGCTTACACCCGTTGGATGACCGCGGATCTGCCGTGTCGCGTTCCCCCTCCCTGCCCTCCCCCGCATGACGGGGGAGGAGAAGGATTGAATCAATTTCTCCCCCGCTTCGTCTTGGCGTTGTGGCCGCCTCGCGGCCATAACGCCGTGGTGCCCGAAGGGCTGAGGGGGAAGGCAAGCGCGCGATTACGGCTCCGCCGTCGGATCGGCCTGCAGGACCATCGACTTGCCGTCGGCGCCGGACGCGATGCGGAGGAACGGCAGGGAGGCCGACGCATCGTCCTCGAAGGCGCGATCGATCTCGTCGAACATCCGGACATAAAGCTTCCAGGCCGCGATGCCCGGCTCGATCGGCACGCGCACGGCCTCGCGCCAGTCGAGCGCGCGTACGCCGCTTTGCACCACGCGCTCCTGCGGCCGGTCGCGCACCAGCGTCGCCTCGAAGCGGCCGATCGTGGCGGTGCGCGCCGCCTTGGTCGCGGGGCGCGCCGTCACGGCGAGACAGATCTGCTCGGGTCCCTCGTCGGCGGCGAACTCGACCGTGCCGCCGTTCAACGTCGCGTCGGGAATGTCGTCCTGCCAGCCCAGGCGCTCGACGATCAGCACGCGGCGGTTCGCCTTGTCGAAGCGCCAGCCGGCGGGCGGATCGAAGCAGCGCTTGAGGTTGCGCGTCTCGCCAGCCGCCGCGCGCGCCAGGATCTCGGGCGAGACCAGGGTCTTGGATTCCGCCACCGTGCCCATCACCTTCTGGTCGAGCGCGAACGAGCCCGGGCGATCCGGCAGGACGACGAACGGCAGTTCGAAGGCCATCGTCCGCGACGCCCGGCGGATCGACAGCGTGCCGCTCACCAGGTTGGTCCGTGTCGCCTCCGTCGGAAAGACATTGCGCGGCACCAGGAAGTGCAGCCGCTCGGGAGTCCGCGTCGCCTCGCCGCGCCCTTTGCCGATGGTGCGCGTGGGCGCCTGTCCGGGGGCACCGAGGTGCAGGCCGACGACCTCCACCGCGACCGGCGGGTCATCGTCGGCGTCCGCGGCAAAGGAAGGCGCATAG
>CANIRG010000255.1 GCA_947469635.1 Rhodospirillales bacterium | reverse complement strand
GGACCGCGGGCCTCCAGGCCCGCGGTCCGGCATGAGAGTAACGCCCGTATTCGTCGATCTAGCGACCAGACGCCTATGATGGCTCCATGCGCCATCCGGTTACCGAAAGTAACGCTTATTTTCATGTTTCTTTAACGGGGGCGGCCTCAGTAGAAGCCGAACTTCTGCGGCTGCTTGGTCTCGTTGATGCAGAGGAGGCGGTTAGGGACACCCGTCTTGTTCCGCTCCTCCTCGCACTTCTCGTAGGTGTAGGGGCCGCCATAGATCCTTGGCCCCGCGCCGATCACGGCATAGGGCAACTCGAGGTACCAGCCGGGTGTCGTCCAGGCCACGCTGGGGCTCGTCGCTTCGCAGCCTCCCAGCGCGAGCGCCATCCCCGCCAACCCCATGAAAATCGACCGCTTCGACATCCGAACTCCCCACGATCCGACACGCGTGCCGGGACGATAGAACACCTCTACAGTTAAGGCCATGCGCTTCATCCTCCCTCTCGCCCTCGTTGTCCTCGCGGTTCCGGCCGCCGGACAGACCCTCGACTGCACCACGCTCAAGTCGAGCCTGACGCCGTTCGCCACTACCTATGAAGTGAAACGGAGCGTCGGCTCGGCCACACCGACCAGCGCCACCGAGCAAAGCCAGATCTTCCGCAAATCCAGCTAGACGGTCGTCTATACCGTGCTGGGGCCGGGCCGCTACCTGCGGGTACGGTCGACAGCGTCGCCTCTGTTGCCGGTGGAGGCCTACATTTCCTCCCCGCCCAGGCTGCGGCGCTGGAGCTATTCCATCGACCCCAATGTCGATCATCTGGCCCGCCGTCAGCCGCTCGATTTCACCGCCGAGCAGCGGAACGAGGACGGGTCCGTCTTCATGAAAGCCCGCATGACCGTGAGCTTTTCCGGTACCGAGAAAGTCCAGTTTGCAGGCTGCAGCCTCGACGTCGTCAAGATGATGCGAACCGTCGATGGAACGGCCGATGGCAGGCCGATCGCCAACCGTACCGAGACCCGGGTGTCGCCGGAGTTGCGGACTGCCCTGTTCACCCGCATCGAGGACCCCAACTATCTCGTGACCTACACGGCCACGGGAGTAAGTCTCGATTTCAAGCCTGTGGAATAGGCAGATGGCCATTTCCACGGGCACAACAAGTGCTTTCGTCGTGACTGCGGAGCACGCTATTAAGGCAACCATGGGGCCGCCGGAAAAACAGGGACTATACGATCCACGCAACGAGCACGATTCGTGCGGCGTGGGCTTTGTGGCCGATATCAAGGGGCGGAAATCCCACGATATCGTGCGCCAGGGCCTGCAGATCCTGGTGAACCTCGACCATCGCGGCGCCGTCGGCGCCGATCCGCTGGTGGGCGACGGGGCGGGTTGCATGATCCAGACCCCCGACGCCCTGCTGCGTGACTGGGCGCGCAACTCGGGCGTCGACCTGCCGGAACCCGGCCACTACGCGGTCGCCATGTGCTTCCTGCCGCAGAACGAGGCAGCGCGGAATTTCGCCGTGAAGCGGCTGGAGCATTTCGTCAAGGTCGAGAAGCAGAGGCTGCTGGGTTGGCGCGACGTGCCGATGGACCTCACCGGCCTCGGCAAGACCGTCATCGCCAATATGCCGGTGATCAGGATGGCGATCGTCGGTCGTGGCCCCAAGGTCGCCGACCAGGACGCCTTCGAGCGCAAGGTCCTCGCCATTCGCAAGCAGACCCAGAATCCGCTGGCCGACCTCGAGAAGAAGCACAAGCTGCCTGGTCTGTCGCAGCTCTACATGCCGTCCTTCTCGACGCGCACCGTCGTCTACAAGGGCCTGCTGCTCGCGCCGCAGGTCGAGAGCTTCTACACCGACCTGCGCAATCCGCTCACAGAGTCGGCGCTCTGCCTGGTGCATCAGCGCTTCTCGACCAACACCTTCCCGTCGTGGAAGCTGGCGCATCCCTACCGTTTCATCGCCCACAACGGCGAGATCAACACGGTGCGCGGCAACGTCAACTGGATGTATGCGCGGCGGCGCATGATGGAATCCGACCTGATCGGCGCCGACCTCGACAAGATGTGGCCGATCATCCCGCATGGCCAGTCGGACACGGCTTGCCTCGACAACGCCTTGGAGCTGTTGGTCGCGGGCGGCTACTCGCTGTCGCACGCCATGATGATGCTCATTCCCGAGGCGTGGGCAGGCAATCCGCTGATGGATGCCAAGCGCAAGGCCTTCTACGAGTATCACGCGGCCCTGATGGAGCCGTGGGACGGCCCGGCATCGATCGCCTTCACCGACGGCCGCCAGATCGGCGCCACGCTGGACCGCAACGGCTTGCGCCCCGCGCGCTTCATCGTCACGGACGACGATCTGGTCGTCATGGCGTCGGAGTCGGGCGTGCTGCCGATCCCCGACGAGAAGATCGTGCGCAAGTGGCGGCTGCAGCCGGGCAAGATGCTGCTGATCGACCTCGAGCAGGGTCGCATCGTCGAGGACGAGGAGCTGAAGCGCACGCTGGCCGAGGCCGAGCCTTACGAGGAGTGGCTGCGCGAGACACAGCACAAGCTGGAGGAGCTTTCCGAGCTGCCTGACGCGCCGCTGCCGGTGCCGTCGAACGACCCGACCACGCTGCTCGATCGCCAGCAGGCCTTCGGCTACACGCAGGAGGACATAAACTTCTTCCTCGAGCCGATGAGCAAGGAGCCGGACGACCCGATCGGCTCTATGGGCACCGACACGCCCATCGCCGTGCTCTCGCGCAAGCCCAAGCTGCTCTACAACTACTTCAAGCAGAACTTCGCCCAGGTCACCAACCCGCCGATCGATCCGATCCGCGAGGAGCTGGTGATGTCGCTGGTGTCGATGATCGGCCCGCGGCCCAACCTGCTCGGCCGTCAGGCCGGCACGCACAAGCGGCTGGAAGTCTCCCAGCCGGTGCTGACCAACGCGGAGCTGGAGAAGATCCGCTCGATCGAGGAGCTTCTGGACGGCGCCTTCCGCACCGCTACCATCGACACCACCTGGCCTGTGGCCGAAGGCGCGGCCGGCCTCGAAGAGGCACTCGACCGCATCTGCTCCGAAGCGACCGACTGCGTGCTGGCCGACCGAAACATCCTGGTCCTGTCCGACCGCGCCGTGTCGTCCGAGCGCGTGCCGATCCCGGCGCTGCTGGCGACCGCGGCCGTGCATCATCACCTGATCCGCCGCGGCCTGCGCACCCAGACCGGCCTGGTGATCGAAACAGGCGAAGCGCGCGAGGTCCATCATTTCTGCTGCCTCGCCGGCTACGGCGCCGAGGCGATCAATCCCTATCTCGCCTTCGAGACGCTGGACCAGCTGCGCCTCCAGAACGGCCTCACGCTCAAGTCCTACGAGGTGCAGAAGAACTACATCAAGGCCGTCGGCAAGGGCCTGCTGAAGGTCATGTCCAAGATGGGCATCTCGACCTACCAGTCCTATTGCGGCGCGCAGATCTTCGACGCCATCGGCCTGCACTCGGGCTTCGTCGAGAAGTATTTCACCGGTACCGCCACGACCATCGAGGGTGCGGGCTGGGCGGAGATCGCCGAGGAGACGGTGCGCCGCCATCGCGACGCCTACGGCGACAATCCGATCTATCGCACCATGCTCGATCCGGGCGGCGACTACGCCTTCCGCCTGCGAGGCGAGGACCATGCCTGGACGCCCGAAAGCGTGGCCAAGCTGCAGCACGCGGTGCGCGGCAACCTGCCGGGCGAGTACAAGGCCTATGCCGAGACCATCAACCGGCAGAGCGAGCGTTTGCTCACCATTCGCGGGCTGATGGATTTCAAGTGGGCCGAGACGCCCATTCCTCTCGACGAGGTCGAGCCGGCGGCCAGCATCGTCAAGCGCTTCGCCACGGGCGCGATGAGCTTCGGCTCGATCAGCCGCGAGGCCCACACCACTCTTGCCATCGCCATGAACCGGATCGGCGGCAAGTCGAACACCGGCGAGGGTGGGGAGGAATCCGACCGCTTCAAGCGCATGGCCAACGGCGATTCGATGCGTTCGGCCATCAAACAGGTGGCGTCGGGCCGCTTCGGCGTCACGACCGAGTATCTGGTCAACGCCGACGATATCCAGATCAAGATGGCGCAGGGCGCCAAGCCGGGCGAAGGCGGCCAGCTTCCCGGCCACAAGGTCGACGAGAACATCGCCCGCGTGCGCCGCTCGACGGCCGGCGTCGGGCTGATCTCGCCACCGCCGCATCACGACATCTATTCGATCGAGGATCTGGCGCAGCTCATCCACGATCTCAAGAACGCCAACCCGCGTGCGCGCGTGTCGGTGAAGCTGGTGTCCGAGGTCGGTGTCGGCACGGTCGCCGCGGGCGTCAGCAAGGCGCGCGCCGACCATGTGACGATCTCGGGCTTCGAGGGTGGCACCGGCGCTTCGCCGCTCACGTCGCTGACGCATGCCGGTTCGCCGTGGGAGATCGGCCTCGCCGAGACGCAGCAGACGCTGGTGCTGAACGGGCTGCGCGGACGCATCGCGGTCCAGGTCGACGGCGGCCTGCGCACCGGCCGCGATGTCGCCATCGGCGCGCTGCTGGGCGCCGACGAGTTCGGCTTTGCCACGGCACCGTTGATCGCGGCCGGCTGCATCATGATGCGCAAATGCCATCTCAACACCTGCCCCGTCGGCGTGGCGACGCAGGATCCGGTGCTGCGCAAGCGCTTCACGGGCCAGCCCGAGCACGTCATCAACTACTTCTTCTTCGTGGCCGAGGAACTGCGCGAGATCATGGCGCAGCTGGGCTTCCGCACGCTCTCGGAGATGACGGGCCGGGTCGACCGGCTCGACATGCACCGCGCCCTCGATCACTGGAAGGCAGGCGGCGTCGATCTCACCAAGCTGCTGTACCAGATGCCGGCCCGCGAGGGCGTGGCCATCTGGAACAGCGAGCGGCAGGACCACGGGCTCGGCAAGGCGCTCGACCACAAGCTCATCGAAGCGGCACAGCCGGCCTTGGACACGGGCCAGCCGGTGCGGATCGAGCTGCCGGTAACCAACGTCAACCGCACCGTGGGCGCCATGCTGTCGGGCGAGGTCGCGATCCGCTACGGCCACACCGGCCTGCCCGAGGACACGATCTCGGTGCGGCTCACCGGCACCGCCGGCCAGAGCTTCGGCGCCTTCCTGGCGCATGGCGTGTCGATCGAGCTGTCGGGCGACGCCAACGACTATGTCGGCAAGGGCTTGTCGGGCGGCCGCGTCGTGGTGCGCCAGCCCAAGGGCTCGAAGCGCGATCCCACTCAGAACATCATCGTCGGCAACACGGTGCTGTATGGCGCCATCGGCGGCGAGGCCTATTTCGAGGGCGTGGCCGGCGAACGCTTTGCCGTGCGCAACTCGGGCGCGGTCTGCGTGGTCGAGGGCACCGGCGACCATGGCTGCGAGTACATGACCGGCGGCGTGGTGGTCGTGCTGGGTGATACCGGGCGCAACTTCGCGGCCGGCATGTCGGGCGGCGTCGCCTATATCTACGATCCCAAGGCGCGCTTCGGCGACCTCTGCAATCCGGCGATGGTCGAGCTCGAGCCGGTCGGCGCTTCTTCGGTGGAGCAAGGCGACGACAAGGGCCGCCCGCGCCAGCGCGCGATCGATGTCGAGGACAACGGCATGGGCGATGTGCTGCGCTTCGATTCGGAGCGGCTGCGCATCCTGGTGGAACGCCATCACCTCCACACCGGCAGCGCGCGGGCGCGCGAATTGCTCGAGGACTGGGACCGGGCGCTCGCCTGTTTCGTCAAGGTGATGCCGAAGGACTACAAGCGCGCGCTCATGCAGGCGCGGGATCGGGCGGCAGAGAAGGTCGCGGCGGAATGATCATTTCCTCCCCTGCGCGGAGTCCGCGCAGGGGAGGTGCCGCGGAGCGGCGGAGGGGTCAGGGGCGAGCGGTCGCCGTGGCCTATGACCCCTCCGTCACCGTATGACGGCGACACCTCCCCTTCGCGGAATCCGCGAAGGGGAGGAAAGCAAGAGGCGGAGTTTTCGAGTCATGGGTTTAGCGACCGGCTTCCTGGAGATCGAACGTAAGGAACGGCCTTACGAGAAGGTCGAATCGCGCCTGAAGAACTGGCGCGAGTTCGTGCTGCCGCTGCCGCCGGCCGAGGTGTCCAAGCAGGGGGCGCGCTGCATGGATTGCGGCATCCCCTTCTGTCACAACGGCTGTCCGGTCAACAATTTGATCCCCGACTGGAACGAGCTGGTACGCCGCGACCGTTGGCAGGCCGCGCTCGAGGTCCTTCACTCGACGAACAATTTCCCGGAGTTCACCGGCCGCATCTGCCCCGCGCCTTGCGAGGCCTCGTGCACGCTGAACATCGACGACAATCCGGTGACCATCAAATCGATCGAATGCTCGATCGTGGATCGCGGCTGGGAAGAGGGCTGGATCGCGCCGCTCGTGCCGGCGAAGAAGACCGGCAAGCGGGTGGCGGTCGTGGGCTCCGGCCCGGCGGGCCTCGCCTGCGCCCAGCAGCTCGCGCGCGCCGGCCATAGCGTCGCGCTGTTCGAGAAGGCCGATCGTGTGGGCGGGCTGCTGCGCTACGGCATCCCTGACTTCAAGATGGAAAAGCACCTGATCGACCGGCGCATGCGCCAGATGGAAGCCGAGGGCGTGGAGTTCCGCACCGGCGTCGAGGTCGGCGCGACCCTCTCGGTGAAGTCGCTGCTCGAAGGCTACGATGCCGTGGCGCTGACCGGCGGTGCGGAGTTCCCGCGCGATCTCACCGTGCCGGGCCGCGAGCTGTCGGGCATCCATTTCGCCATGGATTTCCTGGTGCAGCAGAACAAGCGCAACGCCGGCGACGACGAAGGCCGCGCTGCGCCGCGGGGGACTCTGAGCGCCAAGGGCAAGCATGTGATCGTGATCGGCGGCGGCGACACCGGCTCGGACTGCGTCGGCACCTCGAACCGTCATGGAGCGGCGTCGGTGACCCAGCTCGAGGTCATGCCGCAGCCGCCGGAGAAGGAAAACAAGGCACTCACCTGGCCGGACTGGCCGCTCAAGATGCGCACCTCGTCCTCGCACGAGGAGGGCGCGGCGCGCGACTTCGCCGTGCTGACCAAGCGGGCGCTGGGCCAGGGCGGCAAGGTCGAGGCGCTGGAGTGCGTGCGCGTCGTGTTCGACAAGGGCGCGATGAAGGAGGTCGAGGGCAGCGCTTTCCGGCTCAAGGCCGACCTGGTGCTGCTGGCCATGGGCTTCCTCGGGCCGCGCAAGCCCGGGATGGTCGAGCAGGCGGGCGTGGCGCTCGATCCGCGCGGCAATGTTTCGGCCACAGTCGTGGACTACAAGACCTCGGTGCCGAAGCTGTATGCGGCGGGCGACATGCGTCGCGGCCAGTCGCTTGTGGTATGGGCTATCCGCGAGGGCCGCCAGTGCGCCCGCGCGATCGACGAAAGCCTGATGGGCAGCACCACGCTGCCACGCTGATTCCGACCGGAGCCTCGGCTCCGGACCGATTGCTACTCCAACTTGGTGTGACAGGACCGGGGCCATGCGCTGGCACCGGCGAAAGGATTCGCATGGCGAGCCACAAGTCGAAAAAGTCCTCCAAGCCACCGAAGGTCGAAGTCGTCGTTCCGAAGGAAAAGTCCGACACCAAGATCCTGGCCTTCATCGAGCGCTGCGAGAACCCGGCGGAGTTGGAGTCGCTCATCCGCAACGCCACCGGCCTCGGCAACCTGGTGGTGGCCGAGAAGGCCTTCAGGAGGCGGATCTCGCTCGTGCCGGTGGAGACGCCCGGCACGATGGAGCACGATTTCTGGCAGACCGTTCACGCCTTCGAATATGCCCTCTCGGCTGAGCGCGGCAGGACGGTGAAGCTCTCCCGGACACGCCAGAAGGTCGCGGACGTGGGCGTGGCGCAGACGCTTCGCAACTGGGCGCCCGGCAGCCAGGAGGCCGCCGGCTTCCAGATGTTGCTGGCGCGCGGCATGCCCGAGTTCACGGGTGAGGCCACGACGCTGCGGCATCCCGAGCATTTCGAGCCGCAGATCCTCGAGGCGGCCCGCGAACGCCTGACCAAGGCCGGCGTCGACCTCAGCGCCTTGACCTAGGTTCGGCTCCACGTCCCGGTCGCCAGCGTGGTTGGCGCAGAGTCGCCGAAGCGCCACGTGAAGGGCAGGGCGTCGCGGCGGCGCCACGCCCGCTCGACCCTGAGGCGCCACGACCGCTCGGCGCCGACGGGCGCATCCTGCGGATGCCAGTCGATGCTCGCGGTGCCCTGCAGCTGCAGCAGGTCGCCGGAGTCGAAATCGATGAACAGCAGGCCGGCGCGCGGATCGCCCAGCAGATTGCCCAGCGTGTTGTAGAAGCGGTTGCCGCGGAAGTCGGGGATGACGAGCGTATCGCCCTCGATGCCGACGAAGCCCGGATTGCCGCCGCGATGCGACATGTCGAGCCCGCCGTCCGGCCCGGCCTCGGGCCGGGAGCGGCTTGCGACGAAGAGGGTGTCTGCTGCCGAGATGGTTCGCCTTGCTGCCTCGTCCAGTCCGGCGAGCGGCTCGACCGCATTGGCTGCCGTCGGTCGCTCCGTCGGCAGGCGCCTCTGGATGTATTGCGGGCAGTTGCCGAAGCTCTGTTCCACCTCGACGCCGAGACCCCCGGCATCCGTTGCTGCGATACGACCGTTGAGCCGGTTGCGTCGACGGGTCGTGAAGTCGAGCCCGATCACGCCGATCGGTGCGCCCACCGCGAAACCCGATGCGGCGGGATCGTCGGGCGCCGGCAAGGCATCGATGCGCAGCGTCGCCGGATCGGGCGAGTGGGCGAAGCCCGCTCGGCCGCTCAGCAGGGACGCCATCGGCCAGCCTCGCTGGTCGAGCGTGGCCGTGAACAGATAGGGCAGCAGGGCGAAGAACTCACGGTGCTGGTCCGGCATGAAGGGCCGGATCGCCGCGCGACCCTTGGCGACGTGGCCGGCGAGCGACTGGGCCGTGATCTCGTCGCGATGGAAGGGGAGGAAGTCCATGGTGCGTTCCTCACAGGCCTTTCTGCAATTCGGGCAGGTCGATCTTGGGGTCGTACCAGGCGGCACCATCCGATCGCCAGATATGGACCTGCGGGATGTCGCGCACCGGCGTGTCGAGGCAGCCCAGCCGCAGCAGCACGTTCGGCTGCGCCACGCGCTCGGCCATGAGGTGCGAGCCGCACCTGGAGCAGAAGCGACGGAACTTGCCGGGCGAGGATTCGATGGCACCCAGCATCTCGGCGCCACGCGTCCAGCGGAAGCCCGTACGCGGTACGGCGGTGACCGAGGAGAAGGCCGCGCCATGGGTCTTGCGGCAGGTCTGGCAATGACAGTGCACGATGCGGCCCGGCTCGGCGTCGGCTTCGTAGGCGATGGCGCCGCACAGGCAGCTTCCGTTCAGCATGATCCGATGTCCTCCACGTCTGGGCCTGAAGGTAGGTCCGGCGGATTGCATCGAAAAGAGCAGGAATGTACAAAGAAGACTTCCATAAGTTGGAATAATAGATGGACCGTCTGGACGAGCTCGCGATCTTCGTGCGCATCGTCGAGGAGG
>CANIRG010000254.1 GCA_947469635.1 Rhodospirillales bacterium | reverse complement strand
GATAGGGATCGTCGCCGTCGTGTCGGACCACGTTGGCCGGCGGCGCGATGCCGCCCCAGGCGTAATTGTCGGTGAGGTCGAGCAGGCCGCGGATCAGCGTCTGGTAGCAGCGGATGCCTTCGGCCTGCACCTGCTCCCGCGTGCCGTCGAGCGGCGGGCGTTTCACGTAGAAGCCGCCCTTCGAGCCCACGGGAACGATGACGGCGTTCTTCACCATCTGGGTCTTCATCAGGCCCAGGACCTCGGTGCGGAAATCCTCGCGCCGGTCGGACCAGCGGATGCCACCGCGCGCTACCCGGCCGCCCCGGAGATGAATCCCCTCCATGCGCGGGCTGTAGACGAAGATCTCGACCAGCGGCCGTGGCGCCGGCAGCTCGTCGATGGCGCGGCTGTCGATCTTGAAGGAGATCCACTCCTTGGCCGCGCCCGCAGCGTCGGCCTGCCAATAGTTGGTGCGCAGCGTGCAGCGCACGGCATTGAGGAAGCGGCGCAGGATGCGGTCGTCGTCGATCGTGTCGACGGCCTCCAGCGCGGCAGCGAGCTCGGCTTCGACTGAAGCGACACGCTGGGTGCGCGCCTCGGCGCCGGCATCGCCCAGCGCCGGATCGAAGCGCGCCTGGAAGAGGTCGACGATGCCGTGCGCGATCGTCGGGAAGGCGGAAAGCGTCCGCTCCATATATTCCTGGCTGAAGGGAATGCCGGCCTGGCGCAGGTACTTGGCGTAGCTGCGCAGGACCGCGATCTCGCGCCAGCCCAGCCCGGCGCGCAGCACCAGCCGGTTGAGCCCGTCGTTCTCCAGCATGCCGGTATGGAGATGGCCCAGCGTTTCGACGAAACGCGCGCCCACCGAATCGAGATCGACGGCCGATTTGTCGGCGGTCTCCACCGTCAGCACCTGCAGGGCCACGGCCTTGCCGCCCGGCGTCTGCAGCAGGAACGGTGCCTCGCTCAGCACGCGCAGGCCGAGATTCTCCGCCGGCGGCAGGATGTCGGAGAGGTCGATCGCCTCGTCGAGATGGAACAGGCGCAGCGTGAAGCGGTACGCCGGCTGGCCGGGCTCACGCACCAGGCGCACCGCCAGCGGCTTGCCGACGAGAGTGGCGCGCAATGGATCGAGGTCGTTCACCGCCTGGGCCGCATCGAAGCTGTCGCGATAGACCACCGGGAAGGCGCCGCGCCAGGTGCGCGCGGCGTCGCGGCCTTCGGCTTCCCCGAGCCTGGCCTGCAGCGCCTGGCGCAGCCGATCGCTCCACGAGGTGGCACTCTCGGTGAGCGTGCGTTCGAGCTCGGCGAGATCGGGTGTCGGCGCGCCCGGCGTGCGCAGCTTCAGCGAATAGAGTGCCTGGGCCAGCGCCGATTCGCCGGTGCTCGGGCCCGCGATGGAGGTCACCGTGCCGTCCCACGCCTGCTCCAGCAGGGCGCAGAAACGTTCGCTCAGCGAGGCATCGAACCGTTCGCGCGGCGCGAACACCAGGCAGGTGGCGAAGCGGCCGACGGCGTCGCGGCGCACGAACAGCGCCACCCGCCGCCGCTCCTGGAGCTGCAGGATGCCCAGCGCATTGTCGTAGAGCGTGTCCTCGTCGATCTGGAACAGCTCGTCGCGCGGATAGGCTTCGAGGATCGACAGCAGCGCCTTGCCGTCGTGGCTGGTGGGATCGAGCCCGGCGCGGCGCAGCACGCCCGCGACCCGCCCGCGCAGCAGCGGCACGTCGGCCGCCATGGCATGATAGGCCGCCGAGGTGAACAGGCCGGCGAAGCGCCGTTCGCCGGTCACGCGGCCGTCGGCATCGTGGGTCTTCACGATCACGCAATCCATCGCGCCGCTGCGATGCACCAACGAACGGCGGTCGGTCTTGACGATCAGGACCTTCTGGGCGCCGCGGGCGAAGCGGGCCATGTCCTCGCCGCCGCCCAGCCCCTCGTCGAACAGCCGTACCTCGTCGTTGCGCAGGATGCCGAGCGGCGAGCCCGGCATGATCTCGTAGCGCAGGCCGCTCGGCTGGTCGGTATCGTCGAGATAGCGGTAGCGGCGGTGGCCGAGGAAGGTGAAATGGTTGGCCTCGAGCCAGCGCAGGAACTCCTCGTGCTCGGCGAAATCATCCGAGCGGCCGGGCGCCAGGTCGTCGATGGCGTCGAGGCAGGCTCCGCGCATCGCCTGCCAGTCCTCGACCGCGGTCCGCACCTCGGCCAGCACCCGCTCGAGAGATGCGGCCAGCTCCTCGAGCTGGGCAGGGTCGGCCACGCGCTCGATCTCGATATGCATCATCGATTCGCGTCGGCCCTGGTCGCCGGCGTCGAACGCCGCCTCGGTCATGTCGCCGTCCCTGGTGCGCAGGACCGACATCACCGGATGGGCCAGCAGGGAGACCATGATCTCCCGCCGATTGAGCTCGTTGGCCACCGAATCGACGAGGAACGGCATGTCGTCGTTGACGAGCTGCACCATCGTGTGGCGGCTCTGGAAATGGTGCTCGTCCATCGTCGGGTTGAACACCCGGAGCTTCGATATCCCCGGCAGGCGGCGATAGGCGAAGGCCAGCAGGGAGGTGGCGGCGCCCGCCCGCTGCTCGGGAGGTGCTGCCGCCAGATCGCGCTCGGCCACCCGTTCGAACAGGCGGCGCGCGAAGCGGGCGCCCTTTTCGCCGGCCAGGGACAGGCGGGCGGCTGCCGCAATATTGTTCAATCCAGCGGCCCGAGACGCCTGTGCCTCCGCCATATAGTGATCCCTTCGAACGTCTCTAAGCAGCGGCCCGATGTTACGACGGCGTACGACAATCTGGCGACGAAGTTGATGAGGCCAGAAGTGCCCATCGCATCGACGGTTTGGGGTAGCCCCCCGGTGCGAGGCGGCCGATTCGCTGGGCTTTCTGTCCGTGACCCACGGATTCCGCGGGGAAGCGCGTTTTGTTCTCTTTATTGCTGCAACTGCGAAGGCGGATGCATGCTCCGCGAAACCAAATTTTTCAGTCCTGTTTTCACAAGGTTTTTCAAACGGTTGCTCATCCATTCCTGAGATTCACAAGCGGTTGGAAAAAATCGAAATGACATGACCCTCAGCATCCGTATCATCAAGGGCTAGTGGAGCCGCCCCAATCGCTCCCTACATCTAGGTTTCTTCCACAGAGTGTTTTATCCACACCTGTGGACAACAACAAAAAAGGGAGCATCAAGTGTTTGATGTTGTTCAAGTAAAAAGCGGTGCACGTGTTGTTACCGACTCCTCCCGTGATTCCCGTCTGACGGTCTTCGGCAAGGGGACCCTGTCAGACCGGTACCTGTTGCCTGGCGAAAACTACCAGGAGATGTTCGCGCGCGTCGCGTCAGCCTATGCCGACGACGATGCCCATGCCCAGCGGCTTTACGACTACATCTCCAATTTGTGGTTCATGCCTTCGACGCCGGTGCTGTCCAATGGCGGCACCCAGCGCGGCCTGCCCGTCTCCTGCTTCCTGAACGAAGCAACCGATTCGCTCGACGGCATCGTGGGCCTGTGGAACGAGAACGTGTGGCTGGCCGCCCGGGGCGGCGGCATCGGCTCCTATTGGGGCAATCTGCGTTCGATCGGCGAAAAGGTCGGCATGAACGGCAAGACCTCGGGCGTGGTGCCGTTCATCCGCGTGATGGATTCGCTCACGCTCGCCATCAGCCAGGGCTCGCTGCGCCGCGGCTCGGCCGCTGTCTATCTGCCGGTGAACCATCCCGAGATCGAGGAGTTCATCGAGATCCGCCGGCCTACCGGCGGCGATCCCAACCGCAAGGCGCTCAACCTCCATCACGGGTTGCTGATCTCCGACGCCTTCATGCGGGCGGTCGAGAACGACGAGGAATGGGGGCTGGTCAGCCCCAAGGACGGTGCGGTGCTGCGCAAGATCTCGGCGCGATCGCTGTGGATCCGCATCCTGACGGCGCGCATCGAGACCGGCGAGCCCTACCTGGTGTTCGTCGACCATGTGAACAAGGCGATGCCGGAGCATCACAAGCTGGCGGGCCTCGAGGTCAAGACCTCGAACCTGTGCAGCGAGATCACGCTGCCGACGGGCATCGACCATCACGGCAAGCAGCGCACGGCGGTGTGCTGCCTCTCCTCGCTCAATCTCGACAGCTATCTCGAGTGGCAGGAGCACCCGACCTTCATTCCCGACGTGATGCGCTTCCTCGACAACGTCCTGCAGGGCTTCATCGACAATGCCGGCACCGACTTCGCGCGCGCGACCTATGCCGCCATGCGCGAGCGCTCGGTGGGCCTGGGCGTCATGGGCTTCCACTCGTTCCTGCAGGCCAACAACATTCCGCTCGAATCGGTGATGGCCAAGGTGTGGAACAAGAAGATGTTCAAGCACATCCGCGGCCAGTGCGACCAGGCGTCCAAGGACCTCGCCAAGGAGCGCGGCGCCTGCCCGGACGCGGCCGACTTCGGCTTCGAGGAGCGTTTCTCCAACAAGCTCGCCATCGCGCCCACCGCCTCGATCTCGATCATCTGCGGCGGCGCCTCGCCCGGCATCGAGCCGTCTGCGGCCAACGTCTACAATCACAAGACGCTGTCGGGCTCGTTCGTGGTGCGCAACGCCTATCTCGAGAAGCTGCTCGAGCAGAAGGGCAAGAACGACGAGGACACCTGGACCTCGGTCACCACCAGCCAGGGCTCGGTGCAGCATCTCGACTGCCTCGACGACCACGAGAAGGCCGTCTTCAAGACTGCCTTCGAGATCGACCAGCGCTGGCTGATCGAGCATGCGGCCGACCGCGCGCCCTTCATCTGCCAGAGCCAGTCGCTCAACGTCTTCCTGCCGGCCAACGTGCACAAGCGCGACCTGCACCAGATCCACATGATGGCCTGGAAGCGTGGCGTGAAGAGCCTCTACTATTGCCGTTCGCTCAGCATCCAGCGCGCCGAGACCGTGTCGAGCGACGCCGTCGTGGCCTCGCTCGGCGACCAGGCGCTTGCTGCGCCGCTGTCGATTCCGCTTCGGCCGTTGCCCGGCATATCGCCGGTGGGGCAGCCCAACGACTACGAAGAGTGTCTCAGTTGCCAGTAGGCAGCCAGTAACCATTCCACCTCACCCTGAGGAGCGGCCTGAAAGGCCGCGTCTCGAAGGGTGGGTAAACGCACCGTCCTTGTTGCCCATCCTTCGAGACGCTCGCTCGAGGCGCATGTGAATGGGCCTGCTCGCTCCTCAGATCTCCGCGTTTCCAGTCAGGTCCTGCCACCATGTCCCTTCTCGACGCCAAGCCGACCTACAAGCCGTTCCACTATCCCTGGGCCTATGATGCCTGGCTGATGCAGCAGCGCATCCACTGGCTGCCCGAGGAAGTGCCGCTGGCCGACGACGTCAAGGATTGGCACAACAAGCTCACCGAGAGCGAACGCCATCTGCTGACGCAGATCTTCCGCTTCTTCACCCAGGCCGACGTCGAGGTGAACAACTGCTACATGCGGCACTATTCGCGGGTCTTCAAACCCACGGAGGTGCAGATGATGCTGGCCGCCTTCTCGTCGACGGAAACCATCCATGTGGCGGCCTACAGCCACCTGCTCGACACGATCGGCATGCCCGAGAGCGAGTACTCGGTCTTCCTCACCGTCAAGGAGATGAAGGACAAGTACGACTACATGCAGGGCTTCAACGTCGAGTCGAAGGAGGACATTGCCAAGACGCTGGCCGTGTTCGGCGCCTTCACCGAGGGGCTGCAGCTCTTTGCCAGCTTCGCCATGCTGATGAACTTCCCGCGCTTCAACAAGATGAAGGGCATGGGCCAGATCGTGTCGTGGTCGGTGCGCGACGAGACGCTGCACTGCAACTCGATCATCAAGCTGTTCCGCACCTTCATCCAGGAGAACCCCGAGGTCTGGACCGAGACGCTGCAGCGCGAGATCTACGTCGCCTGCTCGACCATCGTCGAGCACGAGGATGCCTTCATCGACCTCGCCTTCGAGCTCGGCGGCATCGAGGGCATGACCGCCGTCGACGTCAAGCGCTACATCCGCTACATCGCCGACCGCCGCCTGATCCAGCTCGGCCTGCAGCCCATCTACCGCACCGACCCCAAGAACCCGCTGCCGTGGATGGACCAGATGCTCAACGCCATCGAGCACACCAACTTCTTCGAGAACCGCGCGACGGAGTATTCCAAGGCATCTACGCGCGGTACGTGGGACGAGGCGTTCACCTAGGTTCGCCGGGGTCGCGCCAATCCAGTGGCGCGCCATGTCTTCCGGACCGCGGGCCTCCAGGCCCGCTCATATTCACGATGAGCGCCACCCCCATGGCGCTCAAGCCCATGAATATGAAGCGCCACCGAAGTGGTGCAAGCCTTGAGCAGGGCACAATAATGAGCACGAGCGGGCCTGGAGGCCCGCGGTCCGCATGATTTGAATCGGCTTTGCGTCACCGCTGACGGCTAAGCAATATTGCTTGGGACCGTCTACGCGCCCTTCTTCTTGCGCTCCGTCTTCTCGCAGCCGCCGAGGCGGGGCAGCTCGCTGATCACCGTCGGGCGGCTGGCGAGAATGCGCCTGGCGCGCGACTCGTTGTGGCATTGGCAGGCGGCCACCAGCTCGACGGCCAGCGTCTGGCTGCGGCCGCTGCCGTCGCAGGCGAGCGCGGCGGCATCGCGCGACCATTCGTTCTGGCGCTTGGTGCCGATCGCCGGCTTGACGGCGGGCAGGGTCTTGCCTTGCCAGATCGCGGCGCAGTAGTTGCGGCCCATCGCCGAGGCCTGCTCGCCGATGTTCTGGTTGGCGCCAGAGCCCAGGCACCAGGAGACGTCCTTGCGGATCGCCGCCTCATTGTCCGCCCGCAGGCCGGCCGAGGGCAGGAGGGCGACGACGAAAGCAACGCTTGCCGCCAGGACATTCGATTTCATGCAGGCTCCTTGAAAGCCGCGGGACACTACTGGAACGGCGGGCGCAGAACTATTTGTCGTTTTTCCAGGGGCAGAGTCGTGAGACGTGAGACAAATGGCCCAAAACCCTTGTGCCATCGGCATCGGAGGTGTCTCACGCCCCGTGAGACTCGGTGAGACGGTTGAGACGCCTAGGCGCGGGCCTGTTTCGCCGCTTCGAAGGCGGCCAGCCGCGCGGTGAACTGGGCGCTCACCTCCCCGAGGGCGGTGGCCGCGGCCGGCGCGGGCAGGGTCTCGAAGAAATGGCAGGCGACGCGATGGCCCTGGCCTGCGTCGCGCAGCACCGGCTCCTCCTCGCGGCAGCGAGCCTGGGCGTAGGGGCAGCGGGTGTTGAAGCGGCAGCCCGGCGGCGGCGCGAAGGGGCTGGGCACGTCGCCTGCCAGCAGCATGCGCTTGCGGCGCCCGTTGGGATCGGGCCGCGGGATCGCCGACAGGAGCGCCTGGGTGTAGGGGTGCAGCGGCCGGGCATAGATCGTCTTCTTGTCGGCGATCTCCACAAGCTTGCCGAGATACATCACCGCCACGCGGTCGCTGATGTGCTTCACCACGGCGAGGTCGTGGGCGATGAACAGGTAGGAGAGGCCGAAGCGGCGCTGCAGGTTCTGCAACAGGTTGACGATCTGCGCCTGGATCGAGACGTCGAGCGCCGAGACCGGCTCGTCGCACACGATCAGGTCGGGATTGACCGCCAGCGCGCGGGCGATGCCGATGCGCTGGCGCTGGCCGCCGGAGAACTGGTGCGGATAGCGCCGCGCCTGCTCGGGCAGGAGGCCGACCACGTCCAGAAGCTCGCGCACGCGGTCGGCGCGCTCGACGGCGCTGTGCAGGCCGTGCACCACCATCGGCTCCATCAGGATCTCGCCCACCGTCATGCGCGGATTGAGCGAGGCGTAGGGGTCCTGGAAGATGATCTGCATGTGGCGGCGCAGGCGGCGCAGCGCACCCTTGTCGAGGTTGGCGATCTCCTCCCCTTTGAAGCGCACCGAGCCGGCCGTCGGATCCATCAGGCGCAGCACCAGCCGGCCGGTCGTCGACTTGCCGCAGCCTGACTCGCCCACCAGCGCCAGGGTCTCGCCGCGGGCGATCTCGAAGCTCACGCCTTCGACGGCGCGGACCATGCCGATCACCTTGCGGCGGATCAGGCCGCGCGACACCGGGAAGTGCTTCACGAGGCCGTCGACTTGCAGGACGGGGGTCATGCGACGGGCGCCTGCCAGCAGGCGACGAGATGGCCGGCGCCAAGCTCGCGCAATGGCGGCGGCTCGTCGATGCAGCGCCGGTCGGCAAAGGGGCAGCGCGGCGAGAAGCGGCAGCCCTTGGGCTGGCGGTTGGGGCTGGGCACCGTGCCCTCGATCGTGGCGAGCCGCTCGCGGTCGACGTCGAGGCGCGGGATCGAGCCCAGCAGGCCGATCGTGTAGGGATGCTGCGGATCGTCGAACAGGCTGCCCACGGGCGCGCTCTCGACGATCTTGCCCGCGTACATGACCAGCACCTCGTCGGCCACCTCGGCGATGACGCCGAGATCGTGGGTGATGATCAGGATCGCCATGCCCAGCCGCTGCTGCAGGTCCTGCAGCAGGTCGAGGATCTGCGCCTGGATGGTGACGTCGAGCGCCGTGGTCGGCTCGTCGGCGATCAGCAGCGACGGCTCGCAGGAGAGCGCCATGGCGATCATCACGCGCTGGCGCATGCCGCCCGACAGGCGGTGGGGATAGTCGTCGACGCGCTGGGCGGCCGAGGGGATGCGCACCAGGTCGAGCATCTCGATCGCGCGCTTCTTGGCGGCCTGGGGCGAGAGGTCGGTGTGGGCGAGGATCGCCTCGACGATCTGCTGGCCGATCGTATGGACCGGGTTGAGGCTGGTCATCGGCTCCTGGAAGATCATCGACATCTGCCCGCCGCGCAGGCGGCGGCGCTCGTCGGCGGAGAGGCCCAGCACATCGCGGCCGTCGAACAGCACGGCATCGGCCTCGACCTTGCCCGGTGGCGTCGCGACCAGGCCCATCACCGAGAGCGAGGTCACGCTCTTGCCGCAGCCCGATTCGCCCACCAGCCCGACGGTCTTGCCGCGGCCGACGGTGAAGTCGATGCCGTCGACCGCGCGGAACAGGCCGCGGTCGGTGTGGAAGTGGGTCCGCAGGCCGCGGACGTCTAACAGCTTGTCCATCAGAACGAGTAGTCCAGTCCCTTGTAGAAGGTGTTCTGGTAGATCATGTGCGGCCGCACGCCCTTCAGCTTCTTGGTGCTGGTGGTGAACATCGCGATGTTCATGACAGGCATCCACAGATGCTCCTCGGTCACGCGCTGCTGGGCGAGCTCGTAGTATTTCGTCCGCTCGGCATCGGAGAGCGCGGCGCGGCCCATCTTGAGATACTCGTCGGTCTTGGGATCGTTCCAGTTCATGCGGTTGGGCGCCGGCATGTTCTTGGAATCGAAGTAGAAGTTCAGCAGGTCGCCCGACGAGATGTAGGGAAAGGTCACCGTCCACAGATCGTAGTCCTGCTTGCTCATCTCGGCCGGCGCGATGGTCGAGTCGAAGCCCACGATCTTCCAGTCGATGCCGATCTTGCGCATGTAGCCCTGGATCGCCTCCGACACGCGCGGGAAGTAGGCGACCTGGGTGAACAGCACGCG
>CANIRG010000253.1 GCA_947469635.1 Rhodospirillales bacterium | reverse complement strand
GTCGTAGGGCGCGCCCTTCTGGGCGACGAAGGCGCCGGGCGAGAGGTAGTAGCGCCGCGACAGGCCGAGCCGCCGCCGCCGTTCGTTGGTGATCTCGAGCGACGACATGATGATGTCGAACTTCCTGTCGAGCAGGCCGGGAATCAGCTCGTCCCACTTGACGATGGTATATTCGCACTCCGCCCTCATGCGCTGGCAGGCCTCCTGGGCCAGCTCCATCTCGAAGCCGGCCGGCAGGCCCTTGCGGTCGATATAATTGAACGGCGGGTAGCTGCCCTCGGTGGCGACGGTGACCTTGAAGGCCGCCGGCAGCAACGGCGACTTGGGTCCGGGCTTGACCGGGACGGGAGTCGGTCGCGCTGGGGCCTTTTGCTGGGCCGACGGCTTGGCGTGCGCTGGCGGTTTGGGCTGCGGTGGGGTCTGCGTCTGGGCCCAGCCGGCCGAGGCGGTCAGCAGCAAGGCCAGCGCCAATGCCAGCCTCCTCATGCGATCAGCCGCTCCAGCAATGCATTGAGGACCGGCCGGCCGGCGGGGGTCGCGCGCAGATGCGTGGCATCGATCTCGAGGAAGCCGGCCGCCACCAGCGGCGCCAGCCTCGCATCGCCCAGGGAGTCGACCGGGTCGGCGCCGGCGACCTCTGCGAACAGCGCCCGATCGATGCCCTCGCTCAGCCGCAGCCCCATCATCAGCGCCTCCTCCACCCGATCCCGCCCCGACACCAGCGATGTCTCCACCGTGCCGTGGCCGTCACGTTCCACGGAGTCGAGCCACGCCTCGGGCCCGCTCAGCCGTCGCGTCGCGCGCTTGGCGTCGCCCTCGGCGAAGCGGCCGTGCGCGCCCGGCCCGATGCCGACATAATCCTGATACCGCCAATAGATCAAATTATGACGGCAGGCAGCACCTGGTCGGGCATGGTTGGAGATCTCGTAGGCCGGCAGGCCGGCCGCTGTCATACGGGCTTGCGTCAATTCGAACATCTCGGCCGCGGCTTCTTCGTCGGGCAGGACGAAGGCGCCGCGCCCGTGGTCGGCGAAGAAGCGCGTCCCGCGCTCGATGGTGAGCTGATAGAGCGAGAGATGCTCGCCGGCGAGGCCGAGCGCCCGTTCCAGCTCGTCGGCCCACGCCTCGGGCGTCTGGCCGGGCCGGGCATAGATCAGGTCGAACGAGAAGCGATCGAAATGGGCGCGAGCGGTATCGAGCGCTTCGAGCGCTTCGTCCGGGGAATGCTCGCGGCCGAGGAAGCCGAGCGGACCGATGTCGAGCGCCTGGACGCCCAGCGACACCCGATTGACGCCGGCCTGGGCCAGCGCGGCGAACCTTCGCGCCTCGACCGAGGTCGGGTTGGCCTCCAGCGTGATCTCGACCTCGGGCGCGCAGTCCCAAAGCGCGCGGGTCCGGGCGATCAGCGCGGCGACGGTGCCGGGCTCCATCAGGGACGGCGTGCCGCCACCGAAGAACATCGTCTCCACCCGGCGACCCGGGGCCTCCCGTGCGGCGTGCTCCAGCTCGGTGAGCAGCGCCTTGCGCCACCGCGCCTGCTCGACGCCGTCGCGGACATGGCTGTTGAAGTCGCAATAGGGACACTTCGATTTGCAGAACGGCCAATGGACATAGACGCCCAGGGGCTGCGTCATCGGAAGCAGGCCTCGACCAGCAATCGGAAGGCACGGCCGCGATGGCTGATCTCGTTCTTCTCGTCGTCGCCGAGCTCCGCCGTCGTGCGCGCGTACCCCTTGGGCTGGAAACAGGGATCGTAGCCGTGGCCGCCCGCGCCGCGCGGCGGCCAGACGAACCGCCCCTCGAGCGTGCCGTGCACCAGCTCGAGGTGCTCGTCCGGCCAGGCGAGCGCCAGCACGCAGTGGAAAGTGGCGGCGCGCGCGGCGTCCGTATCCGGGATGGAGCGCGCTGCCAGCTCGTCATGGATGCGGCGCATGCCGACCATGGGATCGCGCGTCGGGCCTTCCCAGTCGGCGGTATAGAGACCTGGTGCACCGCCCAGCGCCTCGACGCTCAGGCCCGAATCGTCGGCCAGCGCCGGCAGGCCGCTCGCCCGCGTCGCCGCCAGCGCCTTGATGGTGGCATTCTCCTCGAAGGTCGTCCCTGTCTCGGCGGGCGCCGGCAGGCCGAGATCGGCGGCGGAGACGATCTCGATGCCGAAAGGCGCCAGCAAGGCGCGGATCTCACCCGCCTTGCCGCGGTTGTGCGTGGCGACGAGCAGCCTGGGGCCGTCGAAGCGGCGTGCCATCACGCCTTGCCGCCCCTCACCGGCCGACAGCCTTGAGCTGAAGGGCCGTGAGCTCGCCGATGCCTTTCTTGGCGAGGACCAACAGCTCCATGAACTGCGCTTCGCTGAAGGGCGAGTCCTCGGCGGTACCCTGCACCTCGACGATGCCACCCTTGTCGGTGAGCACGAAATTGGCATCGGCCTGCGCCTTGGAGTCCTCGGGATAGTCGAGGTCGAGCACGGCGATGCCTTCCCACAGGCCGCAGGAGACGGCGGCGACCTGGCCGGTGAGGGGGCTGGCCGCAAGCTTGCCTTCCTCGATCAGGCGCTCGAGGGCGAGATGCAGCGCCACCCACGAGCCGGTGATGCTGGCGGTGCGCGTGCCGCCGTCGGCCTGCAGGACGTCGCAGTCGATATTGATCTGCCGCTCACCCATGGCGGGGAGGTTGACCACGGCACGCAGTGAGCGGCCGATCAGGCGCTGGATCTCCTGGGTACGGCCGGATTGCTTGCCGCGGGCCGCCTCGCGGTCGGTGCGGGTATGGGTCGAGCGCGGCAGCATGCCGTACTCCGCTGTCACCCAGCCGCGGCCCGAGTTGCGCATCCACGGCGGCACCCGCTCGTCGACCGAAGCCGTACAGAGGACATGGGTATCGCCGAACCTTATGAGGCAGGAGCCTTCGGCATGACGGGAAAAGCCCGGCTCGAAGCTGACGGGGCGAAGCTGGTCGGGGGCGCGGCCTGAAGGGCGCATGCTCTGTCTCCTGATGTCGGGACAGGGCTTATGGCCAACCCGGGACCGGCCGACAAGCCGGAGCCTAGCCCTGCATGATCATCCAGCCGCGGCGGCGGAAGCCCATGCGGATGATATCGACCATCGCCCGGCCCTGGATGAAGATGAGGACCGGCACCAGGCCGATGACCACGATGAGCTGCATCTTCGGCGGAATGAACGAGGTGATGCCCACCGCGGCGATGTAGAAGGCACCCAGCGCGGCGTTTATGGCCGCCGCCCGCCAGACATTGCCGTAGCCGATGTACATCACATAGCCGACGCCGAACAGGCCAGCCCACAGGAAGGACCAGCCTGTGACGGAGACGCTCTTCTCCGTCTTGGGATGCTCGAAGCGATAACCGCGAAATAACACAGCGGACTCCTTACACAATTCGTGCAAAAGATGCGAGGGGGGTTCGTTGACCGCTATCCACATGCTCCCTAGATTTTCCATATGACAATTCATCGCCTCGGACTGCCGCCATTGGGCATGGCTGATGCCCCTTCGGGCCAGCGCCAGACCGCGTCGGTCGCGGAACTCAGCAAGCGGGCGCGCGAGGTGCTGCGGCACGTCGTCGAGGCCTATGTCGAGACCGGCGAGCCGGTGGGCTCGCGCGCCCTCACCCGCAAGATCGCGGAGACGCTGTCGCCGGCCACGGTCCGCAACATCATGGCCGACCTGCAGGACCTCGGCCTGCTCTACTCGCCGCACACCTCGGCCGGTCGCTTGCCGACCGATGCGGGGCTCAAGCTGTTCGTCAACGGGCTGCTCGAGGTCGGCAACATTTCCGAGGAGGAGCGCGAGAGCATCGAGGCGCGCTGCGCCACCGCCGGCCGCAGCGTCACCGAGGCGCTGGAGCAGGCGACCACGCTCCTGTCCGGCCTGTCGCGCTGCGCGGGCCTCGTCATGTCGCCCAAGACCGAGCATCCGCTGAAGCATATCGAGTTCGTCAATCTCGGGCCCGGCCGCGCGCTGGTGGTGACGGTGACCCAGTCGGGCCATGTCGAGAACCGGGTGATCGACACGCCGATCGGCATGCCGCCATCGGCGCTCGTCGAGGCCACCAACTATCTCAATGCGCGGCTGAGCGGGCGCACCTTCGAGGAAGCGCGCCGGCTGATCCTCGAGGATCTCAAGCTCAAGCGCGCCGAGCTGAACGACCTCACCGCGCGGGTGATCGAATCAGGGTTGGCGACCTGGGCCGGCGAGCCCGGAAGCGCGCTGATCGTGCGCGGCCAGGCACGGCTTCTCGAGGACATCACCGCGATCGAGGATCTCGAGCGCGTGCGCATCCTGTTCGACGCGCTGGAACGCGGCGAGAGCTTCGTGCGCCTGCTCGAGCTCGCGAACATCGCGTCGGGCGTGCAGATCTTCATCGGCGCCGACAATCCGCTGTTCGCCAACACCGGCTGCTCGATGGTGGTGGCGCCGTTCCGCGATTCGCGTGAGCGTATCCTGGGCGCCATCGGCGTCATCGGGCCGACGCGGCTGAACTATGCGCGCATCATCCCGCTGGTGGACTACACCGCACGCACGATCGGGCGGATGGTGGGATAGTCACCAGTCCTTGTCGTCGAAATCTTCCAGCAGCTTCATGTCGTCGTCGTGCTCGGACGGCGCGGGCTTTACCTCGGCGGCGGGCAGCGACAGCACGTGCAGCCGCGTCTTCGGCCCGAGCAGCGTCACCAGCTCCAGCAGGTCGGCGCGGGTGAAGGCGACGCAGCCCTGGGTCGCGGCCATGTCCTCGCGGGCGACATGGAGGAAGATCGCGCTGCCCCACTCGCCTTCGGGCGGATCGTCGTTGTAGCCGACCACGACGACGAGATCGTAGAGCCCATCCTGGCGCCACATCTTCTCGTGGCTCCAGTCGTTGGGCACCCGGACGAGGCGATTGTACGAAGGCGAGCGCGGATCGTCGCACCAGCCGTCGTGCTCGGCGATCGGCCGGGCGGGCAGGCGCACCTTGGGCAGCACCAGCCGGTCGTTGCGGAAATAAAGGCGCCGAAGCGGGAATTGGCCGACCGGCGTGGCCGAATCGCCCTCGACCTTGTCTTCCCGGACCCCGCCCGCGCCCACCACGCAGCGCCAGCGCCGGTCGCCCAGCGTGGCCCAGGCGAGCGCCGAATCGCCGGAATCGACCTGCACGGTCAAGAGCTCGTCATCGGTTGCAGCGTCGGACATTGCCTGAAACTCCCGTGCCCTACATAAAGGCGCGCTCTCAAAGGAGAAAGCGATGGCTTACGTTCTCACGCCGCCCGCGACGGTCGGCGTTCCGGTTCATGGCACCCAGGATCTGTTCCCCGTCCGCCGCATCTTCTGCGTCGGTCGCAACTACGCCGCCCACGCCCGCGAGATGGGCCACGATCCCGACCGCGAGCCGCCGTTCTTCTTCACCAAGCCGGCCGATGCCATCGTCATCTGCGCCGATCCCAAGAACCCGACCAGGATCGCCTATCCGCCGGCCACCAAGAACCTGCATCACGAGATGGAGCTGGTCGTGGCCATGAAGTCGGGTGGCGCCGACATCCCGGTCGACAAGGCGCTGGAGCATGTCTTCGGCTACGGCGTCGGCCTCGACATGACCCGCCGCGACCTGCAGAACCAAGCCAAGGACATGGGCCGGCCCTGGGACATGGGCAAGGGCTTCGACCAGTCCGCCCCGATCGGCGAGATCTATCCCGTCGCGCAGGTCGGTCATCCCGGCAAGGGCGCCATCCAGCTCGATGTGAACGGCAAGACACGCCAGAAGTCGGACCTCAATGCGCTGATCTGGAGCGTGCCGGAGACGATCTCCTATCTTTCGGGATTGGTGACGCTGGCCGCCGGCGACCTGATCTACAGCGGCACGCCCGATGGTGTCGCCGCCGTGGTCAAGGGCGACACGCTCCTGGGCTTCGTCGACGGCTGCGGCACGGTCAGCTGCACCTACGTCTGAAGGCTGCCAGCGCGCGGCCTCAGGTGCGCCACGTCGTGTCTTTTCTGCACCGTGCCAACAACTCCAGCCGCAGGCTAGAGTTGTTGCGCCTTGAAGGTGTCGCAGCGGCGGACGTCGCCGTTCTCCAGGCCCGCCTTGAACCAGCGCACGCGCTGTGCGCTGGAGCCGTGGGTGAAGCTGTCGGGCACGACGCGGCCCTGGGCCTGCTTCTGCAGCCGGTCGTCGCCGATCGAGCTGGCGGCGGCGAGCGCCTGGTCGACGTCCTGCTCGCCGATCTTGACGCGCACCCCGTCAACCTGCCTGGCGGCGTGATAGGCCCAGACGCCGGCGAAGCAATCCGCCTGCAGCTCGGTGCGCACCGACAGCGCGTTGCCGTCGCGCTTGCTCATGCTCTGACGCATCTGCTGGACCTTGCCGGAGATACCCAGCAGGTTCTGCACATGATGGCCGACCTCGTGGGCGAGCACATAGGCCTGCGGGAACCGGCCCGGCGCGTTGAAGCGGGTCGCCAGCTCGTCGAAGAAGGCGAGGTCGATATAGGCCTTGCGGTCGCCCGGGCAGTAGAACGGCCCCATCGCCGTCTGGCCCGTGCCGCAGGCGGTCGGCGTCTGGTTGCGGAACAGCACCAGCGTCGGGGCGGCATATTGCCGGCCGAGCTCCTTGAACTGCTGCTCCCAGACCAATTCCGTGCTCTTGAGCACCAGGGCCACGAAACGCCGCTCGGGGTCGTCGCCCGCCGGTCGCGCGGCCTGGCGCGGTTGAGGCGCCACTTGCTGCGTCGTGCCGCCGCTGCCGCCCAGCCCGCCCAGCAAGGCCATCGGATCGACGCCCAGCACGAGAGCCACCACCACGACGGCAATCAGCCCGAAGCCGCCCTTGAACAGGCCACCGCCCATCGGAATGCCGAAGCCCGAGCCGCCCATGCCGCCGCCGAGGCCACCGACGCCAAATCCGCCGCCACCACCACCACCACCGCCTCCGTCGCGGCGGTCTTCAATATTGCTGCTCTCTTCGCCATCGATCTCCATGGCAGCGTCTCCGTCGTCTATAGTGTGCAGCGATGACTCTTACCGTCGCCACCTGGAACATCAACTCGGTTCGCCTGCGCATCGGCAACGTCGAACGTTTCCTGGAGTTGCGCAAGCCGGACGTGCTTTGCCTCCAGGAGACCAAGTGCCCGGACGAATTCTTCCCCCACATGGCCTTCGAGGCCCTGGGATACAAGCATCGGTTGGTGCAGGGCATGAAGGCCTACAACGGCGTGGCCATCCTCTCGAAGGTGCCGTTCACGGCGGCCAACATCCACCATCGCTGCGGCAAGGAGGATTGCCGCCATATCGAGGCAGCGCTCGACATCGGCGGCGATCCCATCCTGCTCGACAATCTCTACATCCCGGCGGGCGGCGACATTCCCGATCCCGAGCAGAACGTGAAGTTCGCCCACAAGCTCGACTTCTACCGCGAGATGGCGGGCTGGTACGCCGAGCGCAAGCCGGGCGCCCGCACGCGAAAGGGCCTGCGCCGCATCGCCGTCGGCGATCTCAACGTGGCGCCGCTCGAGCACGATGTGTGGAATCACAAGCAGCTTCTGAAGATCGTCTCGCACACCCCCGTCGAGGTCGAATTGTTCGGCCGGCTGCAGGCCTCGCTGGACTGGATCGACGTGCCGCGCCGCTTCGTTCCCGTGGCCGAGAAGCTCTATTCGTGGTGGAGCTACCGCAACAACGACTGGCGCGCCTCCAATCGCGGCCGCAGGCTCGACCATATCCTTGCGACGCCGGCGCTGGGCGGCGCCATCCGCAGCTATGTCATCGACGCCGACCTGCGGGATTGGGAAAAGGCGTCCGACCATGTCCCGGTGACGGCGACGTTCGAAGTCTGAAGAGGCGGCAATGAGGATACTCGGCGTTCTGATCATCGGCCTGCTGGTCGGCCTGTTGGCGCGTTTCCTCGCACCGGGGCCGCAGCCGCACGGCATCCTGGTGACGATGGCGATCGGCATCATCGGCTCGGTGCTGGCGACCTATGGCGGCCAGGCGATCGGGCTTTATCGCGCCGGTCAGCCGGCGGGCTTCATCGGCTCCGTGATCGGCGCCGTTGCGCTGCTGGTGCTGGCGAATCTGTTCGGGCGTTGAAGCGCTACGCGACCCGATAGAGAAAGTAGCGGCCCTCCGGTACGCCGGGGGGCTCGGGCAGGCGGCGCCAGCGTGCGACGTTGAGCTCCTGGTTGGCCAGCACGTAGCCGCCCGAGCCGGCCAGCAGGTCGAGCGCCGGGCCGAGCCATTCACCCATCGCCATGTTGGCGGCGTGGTCGCCGGTGCCGAGGTCGGTGTGGATCAGCGCCGCCGTGGCGCCGAGCTGCCTGGCGGCGCGCGGAATGGCCTCATGGGCATCGCCCAGGAACAGCCGTTCCGGAGGCGGGATGCAGTCCGGATGGGCCGCGACCTTGCGTTCGAAGACGTAGATGTCGCGGCCAGGAAAAAGCTCGCGCAGATGGTCGTAGGTGCGGCCGTTGCCGAGGCCGACCTCGAGCAGCGGGCCCGGCTGGGCGTCGATGGCGCGCTTCAGGAAATTGAGGCAGTCGCGCTGCGCGTGCATGCGCGCGATGAAGCTGTCGAGACGGCTCATGCGGGCTGCGGTCAGGCGGCCTTGGCCGTGGCGATGCGCAATTTCTGGTTGGTGTCCTCGACGCGATGGGCGAGCTCGCGCATCATCTCGATGGCCATCTGCGGGAACTCCGCCACCAGGCGATAGAACATGTCCTTGGAGATCTTGAGCGTGGCCAGCGGCTCGCGCGCCTTGACGGTCGCGGTGCGCGGCACGTCGCACAGGATGGCGATCTCGCCCACGAAGCCATTCTTCTTAAGCTCGGCCACGCGGATCTGGCCGGTCGGCGTGTCGATCAGCACATCGGCCACGCCGCCCAGGATCACATACATGGCGTCGCCCGGCTCGCCCTGATGGCACAGCTCCTGGCCCTCGGCGAAGTTCATGCGCTCGCCGGTGAAGGCCAGAAGCTTCAGCCGCGCCGGCTCGATCTTGGCGAAGATAGGTACGCCCTTGAGAATCTCGACTTCCTCGTTGAGGTTCATCGTGTCCTCCTACTCCTCAATCTACGCTGAAGCCATGAGCTCGGCATAGAGCCCGCCCCTGGCCTCCAGCTCCGCCGGGGTGCCCTGATCGACCACCCGGCCACCGGCCATCACCACGACCCGCTCGAACGGCGCGGCCTGGCTCGGCCGGTTGGCGATCCAGATCACGCCGCGTCCCTCGATATCGGCCAGGATGCTGTCGCGGATGCGGTCCTGGGTGCGTGCGTCGAACATCGAGACGGCCTCGTTCACCACCAGCAGCTGCGGCCGCTTCAGCAGCGCGCGGGCGATGCCGAGCTTCTGGCGCTGGGTCGCCGGCAGGCGCTTGCCGGCGACGCCGACGTTGTAGTCGAGCCCGACGTCGATGACCGAATTGCGCAGGTCGAGCTTGGCCAGCACCTCGGAGATCAGCACGCCGACGCGCTGGTCGGCCCGGGCCTGACCGTACACCAGGCGGCCGAACAGGATATTGTCCTGCAGGGTCGCGGCGCTGTTGTAGCGCTCGAAATCGTAGAACTCGACGACGCCGCGCAGGTCCTCGGGCAGGCCCTTGGCGAAGGTGCG
>CANIRG010000252.1 GCA_947469635.1 Rhodospirillales bacterium | reverse complement strand
TAGCGGTGCAGCCACAGGCGGAGAGCGCTGAACAGCTGCTCCGTGTTGACGGGCTTGGCGAGATAGTCGGAGGCGCCCGCCTCCAGGCACTTCTCGCGATCGCCCTTCATCGCCTTGGCGGTGAGCGCGATGATCGGCAGGCGGCGGAAGGGTCCCTTTGTGCGGATCTGGGCGATGGTCTCGTAGCCGTCCATCTCCGGCATCATGATGTCCATCAGCACGATGGCGATCTCGGGCGAGCTCTCGAGCAGCGAGATCGCCTCGCGGCCCGTGGTCGAGGTCAGCACGCGCATGCCGCGGCGTTCGAGCGCGCTCGACAAGGCGAAGATGTTTCGCGTGTCGTCGTCGACCACCAGCACGGTGCGGCCGGCCAGGACCTCGTCGGAGGCGTGCAGGCGCTCCAGCATGCGCTTCTTCTCGGCCGGCAGGTCGGCCGCGACCTGGTGAAGGAAGAGGGCGGTCTCGTCGAACAGCCGCTCGGGCGAAGCCGCGCCCTTGACCACGATCGATCGCGCCATGGTGTGGAGCTGCGCATCCTCCTCGGCCGACAACTCGCGGCCGGTGAAGACCACGACCGGCAGGTCGGACAGAACCTCGTCGCGCTGGATTTCCTGCAGCACCTCGAAGCCGGTCATGTCGGGCAGGCGGAGGTCGAGCACCATGCAGTCGAAGTGCCGGGCGCGCAGCTTGTCGAGCGCCTCGCGTCCCGTGCCGGCGACGTCGAGCTCGAGATCGGGATGAGCCAGCAGCTCGGTGATGGAAAACTGCTCGGCCTCGTTGTCCTCGGCGATCAGCAGGCGCTTCTTGCGCGGGCGGATATAGTCGTTGATGCGCAGAAGTGCGCTGCTCAAGCCCTCGGTCGTGGTGGGCTTGTTGATGTAGGAGAAGGCGCCGCGCGCCAGTCCCTGCTGGCGGTCCTCGTCCATGGTCAGGACCTGGACGGGGATGTGGCGCGTCTCCAGCGTGCGCTTGAACTGGCTCAGCACATTCCAGCCCAGCATGTCGGGCAGGAACACGTCGAGCGACATTGCGACAGGCTGATATTCGAGCGCGAGGTCGAGCGCCTCGGCGCCGCGCTGCGTCACGATGGCCTTGAGGCCGGCCGAGTGCGCGGCATCGAGCAGGATGCCGGCGTAGTTGGGGTCGTCCTCGACGATCAGCAGCGTGCGGTCGCCGGGCTGCAGGTTGTGGCGGTCGTCGGGGAACTGGTCGGCCAGCCGCTCGGGCAGCGAGACCTGCGGCACCGGCGCCGAGCCAGGCGCGGCCTGGCGCACGGCGGTGCGCGGGCCGGTGTACATGGTTGGCAGGAACAGCGTGAAGGTGCTGCCGACGCCGGGCGTGCTGCGCAGCGTCAGCTCGCCGCCCAACAGCGTCGCAAGCTCGCGGCTGATGGCGAGGCCGAGCCCAGTGCCGCCGTACTTGCGGCTGGTGGAGGCATCGGCCTGCTGGAAGGCTTCGAACACGATCTTCTGCTTCTCCACCGGGATGCCGACACCGCTGTCGGTGACCTCGAAGGCGACGACCGAGCTTGCCTGGCCCAGCGTGATATTGTCGGGACGCCAGCCGGCCTGGGTCGGACGGACGTTGAGGCGCACGCTGCCTTGCGCGGTGAACTTCAGCGCGTTGGACAGCAGGTTCTTCAGGATCTGCTGCAGGCGCTTGGAGTCGGTGACGATCGAGCGGCCAAGCGCGGCATCGATCTGGACATCGAAGGAAAGGCCCTGCGATTCGGCCTGGTGGCGGAACGGGCGGGCTACCGTCTCCAGCACGTTGGTGAAGAAGATCTCCTCGGCATCGACGGTGACGGTGCCCGATTCGATCTTCGACAGGTCGAGGATATCGGAGATCAGGTTCAGGAGATCGGTGCCGGCGCCGTGGATGGTGCGGGCGAACTCGACCTGCTTGGCCTTGAGGTTGCCGTCGGGATTGTCGGCGAGCTGCTGGCCAAGGATCAGGATCGAGTTTAGCGGCGTGCGCAGCTCGTGGCTCATGTTGGCCAGGAACTCCGACTTGTAGCGTGAGGTGAGCGCCAGCTCGGTGGCCTTCTCCTCCACCGCGCGGCGGGCCTGCTCGATCTCCTGGTTCTTGCGCTCGACCTCGACGTTGCGCTCGGCGAGCTGCTGGGCCTTCTGCTCGAGCTGCTCGTTGGTCTGCTGCAATTCGCCCTGTTGGGTCTGCAGCTCCGACGCGAGCTTCTGCGACTGCTGCAGAAGGCCTTCAGTCTGCATCGTGGCTTCGATCGAGTTCAGCACGATACCGATCGAGGCGGTGAGCTGCTCGAGAAAGGCGATCTGCAGTTCGGTGAAGTCGCTGAGCGACGCCAGCTCGATCACCGCCTTGACCTGGCTTTCGAACAGCACCGGCAGCACGATCAGGCTCTTGGGCGTCGCCTGGAACAGGCCGGAGGTGATGGGGCGCACTTCCGCCGGCATGTCGGAGATCATGATCTGGCGACGGTCGGCGGCGCACTGGCCGATCAGCCCCTCGCCGATGCGCAACGTCTCGGGATGGCCGCGGCCGCCGCCGCTGTCGGCATAGACCGAGAGCAGCCGCAGGCTCGTCTCGTCCTCGTTCTGGATCTGGTAGATCACCGCCTGGTGCGCGCCCACGAGCGGCGTCAGCTCGGTCAGCATCAGCCGGCCCACGGTGCCGAGGTCGCGCTGGCCCTGCAGCATGTTGGTGAACTTGGCGAGGTTGGTCTTCAGCCAGTCCTGCTCGGTGTTGCGCTCCGTCGTGAGACGGAGGTTGTCGATCATGGTGTTGAGCTTGTCCTTCAGCTCCGCCACCTCGCCCAGCGCCTCGACCTGGATCGACCGGGTGAGGTCGCCCTTGGTGATGGCGGTCGCCACTTCGGCGATGGTGCGGATCTGGGTGGTAAGGTTGGCCGCCAGCATGTTGACGTTGCCGGTGAGGTCCTTCCACGTGCCGGCGACGCCCGGGACCTGCGCCTGGCCGCCCAGCTTGCCTTCGGTGCCGACCTCGCGCGCGACGCGCGTCACCTCGCCGGCAAATCCGTTCAGCTGATCGACCATGGTGTTGATGGTCTCTTTCAGCTGAAGCACCTCGCCCGAGACATTGACGGTGATCTTCTTCGACAAGTCACCGCCGGCGACGGCGGTGGTGACCTCGGCGATGTTGCGGACCTGGGTGGTGAGGTTGGCCGCCAGCATGTTGACGTTGTCGGTGAGGTCCTTCCAGGTGCCGGCGACGCCCGGGACCCGGGCCTGGCCGCCGAGCTTGCCCTCGGTGCCGACCTCGCGCGCGACGCGGGTGACTTCACCGGCAAATCCGTTCAGCTGATCGACCATCGTGTTGATGGTCTCCTTCAGCTGCAGGATCTCGCCGCGCACGTCGACGGTGATCTTCTTCGAGAGGTCGCCGCCGGCGACCGCCGTCGTCACCTCGGCGATGTTGCGGACCTGGCCGGTGAGGTTGGTGGCCATCGAGTTGACGTTGTCGGTGAGGTCCTTCCAGGTGCCCGCGACGCCGGGCACCTGGGCCTGGCCGCCGAGCTTGCCCTCGGTGCCGACCTCGCGCGCCACGCGCGTCACTTCGCCCGCGAAGGAGTTGAGCTGATCGACCATCGTGTTGATGGTTTCCTTCAGCTGCAGGATCTCGCCCGAGACGTTGACGGTGATCTTCTTCGACAGATCGCCGCGTGCCACGGCGGTGGTCACCTCGGCGATGTTGCGAACCTGCGTCGTGAGGTTCGCGGCGAGCAGGTTGACGTTGTCGGTGAGGTCCTTCCAGACGCCGGCGACGCCCGGCACCTGCGCCTGACCGCCCAGCTTGCCCTCGGTGCCGACCTCGCGGGCCACGCGGGTCACCTCGCCGGCGAAACCGTTCAGCTGATCGACCATGGTGTTGATGGTCTCTTTCAGCCGCAGCACCTCGCCGCGCACGTCGACGGTGATCTTCTTCGACAGGTCGCCGCCGGCCACGGCGGTGGTGACTTCGGCGATGTTACGCACCTGGCCGGTGAGGTTGGTGGCCATCGAGTTGACGTTGTCGGTGAGATCCTTCCAGACGCCGGCGACGCCCGGGACCTGCGCCTGTCCACCGAGCTTGCCCTCGGTGCCGACCTCGCGCGCGACGCGGGTCACCTCGCCGGCAAAGCCGTTCAGCTGATCGACCATCGTGTTGATGGTCTCCTTCAGCCGCAGGATCTCGCCGCGCACGTCGACGGTGATCTTCTTCGACAGATCGCCGCCGGCCACCGCGGTGGTCACCTCGGCGATGTTACGGACCTGGCCCGTGAGGTTGGTTGCCATCGAGTTGACGTTGTCGGTGAGGTCCTTCCAGGTGCCGGCGACGCCCGGCACCTGGGCCTGGCCGCCGAGCTTGCCCTCGGTGCCGACCTCGCGCGCCACGCGCGTGACCTCTCCGGCGAAGCCGTTCAGCTGGTCCACCATCGTGTTGATGGTCTCCTTCAGCTGCAGGATCTCGCCCGAGACGTTGACGGTGATCTTCTTCGACAGATCGCCGCGTGCCACGGCGGTGGTCACCTCGGCGATGTTGCGGACCTGTGTCGTGAGGTTCGCGGCCAGCAGGTTCACGTTGTCGGTGAGGTCCTTCCAGGTGCCGGCGACGCCCGGCACGATCGCCTGGCCGCCGAGCTTGCCTTCGGTGCCGACCTCGCGGGCGACGCGCGTCACTTCCGAGGCGAAGGATCGCAGCTGATCCACCATCGTGTTGATGGCTTCCTTCAGCTGCAGGATCTCGCCGCGCACGTCGACGGTGATCTTGCGTGACAGGTCGCCGTTGGCCACCGCGATGGTGACGTCGGAGATGTTGCGGACCTGGGCCGTCAGGTTGTTGGCCATCGAGTTGACGCTCTCCGTCAGCTCGCGCCATACGCCCGTCACTTCCGAGACCTGGGCCTGGCCGCCCAGCTTGCCTTCGGTGCCGACCTCGCGTGCCACGCGCGTCACCTCGGAGGTGAACACCGAGAGCTGCTTGATCATGGTGTTGACGATGGTGGCGGAGCGCAGGAACTCGCCCTTGAGCGGCCGGCCGTCGACGTCGAGGCGGGCGGTCTGCAGCAGGTCGCCCTGCGCCACCGCCGAGATCACCCGGGTGACTTCCGTCGTCGGCCACACCAGATCGTCGATCAGCGTGTTCACCGAGGTTTCCATTTCGCCCCAGGTGGCGGTCGAGATGCCGAACTTCACGCGCTGGCGCGTACGGCCCTGCTCGCCGACGGCCTTGCCGATGCGCTCGAGCTGCTGCGCCATGTTCTGGTTGGCGCCGACGATCTCGTTGAACAGCACCGAGATGCGGCCAAGCTCGCCCTGATGGTCGCGCGAGGTCAGCCGGACGGAGAAGTCGCCGGCCCGCATCGCCTCCATGGCGCGCAGCAGATCGTAGAGTTCCGGGGATTGGGCGCCATTGCGGCCGAGACCGTTGGGTGGGGGAGAGGAGGTGGGGACCGCGACTGGAGCATGGGCAATCGAAGCAGCGGTCTCAGCAGTCATCTTGTCCCCCTGTAGCGTAGTGTCGGGGTTCCCCTCGGGCCAAGTACACCCATAACCCCCTTGTCCTGAAGAACGTGCAAAGTTGCGGAGGGTTGCGGTCGGCTGGCGTCAAAGTTACAGTGGTCATACCACGGACAGACCAAATGGCGCCCTCACCGGTTTTGGACATCACGCGACCCGAGTCAGACGAAGCGCAAAGCGGCGCGGCACGGGTCTTCACCTTCTTTCGCGACCGGCTGCTGTCGGGCGAGCTGAAGGCGGGCGACCGTCTGCTGGCGGAGCGCGAGCTGGCGCTGGCGCTTGGGGTCAGCCGGCCTGTGCTGCGCGAGGCCTTGCGGTCGCTCGCGATGCTGGGCTTGCTCGATATCCAGCACGGGCGTGGCGCCTTCGTGCGCGCGGCTGACGCCTCGGTGCTGGGCCAGGCGCTGACCCTCTGCCTCGCGCCCGAGCCCAATATCCTCGACGACGTGCTGCAGGCCCGCATCGCCATCGAATGCCAGGCGATCAGGCTCGCCTGCGAGCGCGCGAACGAACGCGACCTGCAGGCGATCGCCGGCATGCTCGACACGCTGGTGGATTCGCTCGACGATCCCGAGACCGGCGGCCAGGCCGACTATGCCTTCCACCTCGCCATCGTGCGGGCAAGCGGCAGCGGCGCGCTGATGAAGATCTACGAAGCGATCTCGCCGCTCTTGATGCGCAGCCACGTCGAGCGCCGGCGCGACACCTTCCGCGAGCCCGCCATCACCTCGCGCCTGGTCGACGCGCACCGCGAGGTCTTCCTCTCGCTCGCCCGGCGCGACCCCGACGCGGCCGAGCGCGGCCTGCGCGAGCATTTCCGCATCGGCGACGATCTGCGCCGCAGCAATCTCATCTCGACCTATCAACCACGCGAGAAGCAGGCATGAAGATCGTCATCGGCTCCGATCACGCGGGCTTTCCCATGAAGGCGGAGCTGCTCGCCTTCCTGCGCGAGCTCGGCCACCAGATCGAGGACGTCGGCTCCTACGATCCCAACCCTGTCGACTTTCCCGATATCGCGCGCAAGGTCGCGGCCGCCATCACCTCGGGCCAGGCCGAGCGCGGCCTGATGGTGTGCGGCACGGGTGTCGGCGCCTCGATCGGCGCCAACAAGATGAAGGGCATCCGCGCCGCCGTATGCCACGACGTGCACTCGGCGCATCAGTGCGTCGAGCACGACGACGTCAACGTGATGTGCATCGGCGCGCAGATCGTCGGTCCCTGGCTCGCCAAGGACCTGATCGCTTCCTATCTCGGCGCGAAATTCTCGACCGCGGAGGAATTCCGCCGCCGCGTCGCCAAGCTCGCCGAGATGGACGCGGGCCGCTAGAGTTCGATCAACAAGCAATAACCGGAGGAAACGATGAAGAGAGCAATCATGGGCATCGCCATCGCGGCGGTGGCGACGATGGGTCTGGTCCAAACCGCGGGCGCCGACGCGCTCGACGATATCCGCAAGGCCAAGAAGATCAGAATCGCCGTCGATCTCGGCGTGCCGCCCTACGGCATGACCGACGAGAAGATGCAACCTTCGGGCTCGGACATCGAGACGGCCAAGGCGCTGGCCAAGGACTGGGGCCTCGAATTCGAGCATGTGCCGACGACCGGCGCCACGCGTATTCCCTCGCTGCAGACCGGCAAGGCCGACCTGGTGATCTCCTCGCTCTCCGTGACGGCGGAGCGGGCCAAGGTCATCGACTTCTCGACGGCCTATGCGGTGCTGCGCACCGTGATCGCCGCGCCGAAGTCGGTGCAGGGTCTCAAGAGCATGGCCGACCTAGACGGCAAGACCGTGGGCACCGTGCGCGGCACCACGCACGACACCCAGCTCACCCGCGAAGGACCCAAGGGCATGAAGCTGGTGCGCTACGAGGACGATGCCACCGAAGGCCAGGCCTTCCTGAGCGGCCAGGTCGACATCTTCTCCACGGCCGAGATGCTCGTGGGCCAGCTCGACAAGAAGAACCCGGCGCGCCAGGTCGAGGTCAAGTTCGTGCTCGACAACTTCAAGCTCGCGATCGGCATCAAGAAGGACGAGACGCGGCTCCTGGAAGAGGTCAACAAGTGGGTCGCCGCCAAGCTCAAGGACGGCACGCTGAACGCCATCTACAAGAAGCAGTTCGGCACCGACCTGCCGGATGTCATCCTGAAGCAGTAGGCCCGATCATGAGCATCCTGCGCACGGCGAGCACGCTTCTGCTCGCCGGCCTCGCGCTGATGTCCATCGCCGTGCCGGCGCAGGCCGACACGCTCGACGATATCCGCAAGGCCAAGAAGATCAGGATCGCGATCGACCTCGCGATCCCGCCCTTCGGCATGACCGACGACAAGATGCAGGCCACCGGCTCGGACGTCGATCTTGCCCGGCTGCTGGCCAGGGATCTCGGCGTCGAGCTCGAGATCGTCACCACCACCGGGCCGACGCGCATCCCGATGCTGCAGACCAACAAGACCGACATCGTCGTCTCGACGCTCTCCATCACGCCGGAGCGCGCCAAGGTGATCGAGTTCTCGCTGCCCTATGCCGACCATCCCTCGGTCGTGGGCGCCTTGAAGACTTTGTCGATCAGGCAACTGTCCGATCTCGATGGCAAGAAGGTTGCCGTCGTGCGCGGCACCACGCAGGACAGCGATCTCACCAAGCAGGCCAAGGGTGCGCAACTCGTGCGCTACGAGGACGATGCCACCATGGCGCTGGCCGTGGCCTCGGGGCAGGTCGACATCCTGGCGACGGCGCGCTCGCTCCTGCCGGCGATCAGCAAGAAGAACCCGGCCCGCACCCTCGAGCCCAAGATCACCATGCAGACGTTCTATCTCGCGGTCGGCCTGAACAAAAACGAGCCGCGCCTGCTGGCGTGGGTGAACGACTGGGTGAAGGCCAACCTGCAGAACGGCAAGCTCGGCGCCATCTACAAGCAGTATCACGGCATCGACATCGACCCGGCCATGCTCCTCAAGGCAGGCGGCTGACGGCTTCGGCCGGCCTGAGCCATGTCCTACAAGTTCGACTTCGCCTTCATGGCCGAGCGCTGGCCCGATTTCGTGGCCGGCGCCTGGCTCACCATCCAGCTCACGCTGATGGCGATCGCGCTCGGCTTCCTGCTGGGCACGGTCTGCGCTGTCGCCCGGGTCTATGGCGGCGCGGTGGTGCGCCGGCTGGTCGGGGCCTATGTCGAGACGATCCGCAACACGCCGTTGCTGATCCAGATCTTCATCGTCTATTTCGGCCTGTCGAGCCTGGGGCTGAAGCTCTCGGCCGAGGTCTCGGCGGTGATCGCGCTCACCGTCAACATGGGCGCCTACACGACCGAGATCATGCGGGCCGGCATCCAGTCGGTGCAGCGCACCCAGCTCGAGGCCGCCGACTGCCTGGGACTGACCAAGCTGCAGACCATCCTGCATGTCGTGCTGCTGCCGGCGATGGAGCGCGTCTATCCGGCGCTGGCGAGCCAGGGCGTGCTGCTGATGCTGGCCTCCTCGATCACCTCGCAGATCTCCGCCGAGGAGCTGACGGCGACCGCCAACCTCGTGCAGTCCGACACCTACCGCAGCTTCGAGGTGTATATGGTGGTGGCGGTGGTCTATTTCGCCCTGTCGGCGCTCTATCGCCTGGGTTTCTGGGCCGTGGGACAGGTGCTTTTCGCGCGCAAGCGCCGGCTGGGGACGCCGCTGTGATCCAGCTCAACGCCAACCATCTCTTCTATCTGCTCGAAGCGGCGCGCTGGACGTTGCTGCTGTCGCTGATCGCCTTCGTGGGCGGCGGCATCCTGGGCCTCATGCTGGCGCTGATGCGCGTGTCGAAGCTCAAGCTGCTGCGCCTGCTGGCGAGCGGCTACATCCAGCTCATCCAGGGAACGCCGCTGCTGATCGTGCTGTTCGTGTCGTACTTCGGCCTCGGCATCATGGGCTACAAGCTGATCCCGCTGGTCGCGGCCGGCCTGTCGCTCACGATCTATGCCGCGGCCTTCCTGGGCGAGATCTGGCGCGGCTGCATCGAGGCGGTGCCGAGGACGCAGTGGGAGGCGTCGGACTGCCTCGGCCTCAACCGCTTCCAGCAATATGCCTATGTCGTGCTGCCGCAGGCGGTGCGCATCGCCACGCCGCCCACCGTGGGCTTCATGGTGCAGATCGTGAAGAACACCTCGCTCGCCTCGGTGATCGGCTTCGT
>CANIRG010000251.1 GCA_947469635.1 Rhodospirillales bacterium | reverse complement strand
GCTCGTCATCAAACCAAGCGTTCGTTGTTCCATCCATTGGCACCGCTCCTCTGCGATTCGGTGCCAGACAAGGAATCACAACCGATTCGTCTCACGCAATAGATTGTGCGCCGCTCACCATCCTCCAATAAATGTGGGTAATTGAAAGATATGCCGCACGGTTACCGTCCTTGGCTCGCGTTGGCTGCCGTCCTGTTGACCGCAGGCGGCGGCTATTTTGGTTGGCGTCATTTCCACGATGCCGCGACCACGGAAGCGGCGAAGAAGTCACTACCGCCAGCGATCCCGGTAACGCTCGCCACGGTCGAGAAGACCGACTTTCCCGTCTATCTCAAGGGCCTCGGCAATGTGCAGCCCTTCAATACGGTGACGGTGCGCAGCCGCGTCGATGGGCAGGTCATCAAGATCGCCTTCAGGCAGGGACAGATGGTGCAGGAGGGCGACCTTCTCGCCGAGATCGATTCGCGACCGCTCCAGGCGGCGCTCGACCAGGCACTCGCCAAGATAGCGCAGGACGAATCGGATCTCGCCAACGCACGTCTCGACCTCGAGCGCTATTCCGACCTCGAGAGGCAGAAGTTCGCGACCCGCCAGCAGCTGGACACGCAGAAAGCGACCGTCCGGCGGCTGGAAGCCCAGGTCAAAGGCGACCAGGGCGCGGTCGACAATGCACGCACCCAGTTGAACTACACCTCCATTCGAGCGCCGCTGTCGGGCCGTACCGGCTTCCGCCTGGTCGACCAGGGCAACAACATCCACGCGTCGGATGCGACCGGCATCGTCACCATCGTCCAGCTCCAGCCCATCGCGGTGGTACTCACCGCGCCCGAGGACAGCGTCGGCGCGATCAACAAGGCGCTGGCCGCCGGCCAGGTCCAGGTGATCGCCCAGAGTTCGGACGGCACGCGCACGCTGGGGACGGGCACCCTCGCCTTCATGAACAACGAGGTCGACCAGGCCGCCGGCACGATCCGTTTGAAGGCACGCTTCGAGAACACCGACAGCGCGCTATGGCCGGGCCTCTCGGTCTCCACCCTGCTGCTCGTGGAGACCTTGACGCAGGTCGCCACCGTGCCCGAGGACGCCGTCCAGCACGGTCCCAACGGCCTCTTCGTCTACACCGTCGGCGAGGGCGAGAAGGTCGACATCCAGAAGATCAAGGTGAGCCATCAGGGCAATGGCAAGGCGGTAGTGTCCGAAGGACTCTCTGACGGGCAGAAGGTCGTCGTCGCGGGCCAATCGCGGCTGCAGAAGGGTTCGATCGTCCAGCCCGCGGCGGCCAAACCCGCCGCGCCGCCGGTGGTAGCCGAGACGCCCAAAGGCGAGATACCCAAAGCAGCGACGCCCTGACATGGCGGCGAATGTCTCCGTGCCGTTCATTCGGCGGCCGATCGCAACCTCGCTGCTGATGATGGGGATTCTTCTCTGCGGCATCGTCGCCTATCCGAACCTGCCGGTGGCGCCGCTGCCCCAGGTCGATTTCCCGACGATCCAGGTGTCGGCGCAGCTCCCCGGCGCCAGTCCCGATACGATGGCCTCGGCGGTCGCTCAGCCGCTCGAGAGCCAGCTGGCGCAGATTCCGGGCGTCGCCCAGATGACCTCGGTCAGCACCCTTGGGTCGACCGCCATCACGCTCCAGTTCGACCTCGAGCGCGACATCGACGCCGCCGCCAACGACGTCCAGGCGGCCATCAACGCCGCTGGCGGCCAGCTGCCGCAGGCGCTGCCCAATCCGCCGCGATATCGCAAGGTCAACCCGGCCGACGCGCCCATCCTGCTGCTGGCCGCGACCTCCGAAACGCTGCCGCTCATCGAGGTCGACAACGAGGTCGAAACCAAGCTCGCGCAGCAGATCAGTCAGATCTCCGGCGTCGGGCAGGTGAACATCGGCGGCCAGCAACGGCCCGCCGTCCGCATCCAGCTCGATCCGGCCAAGCTGGTCGCCAAAGGGCTTTCGCTCGAGGACGTACGCACGCAGCTGGCGGCGGCCACCGTCGACAGCCCCAAGGGCCGCCTAGACGGCCCGACGCGATCCTACACCGTCTATGCCAACGACCAGATCACCGATGCCCGCTCGTGGAACGACGTCATCGTCGCCTATCGCAACAGTGGTGCGGTGCGGGTTCGCGACATCGGCTCGGCGGTCGCGGCGGCCGAGGACCTCAAGCAGGCAGGCTGGGCCGACGGCAAGCGCGGCATCTTCTTGGTGATCTTCCAGCAGCCCGGCGCCAACGTCATCGACACGGTCGATCGCATCGTCAAGGCGCTGCCGCGGCTCAAGGCGTCGATGCCGCCGGCGATCGAGATCTTCACGCTCAGCGACCGCACCCAGACGATCCGTGCCTCGGTGGAGGATGTGCAGTTCACCCTGCTGCTCACCATCGCGCTGGTGGTGATGGTGATCTTCGTCTTCCTGCGCAATGTCTGGGCGACCGTGATTCCGAGCGTCACCGTGCCGCTCGCCCTGCTCGGCGCCTGCGCGCTGATGTGGGTCTGCGGCTACACGCTCGACAATCTGTCGCTGATGGCGCTCACCATCTCGGTAGGCTTCGTCGTCGACGATGCGATCGTGATGCTGGAGAACATCACCCGCTACATCGAGGAGGGTGACGATCCGTTCGAGGCGGCGCTCAAGGGCTCGCGCGAGATCGCCTTCACCATCGTGTCGATCAGCATCTCGCTGGTGGCGGTGCTGCTGCCGCTGCTGCTGATGAGCGGCATCATCGGCCGGCTGTTCCGCGAGTTCGCCGTGACGCTGGCGATGACCATCTTCGTGTCGGCCATCGTGGCGCTCACCCTCACCCCGATGATGGCGTCGCGCTTCCTCAAGCGCGAGGAGAAGGGCAAGGAGCAGCACGGCAAGCTCTACCGCTGGAGCGAACGCGGCTTCGACGCGATGCTGCGGGGCTACGAACGCGGCCTCGATCTCGCGCTCGGCCACAGGCTCGCGACCCTGCTGCTCTTCATGGCGACATTGGCGCTGTCGGTGGTCCTGTTCATCGCCATCCCCAAGGGTTTCTTCCCGCAGCAGGATACCGGCCTGATCACGGGGATCACCGAAGCGGGCCAGGACGTCTCCTTCACCGCCATGATGGAACGCCAGGAGGAGCTCGGGACGATCGTCCAGAGCGACCCGGCCGTCGCCCATGTCGCGATGTCGGTGGGCGGGGCCGGCAATCCGCTGAACACCGGCCGCATGTTCATCACCCTGAAGCCGCGCCACGAGCGCACGGCCAGCGCCGACCAGGTGGTCGCCCGCCTCGCCCGCCAGGCGCTGCAGGTCCAGGGCGCAAGGCTCTACCTGCAGGCGGCTCAGGACGTGCGGGTCGGCGGCCGCGCCTCGCGCACGCAATATCAGTACACTTTGCAGAGCGCCGATATCGACCAGCTGAACGAGTGGTCGCCCAGGATCCTCGACAAGTTGCGCTCGGTGCCGGCGCTGCGCGATGTCGCGTCGGACCAGCAGACATCGGGCACGACGCTCACCATCACCATCGACCGCGATCAGGCCGCCCGCTACGGCCTGTCTTTGCAGACGATCGACGACACGCTGAACGACGCCTTCGGCCAGCGCCAGATCGCGCAGTACTTCACCCAGCTGATGAGCTACCACGTCGTCATGGAGGTGCTGCCGGCGCTGCAGGGCGACATCGGCACGCTCGACCGCATCTTCCTGAAGTCGCCCACGACCGGCGGCCAGGTGCCGCTGTCGGCCTTCGCCAAGTGGACGACGGTGCCGGTGAAGCCGCTGTCGATCAGCCATCAGGGCCAGTTCCCGGCCATCACCATCAGCTTCAACCTGGCGCCGGGCGTAGCGCTGGGCCAGGCGACCGACGCGGTCAATGCGGCCAGCCGCGAGCTCGGCGTGCCCGCCACCATCAGCACCGGCTTCCAGGGCAATGCCCAGGCGTTCCAGCAGTCGCTGTCGACGGTGCCGATGCTGATTGTGGCCGCACTGGTCGTCGTCTACCTGGTGCTGGGCGTGCTCTACGAGAGCTACATCCATCCGCTCACGATCCTGTCGACCCTGCCATCCGCCGGCGTCGGCGCGCTCGCCATCCTGATGCTGTTCGGCTTCGACTTCAGCCTGATCGCGCTCATCGGCCTCATCCTGCTGATCGGCATCGTGAAGAAGAACGGCATCATGCTGGTCGATTTCGCCATCGTGGCCGAGCGCACCGAGGGCCTGTCGGCGCATGACGCGGTGCGCAAGGCGGCGCTCCTGCGCTTCCGGCCCATCATGATGACGACCTTCGCGGCCCTTCTGGGCGGCGTGCCGCTGATGCTGGGCAGCGGCACCGGCTCGGAGCTGCGCCAGCCGCTGGGCTACGCCATGGTCGGCGGCCTGATCGTGAGCCAGGCGCTGACCCTGTTCACCACGCCGGTGATCTATCTCTATCTCGACGAGTTCAGCACCTGGGCCTCGAGGCTGGGACGCCGCCGCCCGGAGACCGCCGAAGCGCCGGCGGAGTGATCGCGGTCGCGGATGCTGTAGACTGCCGGCATGCGTCTTCAGTTCCTCGGCTCCGGCGATGCCTTCGGCAGCGGCGGACGGTTCAACACCTGCTTCCACCTCGAGCGCGCCGCGCACGGCAACGTGCTGATCGACTGCGGCGCCACCTCGATGGTGGCGATCCGCAAGTGGGGCATCGAGCCCAACGATATCTCCACGATCCTGGTCAGCCATCTGCATGGCGACCATTTCGGTGGCCTGCCCTTCTTCCTGCTCGATGCCCAGCTCGTGAGCCGCCGCACCACGCCGCTCGTGATCGCCGGCCCACCCGGCCTGCGCGAGCGGCTGGCGATCCTCATGGAGGCGATGTTCGCAGGCTCCACGGCGATCGTGCCCAGGTACCCGCAGGAGATCCGCGAGCTCGCCCTGCATGAGCGTGCGGAGGTCGGCGGCCTTGCCGTCACGCCCTACCTGATGAAGCACTATAGCGGCGCGCCCTCCTATGCTCTGCGCGTCGAGACCGAGGGCAAGGTGCTCACCTACTCCGGCGACACCGAATGGGTCGAGGAGCTGGTCCCCGCCGGTCGCGACGCCGACCTCTTCATCTGCGAGGCCTACTTCTTCGACAAGGTCATGAAGTACCATGTCGACTACACGACGCTGATGAAGCACCTGCCCCGCATCGGCGCCAGGCGCACCATCGTCACCCACATGAGCGCCGAGCTGCTCGACCGCCGCGACGAGATCGCCTGCGAGGCCGCGCACGACGGGCTCGTGGTGGAGTTCTAGCCCTTCGGTCCCCACTCCTCGACGACGGTGTTGGTCGCGGCGTCGAGTACGCGCGTGTCGCGCAGCACCAGGCCGTATTTCGCCATGACCTCGGCGGGCGTAGGGCCGTCCTTGCCGACGCCGGGGAACACCGGCCGGCCCTTGGGCACGCTGGCCTCGGTGCGCGAGAGATAGAAGGCGTCGTAGCCGATGGTGAGGAAAAGGCCGAACACGTCGGTGCCGCCGACCACGGCCAGGCTTCCGCCGTCGATGCCGAGCCGTGCCCAGGCCTCATCGAACGGCGCGGAGCCGGGATTCCACAGCACGGCCAGCGGATTGTCGGGATCCACGCTCACCCTCTCGACGCGGCGCGTGAGCACGAGGCGACGCCGCAGCTTCTCCTTCGGCCCGCCCTCGGCCGAGTGCCGTCCGTTGGCCACCGCCGACGCGCGATCCACCGAGTCCTGGTAGAACTCGTGATCCGCGGGGATCTTGATCTCCTCGGGGAACTTGCCGTCGCTGGTGGCGATCATGCCTTCGAGCGAGATCACGGCGTAGCCCTCGATGCGCGGTCGCTTCACGGTCATTCGTCCTCACACGCCCATGGCGCCAATGATGGCGCCCTGGATAACGAGGACACCCAGCCAATGGATGCTGTCGAGGATCGACAACATGACCTTGCGGCCGGGATAGGCATTGTTGACGAAGACGGTGGTGGCGACGAAGCCCACCCACATGAACAGGCCCGAGACGATGCCGTTCTTCACCGTCACCTGGCCAGGCCCGAGATGCCCGACCGATCCCGCCAGCACCGTGCCCATGACCAGCAGGGCCACGAACGAGATGATGAACGGCGCCGGCAACTTGTTCGGCTCGACCCGGCCGACCGCGGCCAGCCATTGCCTGGACAGCGTCATGTAGTAGGCCGCGCCCCACGCGAAAGCGCCGACCGCCGCGATCACGACGGCGAGATAGTTGATGCCGGCAAAGACCATGGTGCTTTCCTCTCGGGTTGGCCGAGCCTATTCCGGCACGATGCCGAGCGCCACGATGCGCGGGATCAGGTTCTTCTTCAGCAGCTCGTAGTCCTTCATCACCTCTTCGTGCGGCATCGGCTTCTCGGTGAGGCCGAAGCTTTCCATCATCCGGGCGCCGGGGACGGAATCGGCGGCAGCCACCCAGAGGTCGGACATCTTCTTCACGATCTCCTTGGGCGTCGCCGCGGGTGCCGCGAGCGCGAGCCAGCCGCGGACGGTGAAGTTGTCATCCGTAAAACCCTGCTCGACCGAGGTCGTGACGTCCGGCAGCTTGACGTAGCGCACGCGGCTGGGCGCCACGATCGGCTTGACATCGCCCTTGGCCAGCAGCGCGTTCATCGCCTGCGGGCTGCCCATGGCCGCTTGCAGCGAGCCCGCGCCCATGTCCTGCCACATCGGCGCCTCGCCCTTGTAGGTCACGACCTCGATCTTGAGCCCGTACTTCTCGTTCAGCCCCTGGGCGAAGATATGCGCCGACGACCCCAGCGCCCACGAGCCGAAGTTCACCTTGTTGGTGCGCGCGTACTCGATGAACTCCTTGAGGTTCGACGCCGGGATCGTCTTGTAGACCACGACCGGCAGCACGCCCGACGACGTGCCCGACACGATGGTGAGGTCCTTGTCGGGATCGAAGCCCAGCGTCTTGAACATCGCGCGGTTCTGGATGAGCGTGCTCGAGACCGAATGCAGGAAGGTGTAGCCGTCGGCTGGCGCCCGCGAGACCAGGGCCGCGCCGATGTTGCCGCTGGCGCCCGGCTTGTTGTCGATGATGACCTGCTGGCCAGTGGCCTGGGTCACATGCTGGGCGAAGGCGCGGGCGATGCCGTCGGTCAGGCCGCCCGCCGGAAAGTTCACCACGATGGTGATCGGCTTCGTCGGCCACGCCGTCTGCGCACGCACCAGCGACGGTGCGGCGAGCGCGAGGGCGGCCGAGGTGCGGAGCAGGCCGCGTCTGGTCGTCGTCATGCGCTTTGATCCTCCCATGAGTTATTTTTGCGCCACGATGCATAGCCAGTGCGGGATCGCGGTGCCAGCGTCTTCCGCCGCATCGCGGAACAATCGGCCGCTGGGCGGCGGTCGCTGGGATTGCTAAGACGGCGCCACGAAACGAGTCTCGAATACAGGGAAAAACGCTCATGTCCGACGCAGTGCTTCGCTCCACCCAGGGGCGGATCGGCATCCTCACGGTCAACAATCCGCCGGTGAATGCGCTGGCCGCCGCGGTGCGCACCGGCATCAAGGAAGGTGTCGAGGCCTTCGGCCAGGACCCCAACATCGACGCCATCGTGCTGATCGGCGGCGGCCGCACCTTCATCGCCGGCGCCGACATCCGCGAGTTCGGCAAGCCGCCGTCGGGCCCCAACCTGAACGAAGTTATCGCAACCATGGAGAACTCGCCCAAGCTGATCGTGGCCGCATTGCACGGCACGCCGCTGGGCGGCGGCCTCGAGACGGCGCTGGGCGCGCACTACCGCGTGTCGCTGCCGACCACGCGCATGGGCCTGCCGGAAGTCCATCTCGGCATCCTGCCCGGCGCCGGCGGCACGCAGCGCCTGCCTCGCCTCACCGGCGCCAAGTACGCGCTCGACGCCATGATCTCGGGCCGCCACATCCCCGCCCCCGAAGCCAAGAGCAAGGGCATCGTCGACGCCATCGTCGAGGGCGACCTGCTGGCCGGCGCCGTGGCGCATGCCCAGATGCTGGTGGCACAGAACGCGCCCAGGCGCCGCGTGCGCGACCTCACCGTCACGCTGGAATCGCCCGACCTGTTCGCCGAGACCGAGAAGGCGATCGCCCGTCGCGCCCGCGGCTTCAAGGCGCCGTGGAACATCATCAAGACCGTCCAGGCCGCCGTCGAGCTGCCGTTCGACGAGGGCATGAAGCGCGAGCGCGAGCTGTTCACCGAGCTGCTGACCTCCTCGGAGTCGGCGGCCCAGCGCTACTACTTCTTTGCCGAGCGCGAGGCCGCCAAGGTGCTCGACGTGCCGGCCGACACGCCGCAGCGCGAGATCAAGACCGCGGGCATCATCGGCGCCGGCACCATGGGCGGCGGCATCGCCATGAACTTCGCCACCGCCGGCATTCCCGTGACGGTCCTCGAGACCTCGCAGGAGGCGCTCGACCGCGGCCTCAAGACCATCCGCACCAACTACGAGAACACCGCCAAGCGCGGCGGCATGAAGGCCGAGGACGTCGAGAAGCGCATGGGGCTGATCACGCCGACGCTCTCCTACGATGCCCTCAAGGACGTCGACGTCGTCATCGAGGCGGTGTTCGAGACGATGGAAGTGAAGGAAGCCGTCTTCAAGCAGCTCGACGCCGTGGCCAAGCCGGGCGCGATCCTGGCCACCAACACCTCGGGCCTCGACGTCAACCAGATCGCCTCCTACACCAACCGGCCGGGCGACGTGATCGGCATGCACTTCTTCTCGCCGGCCAACGTCATGAAGCTGCTGGAGAACGTCCGCGGCAAGGCGACCGACAAGGACGTCATCGCCACCGTCATGTCGCTCAGCAAGAAGATCGGCAAGATCCCGGTGCTGGTCGGCGTCTGCGAAGGCTTCGTCGGTAACCGCATGCTGCGCATGCGCGGCATCCAGTCGGCCTACATGCTGGAGGAAGGTGCGCTGCCGCAGCAGGTCGACAAGGTTCTGTACGACTTCGGCTTCCCCATGGGCCCCTTCGCCATGAGCGACCTCGCCGGCAACGACGTGGGCTGGCGCATCCGCCAGGGCAAGAAGGAAAAGGACAAGCGCAACGTCCGCTACGCGGGCTATGTCGCCGACGCGATCTGCGAGATGGGCCGCTTCGGCCAGAAGACCGGCGCCGGCTACTTCAAGTACAACCTGCCCGACCGCACACCGGTCCCCGACGCCGAGGTCGAGAAGATCATCGAGGAGAACTCCAAGAGGCTCGGCATCACGCGCCGCGCCATCTCCGACCAGGAGATCCTGGAGCGCACGCTCTATCCGATGGTCAACGAGGGCGCCAAGATCCTCGAGGAGAAGATGGCCCAGCGCTCGCTCGACATCGACGTGATCTGGGTCAACGGCTATGGCTGGCCGGTCTATCGCGGCGGCCCGATGTGGTGGGCCGACAATGTCGTGGGCCTCAAGACCATCCACGACGCCCTGCTGCGCTACCGCGACGCCTCCGGCGACCCGTTCTGGGAGCCGGCGCCGCTGCTCAAGAAGCTGGTGCAGGAAGGCAAGAAGTTCTCTAGCGTCTGACGTCAACGTCTGCGGCTTTCCCCCTCCCTGCCTCCCCCGTAAGACGGGGGAGGTGATGAATTGGAAATCCTCCCCCGTCACACAGGGGAGGTGCCCGAAGGGCGGAGGGGGAAAGCGACACCAAGGTTCTATCTGGAAGGAAACTCAAATGGCTGATGCAGTAATAGTCTCCACCGCCCG
>CANIRG010000250.1 GCA_947469635.1 Rhodospirillales bacterium | reverse complement strand
TGCGCGTGGTCTGGACCTCGAGGACGACGATGCCGCCGCGGATGCCGATGGTGCTGGAGGGCGTGTCGACGGTGATCGCGTTGGTCTTGCTGATCTTGCCGCCGACCAGGCGGAACACGCCCTTGGCGGCGGTGACCGCGAGCTCGCCGGTCTTGCTGTTGGGATCGTAGACGAACTTGTCGATCTTGAGCTCGGCGTTGGGCCCGACCGTGAGCGAGGTGCCGTCGAGGAAGACGAGATGGACGCGGTCGTTGGCGGAGGTGGTGATCACCTCGTTGGCCTGCACGTCGATGCCGATGCGCAGCACGCGCTCGGGCTCCGCCGGCGGCTTGCCGCGCGGATCGCCGTCGGTGGCCGAGGTGACGCCGACGCGGGCCGCGGCATCGCCGGGGCCGACGAGGATCAGCGCAGTGGTCGCCAGCAGCGTGGCGTGAAGCAACGACAAGCTGAGTGCAGTGCCCTTGGCCATGTCCGTCTCCTTCGAAGGTCTAGAAGCGCCAGCCTATGCCGAACATTATGTTATTATTATCGAACTCGTAGTTGGGCAGGTTCGAGGTCCGCGAGAAGCGACCGCCGGTGACCGTGAAGGTCGTCCGCGGGTCGAAGGGGATAGCCACCGTCAGGTTGATGATACTATCGAGCTGGCGGCGTTCGCGAGTGGGGTCGATCGTCGCGTCGGCGACGTCGTATTTCCACCACTGGTAGGTGTAGGTCACGGTGATCGCCCAGGACAGGGTCGATTTGAACAGCGGATCGACGAAGCGGAACGACATGCCGCCGCCCGTTCCCAGGAGCTCGTAGTTCTGCACCGGCGTGCGATCCGTCTCGTAGCGCGTTCCGCTGGCCAGCGCCATTAGTGTCACCTGGTTGGTGAGCTGGAACTGGAAGCTGGTGTTGCCTGTGTATTCGGTGCCTTTGTAGAGGCTGTTGGTCGGCAGGTACCAGGTATCGGGATGGTCGTGCTTGCGCCAGAGCAGGGTGGTGGTGTTCTTCAGCCGGTCGGACAGCAGGACGCCGGTCTCCAGCCCCCCGCCGTAGCTTCCGTAATATGACGTGTCGTTGACCCAGAGGTTCCCGCCGAGCACGAGCGGCTTCAACGTCACGTCCTCGAAGATGCCGTTGAAGACCTGGAAGCGCGGTCCGATCTGCAGCTCCACCAGCGAGACGTTGGCGGCCGAGAGCTGGAACTGGCGGTTGACGTAGAGGGTGAGCTGGGTCTCCAGGGCCGACCTGTCCTGGTTGCCAAAATCGTAGCTGTGCTTGACCTGTGCCGACGCCACCATGCCCCAGTCGGAGGCACCGACCGAGCCCTGGTTGAGATTGGCCTGCTGGCCGAACAGCAGCACGCTGGTGGTCGGCGGGCCGAAATTGGCATTCGACTGGTAGCGCCAGCCCAGGAAGACCTCGCCGCTGAAGTGCGAGGGGCTGGCCCGGCTGCCGATCTCCGCCATGAACTTCTCGGCGCGGCTGCGCACCTCGGGCGGCAGGCTGGGCGACTGCAGCGCCACCTCCAGATAGGTCCGCGCCACCTCGTAGGAACCGAGGCGGAAATAGAGCACGCCCAGCTCCAGTCGCACGCGCGGCAGATCCGGGTTGACCAGCAGCATGCGCTCCAGCGCGGAGACGGAGCCCTCGAGGTCGCCGGTCTGGCTGGCCAGCGTGGCGAACTTGAACAGCACGTCGAGATTGGCCGGCTGGCGCAGCATCTCCTGGAAGGCCGCATCGTACTGACGTTCCAGCTCGGCCGGCGTCTGGGCGACGGCAGGCGCAGCCATGAGCATGCCGATCCAGGCCGCGAGCCCGGCCAGAACACCCGCTAGACGCTTAACCCGTGGCAACCGCTGTGCTCCCCAACTCCCTGAGAAGACGGGACGACTTGGCCACTGCCACAATGACCGAGGACGGGCGTCTATACCAGCCAGCTCAGGACAATAGGGACCCAGGCGGTCAAAATGCCCATCCGCGAGGCGCGCATGCGCAGCACCATACGGCGGTACTGCCGGTCGCCGAGCGCCGTCGAGAGGCGCTCGCGGTCGCGCAGCATCGCCGCCTGCATGCGATCCAGCATGCGCTGGTGCGTGTCGCCCCAGTTGCGGGCCGACAGGTGCAGCCGGCCGCCCAGGACGGGGTTGTCGGCGGCGCCGTTGCGGCCGTGCAGCCGGTATGAATAAAGCGCCTCGTCGATCAGCAGGCACCCTGCAACCATCTGCGACATGACGACGATGTAGAAATCCATGTGCAGGCGGAAGGCGGCGTCTTCCTCGGGAAAGACCAGGTCGATGAGGGAGCGGCGGAACATCATCGACGAGGTGCTGACCCAGACCCAGTGCACGACGCGCTTGGTATAGAGGCGATAGGGCGTGTGGCCGCGCCAGTCGGCGGCGTTGCGTTCGATGTCGATCGCAGGGACACGCGCGGGATCGATGGGGGCAAAGGCCTGGTCGCGGTCGGCACGGGCGCGATCCTGGCCGAACCAGTAGACCGTGCCCGCGATCAGCGCCCCCTGGGCATCGATCAGGCGGGCGTTGCAGGCGGTGAAGCCCACGGCGAAGGTCTCGTTCAGATGGGCGGCGAGGTGGCGTTCGAGGAAATCCTGGTTCCACAGATCGTCAGAATCGAGGAAGCAGACGAAGGGTGCCCGGGTGGCAGCAAGGCCCGCACGCGTGGCGCCGGTCTGGCCGGTGTTCCTGGGAAGCCGCACCAGCGAGAAGCGCGGATCGCCGAGCTCGTCCAGCGTGCGCTGCACGACCTCGGCCGAATTGTCCGTCGAGGCATCGTCGACGATCACGCACTCGAAATCGCGCAGGCTCTGCCGCGCCACCGACCGGATCGCATCGCCGACATAGTCGGGGCAATTGTAGCAGGTGACGACGACCGAGATCTTCGGGAGCTTCAACGCCTGCCTCCCCATTCATATGGGGAGGTGGCGCGGTCATACCGCGACGGAGGGGTCATGAGTCGTGCGTGAGGCCTCTGACCCCTCCGTCGGCGTATGACGCCGACACCTCCCCATGTGAATGGGGAGGGGAGGTCCAAGGGAAGGCTCACTTGCCTTCCGAGCCGAGGAAGTCGAAGTCGACGCCTTCGTCGGCCTCGAGCACCGTCTTGTAGTAGAGGCTGGCGTAGCCGCGGTGGCTGCCGGGGTGCGGCGGCGGGGCCTTCCAGGCCTTGCGGCGCTTGGCGAGCTCGGCGGCCGACACCAGCAGCTCGAGCCGGCGCTTGGGGACATCGAGCGTGATGCGGTCGCCGTTCTTCACCAGCGCCAGCGGTCCGCCGTTGGCGGCTTCCGGCGAGACGTGCAGCACGATGGTGCCGAAGGCGGTGCCGCTCATGCGCGCGTCGGAGATGCGGATCATGTCCTTCACGCCCGCCCGCGCGAGCTTCATCGGGATGGGGAAGGAGCCGGCCTCGGGCATGCCGGGCGCGCCCTTGGCGCCGGCATTGCGCAGCACCAGGATGTCGTCAGCCGTCACGTCGAGGTCGGGATCGTCGCCGCGCAGCGCCAGGTCCTCGAGCGAATCGAAGACCACGGCGCGGCCGGTGTGCGTCAGCAGTGCGGGCGAAGCCGCCGAGTGCTTGATGACGGCGCCGCGCGGCGCGAGGTTGCCGCGCAGCACGGCCATGCCGCCGGTGGGCTTGATCGGGTTCGCGGGCGTACGGATGACGGTCTGGCCCGGCACCATCTCGGCCTTGTCGATGACCTGCTTCAGCGTGCGGCCGCTCACCGTCATCGCCGTCTCGTCGAGCTTGCCGCGAATTTCCTTCATCAGGCGCGAGTTGCCGCCGGCCCAATGGAAGTGCTCCATGTAGTGGTCGCCCGAGGGCTTGAGGTCGACCAGCACCGGCACGTTCTGGCCGATCGTGTCGAACTCCTCCAGGGAGATGGCGATGCCGAGACGGCGCGCCACGGCCGTGAGATGGACCAGCGCGTTGGTCGAGCCGCCGATCGCCTGCATCACGGTGAGCGCGTTGCGGAAGGCCGCCTTGGTCATGATCTCGCTGGGCTTCGGCCCGCCGCTCACGGCCATCTCGGCGGCACGTTTGCCGGTCGCTTCGGCCACGCGCAGCCGGTCGGAATGGGTGGCGGGGATCGAGCCCGAGTTGGGCAGGCCCATGCCCAGCGTCTCGACCATGCAGCCCATGGTGCTGGCGGTGCCCATCACCATGCAGGTGCCCTTGGTCGGCGCCAGCCGCTCGCTCACGAGCTGGATATCGGACTCGGAGAAGGTGCCGGCGCGATACTGGCCCCACAGGCGGCGGCAGTCGGTGCAGGCCCCCAGCACCTCGCCCTTGAAGTGGCCGACCAGCATGGGGCCGACCGGCAGCACGATGGCGGGACGGTCGGCGCTGGCGGCGGCCATGAGCTGGGCCGGCAGGGTCTTGTCGCAGCCGCCGATCAGCACGACCGAGTCCATGGGCTGGGCGCGCACCATCTCCTCGGTGTCCATCGCCATGAGGTTGCGCAGGTACATCGAGGTCGGGTGCGAGAAGCTCTCGTGGATCGAGATGGTGGGGAACACCATCGGCAGCGCGCCCTGCAGGAGGATGCCGCGCTTCACCGATTCGATCAGGTCGGGCACGTTGCCGTGGCAGGGGTTGAAGTCGCTGAAGGTGTTGGTGATGCCCACGATCGGCCGGTCGAGCGCATCGTCGGTGTAGCCCGCCGCCTTGATGAAGGCCTTGCGCAGGAACAGCGAGAAGCCGGCATCGCCGTAGGTCGCGAGGCCCTGGCGCAGGCCGGTGTCGGTCTTCTTCGTTGTTTTTGTCGTCTTAGCCATCAGCTGTTTCCCCCTCGAGGCCAGCGGCCCAGCGCGCATGCTGCGCGGCGTCACGTTCGGATGCAATGGTGCGCGCGAGCTCGAGCCCCATGAGGGCCGCGAACTTGAAGCCGTGGCCGGAGCAGGGCGACATCACCCAGCCTCTGGCGGCGGGCTTCTCCACGACGAAGCGCTCGTCGTCGGTCACGGTATAGAAGCAGGCTTTCACCCGGTCGGTGCGCCAGCGGTCGAAGCCGTGGAAGAGGTTGCGGCAGCTCTGCAGCAGGGGACGGATCTCGTCCTCGCCCGCCTCGCGGTCGCCCTCGGGATCGCCGCTGCGGCTGAAGGAATGCTCGCCGACCTTGAGGCCGCGGCCCTGCATCGGCGGCACCATGTAGAGTCCGACGTCGCCGGTCTTGTGGATGACCATGGGCCCCTTGGACCAGGCGGCGCGCTGCTCGTCGGGCAGGTGGAAGTAGATCACGACCTGGCGCGACGGCACGAGGCGGCGCTGCATCGCGGGCAACAGGCGTCCGACCCAGGCGCCGGCCGCGACCACCACCATGTCGGCGGCATGCGCGGCGCCGGCCGCCGTGACGATGCGGCCGTGCTCCAGATCGACCGAGCGCACCGGCGTATTGGCGTGGAGACGCACGCCGGCCTGCGTGGCCAGATGCGTGGCCAGATGCGTGGCCAGAGCGGCCACGATGTCCTGGGCGAACAGCGTGCCGCCCGTGTCGAGCCAGAAGGCATGCTCGACGCCCTTGGCATCGAGCATGGGAAAGCGCTGCGGCAGCTCGGCCACCGGCAGCTCCACCATGGGCCGCCCGAGGGCGGCGAGGGTCGTGGCGGAGCGCACTGCCCACTCGGCGCCGCCGCCGGTCAGCGCCAGCGTGCCGGTCGGCGCGTAGAGCGTCTGCCCGAGGTCGCGCCACATCAGGTCCCAGGCGGCGAAGGCGTCGTCGATCATGCGCGCGTAGCCGGCGCGGTCGCCGTAGGGATGGCGGATCAGCCGGTGCTCGTCGGTCGAGGAGGCCTGCGGATTGGGGATCGCGCCCTGCTCGAACAGCTCGACCTCGTGGCCGCTGCGCGCCAGCGCCCAGGCGAGGCTCGCGCCCATGACGCCGCCGCCGACAATGATCGTCCTCATGCGCGGCTTCATATTCGGTTCGCGGCGAGGCTGCAAACCTGCGGCGCGGCGCCGGCGTCAAGTCATTGCATGCGACTCCAAAGATGCGTTTTTCGGCATACGGTTGGCCTTGATAATCCGATCGGCCTGGGTGTTGATATGGCGTGCGAATACAACCATTTCGGCGGAGGAAACGACCAACATGGCGATGACCATGCTGCAGATGGCCGGAACCGCGCCGACGCCGGCGACGATGGCCGACGGAGTGCTGCTGATCATCGATGCACAGAGGGAATATACCGACGGGATGCTGCCCCTGACCGGGGTCGGCCCTGCCATCGAGGCGCTTGCGGTGCTGCTCGACAAGGCGCGCCGCGCCCGGGCGCCGGTCGTGCATGTGCGCCATCAGTCCAAGGGCCAGGCCTTCCATCCGTGGCTGACCGGCCACGAGATCGTGGCCGGGCTCACGCCGCGCGACGGCGAGACCATCATCGACAAGAGCCTGCCCAACGCCTTCGCCGGCACCGAGCTTGCCAGGCACCTGGCCGCGAGCGGGCGCAAGAACCTGATCGTGGGCGGCTTCATGACCCATATGTGCGTGTCGGCGACGGTGCGATCGGCCACCGACCACGGCTTCATGAGCACGATCGCGGCCGACACGGTGGCGACGCGCGACCTGCCCGACGCCACCGGCAACGGCATGGTCACGGCCGAGGCGATCAACCGCATCACGCTCGCCGCGCTCTCCGACAGGTTCGCCTGGATCGTGCCGAAGGCGTCCGGCATCGCCTGAGCTGCCGGGACGCAGCTGCGCTCGTCAGTTCGTCCGGCTGATTGCGCTGGCCGCGGCCCTTTCCGGCTTGTTGCCGACGGCCGTCATCGCGCTGATCGCGGCAACGGCGACCAACGAGGCGATCAGCGTATATTCGACGGCGAGGCTGCCGTTTTGACATTTGAGCAGCCGTCGGACGATCGAGAGCATTTGCCTCTCCCAAAAATTAAGGACATAGTCGGCAACGCTTCCGTTATCCTTCCGGCGGATCCGGGGCGGGGGCGAAGGCGTTGGAACTCGGGCCATGCCCGAGTCCAGACAACAGGTGAAGAACTAGGGGTAAAATATTGATCTGAATGATTAATTCAACGGATCGATTGTATCATCTCCTTCGCCTGCGAGCGTTTCAGCGTCCCGTGTTGTCGATAACGAACAGGGAGCACACGTCATGAAGTCGATCCTGACCATGGCCTGGACGGCGGAAGATCCCGCTGCCTTCGATCTGGCGGCGAAGCTCGCCGGCACCTTCGGCGCCCGGCTGGTTGGCCTGGAACCGCCGTCCTACGGCGTCATGAGCATGGCCTGGGCCGATGCCGGCATGGGCGCCCCGATCGGCGGCGGGCTCGCCGAGGATGCCGAGGAACGCCAGCGTGTGGCGGCGGTCAAGCAGGCCTTCGATACCCGGGCGGCCGGCCTCACCGCCGAATGGCGCTCGGCCGACGACAGCGGCCCGACGGCGATCGGCGTGATCGGCCGGGCCTACGACCTCATCGTGATGCCCCAGCCCGGTGCGCTGCCCAAGATGCCGGAGAGCGTCTTCGAGACGGCGCTGTTCGACACCGGACGTCCGGTGCTGGTGGTGCCGGCGGGCTTCGCCGGCCTGGTGGGCAAGCGCATCCTTTTTGCCTGGAACGGCTCGACCGAGAGCGCGCGCGCGATCTCGCTCGCCATGCCGGTCCTGAGCCGCGCCGAATCGATCGACGTGCTGAGCGTCGACGGCGCCATGGTGCCGGGCCCGACCTCGGCGGAGATCGCCGAATCGCTGCGCAGCCACGGGCTGAACGTGACCAGCCAGCATGTGAAGCCGGGCAGCCGTTCGGCGGGCCAGACCATCGTCGACACGGCGGTCGCCGGCGGCGCCGACCTGATCGTCAAGGGGGCCTACACGCAAAGCCGGCTGCGACAGATGATCTTCGGCGGCATGACCCGCCATCTCATCCTCAACTCGCCGCTGCCGGTGCTGTTCTCCTACTAGGGGGCGGCGCCCATCGCGGGTCTCAATCGTGCTAGAAGCGGTGCATGGGGGCGGGTTCGGGTAACGGCGAAGGCAGGGGTCGGTGGCGATGGTTCGTGCTCGCCGCCGTGGTGCTGTGCGCGACGGCCGGGGGGCTGGTGGTCCTCGTCGGCCGCGACGAGACTCCCGTCCCGGGGCCGACCGTGGGCGAGAGGCTGGGCGCGCTCAAGGCCGAGCGCTCCCGGCTCCAGGCGCGCTCCGACGGCAAGGCGAGGATCAGCCTGCTGGCCCCGCTGCGTGAGGCGAGCCTGCTGTCGGATGCCCTGGCCGTGCGCAGCGAACCCGACCTCGAGCGGGCGTTCGAGCGCTTGCCGGCGACCCGGCGCCAGGCCTTTGCCGATGTCGATGCCCTGAACGCCGCGCTCGAGGATGCCTTGGCGCGACCCGGCGAGGGCGGCCGGCTGGCCGCGGTGTCGGCCGCGGCACGGGCCCATGCCACGCTGGAGGCGCTCGGCAATGGCGACGACCTGCCGCTGGTCCTGCTCTTCACCCCGCGTTTCGTGCCGCCGCGCCGCGCGACCGGCGAGCTCACCCTGTCGCCGCGCGTGGCCAGGACGCTGCCGGCCGAGACGTCCGTAAGGCTGGAGGGCGGCGTGCGCAGCGCCGATCCGCCAGGCCCGACGGTGCCGCGCTACGCGCCATCCTTTGCCGCGGGCGACGACGACGACCCGCCGGTCGCGGTGGAGGTCGTCGGCCTGCACCTCGTCACGCCCGGACCGGCGCCCACGCTCACCATCGGCAAATGGCGCGGCGAGGCGACGCGGACTCCCGAGCGGCTGCACTTCCTGGTGCCGCGCCATGTCTTTCCGACGGAGGCGACGCGCACCAACTTCGTGAGCGGGACGCTGTCGATCCGCCGGGCGTCGCGGACGCTGGCCTTCGAGTTGCCGTTCGTCGTCCTGCCGGATCGCCCGGGCTCGTTCGCGCTCGACCAGAAGGTGATGGGCACGGTGGCGGAGTCCAAGACCCTGGTCTCGCCCGAGATCCTGGCGCGCGCGGCGGTGGGCGAGACGCGCAACCTCAGGCGCTGCTTCGATCCGCCCGCCGGCTGGCGCTTCGACAAGGCGCATCGCCGCGTGCTGATCGTCGAGCGCCTGGGCTGGCAGGACGACATTCCCGACGCGACGCTGAACGGCGGCACGGTCGAGTTCGCCGCCGACGAGGGGCCCGAGCAGATCTGCCTCGCCGTGTCGGCGCGCCCCGCGACCAAGGCGGCGCGCACCGCCACGATCGGCCGCTTCGAGGCGACGCTGGTGCGCGACCGGCCGCAGGAGCGCGTGGTGCAAAGCGGCGTGCGCGCGCTCGACTGGCGCGAGGCCGTGCGCGTGCCGATCGAGCCGGGCATCGCCGCCTGGAAGCTCTACGTCCGCATGTTCGACGAGATCGATCGCGCCTTCGAGGACGATGCGTCGGCCTCCCTGCCGTTCCTTCGCATCGCGTCGAGCGCCGACGGCAAGTCGATGGTCCTGCAGGCCGACCCGGCTGCGGAGCCGTGATGGGGCATGCCTCGTATCTCGACTTCCTCGTCATACGAGGGCGGAGGGGTCAGGAGCGCCAAATGGAACCTCTGACCTCTCCGTCAGCGTAAGACCCTGACACCTCCCCGCGCTTGGCGCCTATCGGATTCACACATCTTGTAGTCTGAGTTTGGCGCCGAACGCGATGGCCTGGAATCGGGCGAACCCTATGCGTATGACCTTCGGCCCTGGCTTGCCGTA
>CANIRG010000249.1 GCA_947469635.1 Rhodospirillales bacterium | reverse complement strand
TTCGAGTATGGCGACGCGGCGGCGAAATACATTTCAGCCGAGACGGGTCTTGCCATTGCCGTCGAGCCCAGCGGCGGCAGCTATGACAACATCCGTGCCCTTCACGAAGCAAAGGCCGATCTGGGCTTGGTAGCGATGGGTCCCGGCTTCGAGGCCTGGAACAACAGCGCCGCCTGGACCAAGGGCGACACGATGCGAAAGCTGCGTGCCCTGTTCCCGATGTACGAGACGCCGTTCCACATGGGTGTGCGCTCGGATGCCGGCATTGCCAGCATCGCCGCCCTCGACGGCAAGCGTGTCGGCGTCGGTCCGGAGAATGGGCCGGGCGCCGCGATGTTCCGCGACATGGCTGCGGAACTGAAGATCAAGCCGGAGATCGTCTTCGGCGCGCCGCAGACCCTTGCCGACGACCTGATCGCCAGCCGCCTCGATGCCTTCTTCTTCGGCGCCGGCGTCCCGGTGCCCGCTTTCCAGCAGATGGCCGACCGCGATCGCCTCCGACTGCTGCCCCTCGACGGCGCGGCTGCCGCCGCACTGCGCAAGCATTACCCCTATCTCGTCGACAGCACGATTCCGGCGGCGACCTACAAAGGGCAGCCGCAGCCAGTCCCCGCCGTATCGGTATGGAATTTCGTCGCCGCCCGGGAAAGCCTCGACGACGAGATCGCCTACCGCATCACCAGGGCGATGATGGCCGATCCGGCGAAAGCCACGCGCATCCACGTCACGGCATTCGGCAGCACCGCCGCCAATGTGAAGGCCAATACCTTCATGCCGTTCCATCCCGGCGCCGCACGCTATTTCAAGGAAGCAGGCGTGGCGTTGGCGGTGCCCTGACAAACAATCACCTCACCCTGAGGAGGTCTCCATCAGCGGCGCCGACCCTGAGGCATGAAACTAAGCAGTGGTTCAATTTTAACCTCATCCTGAGGAGCACGCCGTAGGCGTGCGTCTCGAAGGATGGGCAGCAGGCAGAGTCTGTGGGGCCCATGCTTCGAGACGCTCGCTGCGCTCGCTCCTCAGCATGAGGTTACCTTTGTTTCACGGACTTGCCGAAGGACTCGTAACGACGCGTCGCGGTCCTTTGGGTTTAGGAAGCGGGGTTGCGGTTCCGCGCGAGCGAATCCACGTCATGGCCTGCTTGTGGGGCACGACGCGAGCATCTGGTTTGAGCGATGCTTCGAGCGCCCGCCGTATGTGCGCGATTTCGTCTGTGTCCTGGTCGACAAGTCGTTGGAGGGCATCCGCGGTCAGGTCGCTTCGGCTGCGCTTCGTCGTCATCTCCCCGTCCAGTCCGGCTTCGGCTTCTTGTTCACGAAGGCGTCGATGCCGGCCTGGGCATCCTCGCGCTGGATCGCACCGGCCATGTATTCCGTCGCGTAGGCGTAGGCCTGCGTGAGGTCCATTTCCATGTGCTTGTGGAACATCGCCTTGCCCGAGGCGATCTGTTGCGGCGGCTGCTGGGCGATGTGGTCGGCGAGGGCCATCGTCTCGCGGTCGAGGTCGGCGGGCGGCACGACGCGGCTCACGAGGCCGTCGCGCAGCGCGGTCGCTGAATCGATCGACTGGCCGGTGAACAGCATCTCGAGCGCGCGCTTGGAGCCGACGTTGCGCCCGACCGACACCGAGGGGGTGCCGCAGAACAGGCCGTTGTTAATACCCGAGGTCGCGAAGGTCGCATCGCTCGAAGCGACGGCGAGGTCGCAGGCGGCGACGAGCTGGCAGCCGGCGGCCGTGGCAACGGCCTGCACCTTGGCGATCACCGGCTGCGGAAGGTCGCGGATCGCCATCATCATCGCCGAGCAGCGCGTCAGGAGATCGTGATGGAAGGCGTAATCGCGGGAGGAGGCGACCTCGCGCAGGTCGTGTCCGGTGGAGAAGGCGCGGCCCCGCGCCTCGACAATCACGCAGCGGATGTTCTTGTCCTGGGCGAGCCTGTCGAATTCCGCCTTGAGCGCGTCTATAAGCTCGCCGGACAGGGCGTTCATGGCGTGCGGGCGGTTGAGGGTCAGGATCGCGATCCGGCCGTCGTCGCGGCGCACCAGGACCGGCTCGTTGGGGGCTACGTTCATGACGGGATTGTACGGAATAAGGAAAGACGCGTCATGCCGGTGATGACTCCCGCCGATCTGCAGAAGTTCCTGGCCGAGGAGTTCCCCCAGGCCGCGCACCTCGGCCTGGTGATCGAGCATCTCGACGATTCGACCATCCGCGTGCGCTTGCCGACGCATGAACGGCACTTGCGGCCGGGCGGCACGATCTCCGGCCCGACGCTGATGTGGCTGACCGACTGCAGCTTCTATCTCCTGCTGCTGGGGCGGCTGGGCCCGGTGGCGCTGGCCGTCACCACCAACCTCAACATCAACTTCATGCGCAAGCCGGAGCCCGCCGACCTGATCGGAGAGGGGCGGCTGATGAAGCTCGGCAAGACGCTCGCCGTCGGCGATTTCACCATCTGGAGCGACGGCAAGGCCGACCCGGTGGCGCATGCCACGGTGACATATGCCATCCCGCCCAAACCGAGATCTGGGGTAACATAATACCTCATCCTTAACGCATTGACATATCATGGGATTATCGCCATAAGCGCCGCCTCACGGAAGAAAGTCCCATGAAGACCTTTAGCGTCAAGACTGCCGATGTGCAGAAGAAGTGGTTCCTGATCGACGCCGACGGGCTGGTGCTCGGCCGGCTGGCCACGATCATCGCCATGCGCCTGCGCGGCAAGCACAAGCCGACCTTCACCCCGCACATCGATTGCGGCGACAACATCGTCGTCATCAATGCCGAGAAGGTGCGCCTCACCGGCCGCAAGGCCGAGCGTGAGGTGTTCTACTGGCACACCGGCCATCCCGGCGGCATCAAGGGCGAGACCCTGGGCAAGCGCCTCGAAGGCCGCTTCCCGGAGCGCGTCCTGGTCAAGGCCGTGGAGCGCATGATCACCCGTGGGCCGCTCGGCCGCGCGCAGATGAAGAACCTGCGCGTCTATGCCGGCCCCAAGCATGAGCAGGAAGCGCAGCAGCCCGAGAAGCTGGATGTCGCTGCGATGAACCCGAAGAATTCGAGGATCGGCTGATGGCTACTGAACTTTCGTCCTTCGCCGAGTTGAAGAAGGCGGCCCCCACGACCCCCGGCTCGCAGATCGCCGCCGCGCCGCGCGAGAAGGAAATCGACGCCCAGGGTCGTGCCTACGCCACCGGCCGCCGCAAGAACGCCGTCGCCCGCGTCTGGGTGAAGCTCGGCACCGGCAAGATCACCGTCAATGGCCGCGATCAGACGGTCTACTTCGCGCGCCCGACCCAGCGCATGATGATCCAGCAGCCGTTCGACGTGAGCGAGCGTCGCGGCCAGTTCGACGTGGTCGCCACCGTTTCCGGCGGCGGCCTCTCGGGCCAGGCGGGCGCGGTGCGTCACGGCATCTCGCAGGCGCTTTCGAAGTTCGAGCCCGGCCTGCGCGGCGCCATGAAGACCCATGGCTTCCTCACCCGCGACAGCCGCGTCGTCGAGCGCAAGAAGTACGGCCGCGCCGGCGCGCGTCGTCGCTTCCAGTTCTCGAAGCGCTAAAGGCAAGACCGATTGGAATGTCCGGCCTGATCGTTCCCGTAAAAGGCTTCACGCCTCGGGTCGACGGGTCGGCTTTCATCGCGCCCAACGCCACGCTGGTGGGCGACGTCGAGATCGCCGCCAACGCCAGCATCTGGTTCGGCGTCATCCTGCGCGGCGATGGCCCAGGCATCCGGGTCGGCGAGAATTCCAACCTCCAGGACGGCACGGTCGTCCATGTCGCCGCGCGCGGCCTGATGACCGTGGTCGGCCGCGACGTCACGGTCGGGCACATGGCGCTGCTCCATGCCTGCGAGGTGCAGGACGGCGCCTTCATCGGCATGCATTCGACGGTGCTCGACGGCGCCGTCGTCGAGAGCCAGGCGATGGTGGCGGCCGGCGCCGTCGTCACGCCGCGCAAGATCGTGCGCAAGGGCGAGCTGTGGGCCGGCAACCCGGCGCAGAAGCTGCGCGACCTCACCGAGAAGGACTTCGAGTCGTTCCGGCGAATCGCGGCCGGCTACGTCGAGCTGGCGAGGTCATACCGCGTCGAGCCATGAGCTACGCGGTCAAGGAGATCTTCAAGACGCTGCAGGGCGAAGGCGCGCAGGCGGGACGCGCGGCCGTCTTCTGCCGCTTCTCCGGCTGCAATCTCTGGTCGGGCCGCGAGCGGGATCGCGCGACGGCGGCCTGCCGTTTCTGCGACACCGACTTCGTCGGCACCGATGGCTCGCGGGGCGGACGTTACGCCTCGGCCGATGATCTTGCGGCGGCCATCGAGCGAGCCTGGGACGGCCCGCGCACGCATCGTTTCGCCGTGCTGACCGGCGGCGAGCCGCTGCTCCAGGTCGACACGTCCCTCATCGACGGTCTGCGGGCGCGCGGTTTCGAGATCGCGCTGGAGACCAACGGCACAATCGAGCCGCCCGGTCGCGTGGATTGGCTCTGTGTCAGCCCCAAGACTCCCGAGCCCCTGAAGGTGCGGAGCGGCAACGAGCTCAAGCTCGTCTATCCGCAGGAGGCATTACCGCCGGAAGCCTTCGCCCATCTCGACTTCCAGCGCTTCTCGCTGCAGCCGATGGATGGCGCCGCCATTGCCGAGAATATGACACGCGCCATCGCCTATTGCCTGGCCCATCCGCAGTGGCAGCTCAGCATCCAGACCCACAAGCATCTCGGCATCCGCTGATGCGGGCGCTGGCCGCCGTGGCCATCGCCGCGATCCTCCTGGCGGCCGTCGCCCTTCCGCTCGCCACCTTCACCATCGTCCTCGCGCTGTTCGGCCCGGCCCATATCGCCAGCGAGCTGCGCTATCTCGATCATCGCTTCAGCGCGAGGCTCGGCCCGTCGCGCGTGAAGACCCTGGTCCTTCTTCTTGCTGCGGCTGTAGTGACGCGGCTGTTGGGCACGTTGGGCGTGCTGCCGCCGGCACCGATGGCCGCACTGGAGATAGCCTTGGCCGGTGCTGCGGTCTTGATGCTCGTGCCCTCCGGTGGACCGCTTCGCTGGAGCGCCGCAGCACTCGCCCTCGTGCTCGTGGCCGGTGCGGTGATGGCGCCTTTGCTCACGCTGCTGATCCTCGCCGTCACGCACAACCTCACGCCACTGGGCTTCCTCGCTGAACGACTGCGCGGACGAGAGCGCCGTCGAGCGTTGGTCCTCGGCTGCATCGGATTCATTGCGATACCGCTCGTCGTCGCGTCCGGCCTGCCCTTCGCCTTGCTGTCCAACCTCGGATGGATTGCGCCCCAAGCCGCTGTCTTTCCATCTGCCGGCTCCCTGGAATCAAACCTCGGTGCCTACGTGCCGAGATGGGCGCTGGACGAGGGGTGGGCGCTGCATGCCTTCAGCGCCTGCGTCTTCGCCCAGTGCATGCACTATGTCGCGGTGATCGGCGTGCTGCCTGCGCTCATCCCGGCCGGCAGCGCGCCTATCCTGCCGTGGCCGACGACGCGCCGTTTCGTGGTCATGCTGATCGTGCTCGCCGGCGCGATGGCGCTGGGATTTTCGTTCGACTACGAGGTCGCGCGCCACGTCTATGCGTTGGCCGCCTTGCTTCACGCCTGGCTGGAATTGCCGCTGCTCCTGCTGGCGCTCGAGCCGATCTACAAGCCAGCGGAATAGTAATAGGCCATGCCGACACCAGCCGACGCCGCGTTGGCAACGAACGAGAGCGCGAACGCTCGTGCCCAGTCGGTCGGCAGGATCAAACGATAGGCGAAGGTCTCCACGAGGACGACCATGGCTTCGACGACGGCGAAGGCTGTCCAGTAGCTGGTCCAGATCTCGATTTCGGGATACGCCAGCCACAGCAAAGGGTGGGTGATGAGCGTGCCAGTGACCGCAGCGGCGACGCCGAGCAACGGCCGTCCCCAGCCGGAGAGGCCCAGCACGCCCGCCGCTACAACTGCTTCTACCGTGATCGAGACGAGAAGGGCCGTGCCTTGATCCATGGTCCGATTATGGCCGGCATCGCCCTGGCGTGTTAGACGACCTGGATGATCGGGCGATTTCTTTCACCAGCACTCTTGCTCCTCGCAGTTCCGGCTCTCGCGGACATTCCGCCGCCGCCGGGTGCGCAAGAGGCATGGCACGGCGAACTGATCCGCAAGGCCGGCCATGCCTGCGAGCAGCAGCCGAAAATGCAGCGCGCGACGTCGGCCCAGGAAGAAAGCTTTGCCGCGAAGGAGATGGTGGCGCGGGTGATCCTGTGCGCCGATGGTGGACGCTATCTCGTGGCCACGCCGCGCCGCCGCTATGGCGCGCCCAATCCCAACGCTGCGCCGCCGCCCGATCCCGTGGTGCAGAAGCTCGACTGAACCTACGCCGGCAGCAGGTTCAGCCGGCGCAGCAGCTCGCGTTCCTCTTCGAGGGTGCGAGCCATCGCGTCGCGATAGGCCGGCCCGTCGAGCAGCAGCAGCGGCTGGTCCATGTTGTCGAGGAACTCCAGGTGCCGGGGCTCCTGCGCGGCTTCCCGGAAGGCGTCGCCCAGCACCTTGATCACGGCGGGGTCCATGCCCTTGGGGCCAATCAACCCGCCGGGACTGTCGACGACGATGTTGAAGCCGAGCTCATGGACCGCCGGCACGTCGGGGAAGCGCTTGGCCCGGTTGGCGGTGAACACGGCGAGCAGGCGGAGCTTGCCCGCCTGCACCATCGGCGCCCAGCCCGAGGCCTCCGAGGCGAAGTCGATCTCGCCGCCCAGCAGGGCACGCAACGTGTCGGCCGTGCCGCGATAGGGCGCGTGCGTCCAGCTCAGCCCCTGCAACATGCCGAGACGTTCCATGGCGAGATGCTGGGTCGAGCCGATGCCGAGCGTGCCCCAGTTCATCTTGCCGGGGTTGGCCTTGGCATGCGCCAGCAGCTCCGGCAGCGTCTTCCATGGCGCCTCCGCACGCACCACCACGCCCATGACGAAGCCGGTGATCTGCAGGATGTAGCTGAGGTCGTTGACCGGATGGTAGGTCAGCGACTTGTTCAGCAGCGGCTGGCGCAGCACGCTCATGTGCATCTGGGAGATGACGTAGCCATCGGGCTTGGCGTCCTGCAGCGCCATCGCGCCCAGGATGCCAGCCGCGCCGGCCTTGTTCTCCACCACCATCGGCTGGCCGAGCTTCTTCGCGGCGGACTCCGCCAGGATGCGGAAGCCGGCATCGGCCGGCCCGCCCGCGGCCCACGGGATGATCAGCCGGACCGGCCGGTCGGGGAAGCGCGACTGGCCGCGCACGGATGCTGCCGCAAGAGGTGAGACAGCCGCGCCGATGAGGGCCGAGCGTCGCGTGATCCGGTTCATGTTCTCGAAGCTCCCTGCAATCGCACTCAATCGATCAGCCGCACCTTCACGTAGGACCCCGGCGCATCCTCGATCGCCGGGAGACCGCCTTCACCCGGCACGCGCGCCGGCACCATCGGGCCCGACTTCTCGGCGAGCCACTTGTCCCAGTCGTGCCACCACGAGCCCGGATGCTCCTTCGCGCCTTCCTGCCATTCGGCGAGGGTCGGCGGGTTGGTGTCCGTCTCGTTCAGCCAGTGCTGGTACTTCTTGGCATGCGGCGGGTTCACCACGCCGGCGATATGGCCCGAGCCCGCGAGCATGAAGCGCACCGGGCCGGTGAAGATCTGCGTCGCTTTGTAGACCGACTTGGCCGGTGCGATGTGGTCTTCCTTGCCGGACTGCATATAGACCGGGATCGAGATCTTGCGGAGGTCGATCGGCACATTGTCGATCACGATGCCGCCCGGCTTCACCAGCAAATTCTGCTGGTACATGTTGCGCAGGTAATAGCTGTGCATCGCCGCCGGCATGCGCGTGGCATCGGCATTCCAGAACAGCAGGTCGAAGGGGAAGGGGTCCTTGCCCATCAGATAGTTGTTCACCACGAACGACCAGATGAGGTCGTTGGCGCGCAACATGTTGAAGGTCGTGGCCATCGAGGTGCCGTCGAGATAGCCGGTCTTGCTCATCACCTGCTCGACGCCCGCCAGCTGGTCCTCGTCGATGAAGACGCCGAGCTCGCCCGGCTCGGTGAAGTCGACCTGCGCCGTGAAGAAGGTGCAGTTAATGATCCGGTCGTCGCCGCGTGCCGCCATGTAGGCCAGCGTCGTGGCCATCAGCGTGCCGCCGATGCAATAGCCGATCGCCGACACCTGGCGCTCGCCGGTCGCCTGCTCGATGGCGCCGAGGGCGGCGAGGGGGCCGAGCTTCATGTAGTCCTCGAACACCAGCTTGGTCAGCCGCTCGTCGGGATTGACCCAGGAGATCACGAACACGGTGTAGCCCTGTCCGGTCGCCCACCTGATGAAGGAATTCTCGGGCTTGAGGTCGAGGATGTAGAACTTGTTGATCCAAGGCGGCACGATCAGCAGCGGCACGCGATGGACTTCCTCGGTCGTCGGCGCGTACTGGATGAGCTGCATCAGATCGTTCTGGTAGACGACCTTGCCGGGCGAGGAGGCGACGTTCTCGCCGACCTTGAAGGCCGTCATGTCGGTCTGGCGGATGGCGAGCTTGCCCTTGCCGCGCTCGAGGTCGGTCAGAAGGTTCTGGAGGCCCTTGACCAGGTTCTCGCCCTTGGTCTCGAGCGTCGCCTTCAGGACCTGCGGATTGGTGAGGGCGAAATTCGACGGCGACATCGCGTCGACGAACTGGCGCGTATAGAACTCGACCTTCTGCGCGGTCTTGTCGTCGACGCCCTCGACCTCCTTCACCGTGTGCTGCAGCCAGCGCGAGGTCAGCAGGTAGGACTGCTTGATATAGTCGAAGACGACCTCGTCCTTCCATGCCGGATCGTTGAAGCGCTTGTCGCCCTTGGCGGGCACGGCGACCGGCTCGGCCTTCTGGCCCATCATGCGCTGGGCCGTCGCCTGCCAAAGCTGCATGTATTGCGTCCACAGCTCCATCTGAGCCTGGGCGAGCTTGGCAGGATCGGCCAGCATCTTGGCCGTGAAATCCATGAAGGTATGGGTAAGGCGCAGGGGATCGGCAGGCTGGGGGCCATCTGCCTTGTAGCGCTCGGCAAAGTCTTGAAGAAGTTTCTGGCTGCGCTGGGCGATATCGCCGAAGGCCGCTTCCATTTTTTCCGATTCAGCAGCACTGAGACCGGGGAACACGCTGGACGTGGTTTCGGGGGTGGGCGTCTCGGTCATCGTTTCCCCTTACGAATCATTGGCTTTGCAGTGTTTCTTGCGATACTTTCAGCAACCCGGTGACAACCTTGTGCGGGTTTTCCCGGGTTGCCAAGCCCTTCTCTAGGTAGGGTGCGACAACAGAAGGGTCAAACTTCCTCTCGGCGTCCGCTAGACAAGGGGGCGAACCGGGAGCTACGGCGGGGACTGCGATGCGGGGATATCGAGACATGATCGGCAGCACCAGGACGAGCGGCTTGCTTCTGGGCGTCTCGATGCTCGGGCTATTGTCCGGCTGCGGCCTGTTCAGCGGCGGGCCGACCACCAGTGAGAAGGCGCGGCCAGGTGCCGAGCGGGCGATCTCGGCGTCGGGTAACCTTCCGGCTGCCAGCAGCGGTCGCCAATACGAACCCGGCATCGCACCGATCGACGAGACCCGTACAGGACCCCAGATCGGCTCGGTCGTCGCAGCGCGCGGCGGCCAGAAGGCCCAGCAGGAAGCCGCCGCCAAGGAAGCTGCCGTTCGCGACGCGAAGGCGCGCGAGGAA
>CANIRG010000248.1 GCA_947469635.1 Rhodospirillales bacterium | reverse complement strand
GGGCCTCAACAACAAGATCCGCGTCATCCAGCGCCGCGCCTACGGCCTGCGCGACCAGGAATATCTGCGGCTCAAGGTCCTCACATGCATGCTTCCAGCGCTCTGAAGTTGCCCAAATCACCCACTCGATTCCCTGATGAGCCTAAAGCTACAATAGGCGGGTTCCCCGCCGACAATCGGACGAGCTGTGTCAGCAAACCTTTGTGGTGGTACTCCCGAACGCGCTGCACTACGTCGTCAAATTTGATGGCATAAAAGCGGTCAGCAGCAGGCTTCCCAAGCATCGTATTGATAAGGCCTACGATTCTTCGAGCAGCATGAAGATACCAATGGATTTTTTGACAGCACTTGCCGAAGACGAGCAGGCAAAAGCATTTTTCGATACGCTCAATCGGGCGAATCTCTACTCGATCACGTGGCGGCTGCAAACGGCGAGGAAGCCCGAGACTCGGCAAAAGAGAATGGAGGCGATTGTCACAATGCTCGGGCAAAAAAAGAAATTCCACTAACCCCGCCGATTGCTCGCGACGAATGGGCCGCCGCGAGCGTGTCAGTGTCCGCTTTGGGTCAATAGCGGACTTCCCAGCGGGTAGAACCGAATGTCGGCTTCGGCCGGGTAACTGGACACCCGTCCATGCCATGGAACCTCGCAGGTGGGACATTTGCGTTGGGAAGCTACGGAACGTCATGCAAAGGTTGCGCGTCCCACTCTGCCTTAAGGCATTGAAGCGGGGAGCTTTCGCGAGCTCCCTGAAGACTCGGAGTGCGCCGAAGGTGAGGTCCGGCCGGATTGCGCCTGCCTCCACGAGCTGGCGCGTGACATGGTCGAAGCTCGAATCGAGCCTGTCTTCCGTATAGGCTTTGCCCAGGCGATTGAGCGCCAGCGTGCCGGCGATGGTGCGCCCTTCCTTGCGGGTTGCAAGACAGGCAGCCCGAAGCTGAACCGGCCGGGATCAAGGAGGGAACGATGGCAGGACTACTCGCGGGCCATATCGCCGCGGTGACGGGCGGCGGATCGGGCATTGGACAGGGCATTTGCCAAGCCTATGCCCGCGAAGGCGCCCGCATCATCGTGCTCGACTCCAATCCCGACGGCGCCAAGGAGACCGTCGACCTCGTTACCGAGGCGGGCGGCAAGGCGTCGGCGCTGAAGCTCGACGTCACCGACCGTGCGGCCTGCCAGGCCGCGGCCGCCGAGATCGCCAAGAGCGGCGACATATCGATCCTGGTCAACAACGCCGGCATCAACCGCCGCAACCCGATCACCGCCGACGCCGCCGTCGTCGCCAAGGACTGGGACGACATCCTGTCGATCAACCTCGACGGCATGTTCAACGTCACACGCGCCTTCCTCGATCAGATCCGCGCCACCAGGGGCCGTATCGTCAACATCGGCTCGATCCAGTCATTCGTGCACGTGACCTGGCCGAATTCGGCCGCCTACACGACCTCCAAGCACGGCGTGCTGGGTTTCACCCGTGCGTTGGCGGCGGAACTGGGCAAGGACGGCGTGCGCGTCAACGCCATCGGCCCCGGCCTGATCGAAACGAGAATCAACGCCGAGGCGCGGGCCAGGAATCCCGATATGGTGGCCGCCGTCATGCGCCATACGCCGCTCGGTCGCGCGGGCAAGCCCGAGGACATCGCGGGCCCCGCGGTGTTCCTCGCCTCGGACCTCGCGTCCTACGTTACCGGCTGCATCGTCATGGCCGACGGCGGCTTTCGTTCCATCTGAGGGAGAACCACATGCCCATGGATCTTCAAGACCGTTACCTGCGCACCGGCATCTTCCTCGCGCCGTTCCATGCGCTGCACGAGAATCCCACGCTCGCCATCGAGCGCGATATGGAGTTGGTCGAGCATCTCGACCGGCTGAACTATCACGAGGCCTGGATCGGCGAGCACCATTCGGGCGGCTTCGAGATCATCGCCTGCCCGGAGATGTTCCTGGCCGCCGCCGCTCAGCGTACGCGCAATATCCGGCTCGGCACCGGTGTCGTCTCGCTGCCGTACCATCATCCGTTCACGCTCGCCTCGCGCATGATGCAGCTCGACCACATGGCGCGCGGCCGGGCGATGTTCGGCGTGGGTCCGGGCGCGCTGATCTACGACGCCGACAAGATCGGGCTGAAGGCCGCCGACCAGCGGCGCCGCATGAACGAATCGCTCGACTGCATCACGGAGCTGATGCGCGGCAAGACCGTCACCAGGCAGACCGACTGGTTCACCCTGAACGAGGCGCGCCTGCAGCTCATGCCGTTCTCGCAGCCCGGCATGGAAATGGCGGTCGCCTGCTCGCGCTCGCCGGTCGGAGCGGTGGCCTCGGGCAAGCACGGCATCGGGATGCTGTCGATCGGCGGCACGTCGGACGATGCGCTCAAGGCGCACGCCAACAACTGGTCGATCCATGAGGAGGCCGCCGCCAGGGCCGGCACGACGCCCGACCGCTCGAAGTGGCGCATCGTCACCTTCGCTCACGTCGCCGAGACGCGTGAGAAGGCGCGCGCGGACATGGAATACGGCCTCGCCGATTTCATCCGCTACTTCACCGATGTGGCGACCTTCCCTATCATCCCGCCCGGCGTCACCGATCCGCTCGAGTTCCTGACGACCAGCGGCGTCGCCTGCATCGGCACGCCCGACGACTGCATCAGGCACTTCGAGCGGCTGTGGACCGGTTCGAACGGCGGCTTCGGCGCCGTCCTGCTGCTCGCGCACAACTGGGCGGATTGGGAATCGACCAAACGGAGCTACGAACTGATGGCGCGCTACGTCCATCCGCATTTCCAGCGCCAGTCGAACACGCTGCGCAACGCGAGCTACGACAGCGCCAAGAGCAAGCACGAGACGGCGGGTGCCGAGTCGGCAAAGGCCGTGCTGGGCGAGATCGAGAAGTACGAAAAGGCGAAGGGGCAGGCGGCAGGCACCAAGGCGAAGGCATGGTGAGGTCGACATGACCGCACCTGCCCCCTGAACAGGCGATATCGCACCAGCGATCATGATATTGCCTACGAGGACGCCCCTCCCTTCTACTTCTTCCCAGAGTGCCGACCCGATGACCGGACAGAAGCTGCTCGTCGCCAATCGCGGCGAGATTGCCATTCGCATCTTTCGCTCGGCTGCCGATCTCGGCATGGGCAGCATCGCGATTTATCCCGAAGACGATGGCGCCAGCCTCCATGTCGAGAAGGCCGATGCAGCGATCCTCCTGCCGGGACGCGGCGTCGCCGCGTATCTGGATGGGCCGGTCATCTTGCGGGCGGCGAGAGAGGCCGGTGCGACGGCAATCCACCCCGGCTACGGCTTCCTGTCGGAGAATGCGACCTTCGCGCGGGCCTGTGCCGAAGCCGGCGTCACCTTTGTCGGCCCGACGCCCGAGATCCTGGACTTGTTCGGCGACAAGCATCGGGCCAGGCAGCTTGCGCGCGAGGTCGGCGTGCCGACCCTGCCGGGCACGGCGGCGCCCACGACCCTCGAAGAGGCCCGGGCGTTCATGGCCGGGCTCGGCGCCGACGGGGCGATGGTCAAGGCGGTTGCCGGCGGCGGCGGCCGTGGCATGCGTCCGGTCCGGACGGCTGGCGAGCTGGAGGAGGCCTTCACCCGTTGCCGATCGGAGGCAACCGCCGCCTTCGGTTCGGGCGATCTCTACCTCGAGCAACTCGTGCGCCATGCGCGTCACATCGAGGTGCAGGTGATCGGCGATGGGACGGAGGTCGCGCATCTCTGGGAACGCGACTGCTCGCTCCAGCGCCAGCGGCAGAAGCTCATCGAGTTCGCGCCCGCGCCGAACCTGGATGCGCGCGTGCGCCGGCAGTTGCTCGATGCCGCCTTGACGCTCGCGCGCACCGCGAACTACCGCAGCCTCGGCACGTTCGAGTTCCTCGTGGACTGCTCCAGCGGCGCTTTCTATTTCATCGAGGCAAACCCGCGCCTGCAGGTCGAGCATACGGTGACGGAAGCGGTCACGGGCCTGGATCTGGTCGAGCTGCAGCTCCGGCTGGCGGCGGGCGCCACCCTGGCGGAGCTTGGTCTTGCGAGCGGCGCGGGACCGGCGCCGCGGGGCATGGCGATGCAGCTCCGCATCAACGTCGAGACGATGCAGCCCGACGGAACGGCCAAGCCCGGCGGCGGTGTCCTCGGCACGTTCGAGCCACCCTCCGGCCCGGATATTCGCGTCTACGGCTATGGCTACGCTGGCTACGCGACCAACCCGGCTTACGATTCGTTGCTCGCCAAGCTGATCGTCTTCGCCCGCACCGGCCGTGTCGAGGACGTGACGGGCAAGGGCTACCGGGCGCTCTGCGAATTCAACATCGCGGGCGCGCCGACGAACATCGCCTTTCTCCAGGCTGTGCTGTTGGACGAGGATGTACGGGCGGGCAACATCGAGATCGGTTTCGTGGAGGCCCAGGCGCCCGCGCTGATCGCCATGGGAGCGGCAGTCCATCCGCGCCTCTACGCGGCAGCGAAGGAGGACAAGAAGCGCGGCGCCAGGGCCGGTGCCAAGGTCGACGCCGCCGACCCACTCTCCGTGCTCGCCTACGGCCAGGCGACGCGCGACCGGCAGGGACCGAATGTCGGCACCGCGGACGCAAGTGATCTGCCGGACGGGATGATCGCGGTTCGGACGCCGATACAGGGCACCGTCATCTCGATTGCCGTCGCGGTCGGGGACGCCGTTCCGGCGGGGGCCGAGGTTGCCGTGATGGAAGCCATGAAAATGGAACACGTCATCACGGCGAGCGCTGGCGGTGTCGTCCGGGCCATTCATGCCGAGCCCGGTGAAACCCTCTGGGAAGACCAGCCGCTGCTCACCCTCGAACCGTCCGAGGTTGCGGCACAGGTCCAGGGCGGTACGGATGAGCTCGACCTCGATGCCATTCGCCCGGATCTGGCCGAGGTGCTGGAACGTCGCGCCCTGACGCGCGACGAGAACCGGCCGGATGCCGTCAAGCGCCGGCACAAGACCAACCATCGGACCGCGCGCGAGAATGTCGCTGACCTGATCGACCCCGGCACCTTCGTCGAGTACGGCCCTCTGATCGTGGCGGCGCAGCGGCATCGGCGGACCCTGGACGATCTGCTGATCCGCAGCCCCGCCGATGGCCTCATCGCCGGCGTCGGTCGCGTGAACGGGCACATGTACGATGCTCCGGCCACCGGCGTCGCCGTGCTGGCCTATGACTACACCGTCTTCGCCGGCACGCAGGGTGTTCACAACCACTGGAAGACCGACAAGATCCTCGACATCGCCGAGGACGGGCGCATGCCCTTGGTGCTGTTTGCGGAAGGCGGCGGCGGTCGGCCGGGCGACGATGACTATGGCGGCTTCATCCAGTTCGACACCTTCCATCATTTCGGTCAGCTCTCGGCTCTCGTGCCGCTGATCGGCATCGTCTCCGGCCGCTGCTTCGCGGGCAATGCGTCGCTGCTCGGCTGCTGCGACGTGATCATCGCGACGGCCGATACCACGCTCGGCATGGGCGGCCCGGCCATGGTCGAGGGCGGAGGGCTCGGCGTGTTCACGCCGGAGGAGATCGGCCCGATGTCGGTGCAGACGCGTAATGGCGTCGTCGACATCCTGGTCGCCGACGAAACGGAAGCCGTCGCCGTCGCCAAGAGATATCTCGCCTACTTCCAGGGACCGCTGAAAGACTGGACCGTGCCGGATCAGCGTCGGATGCGCCATATCGTGCCGGAGAACCGGTTGCGCACCTACGAGGTGCGCGAGGTCATCCGGACGCTGGCCGACGAAGGATCGATCCTCGAGCTGCGCCGCGACTTCGGGCGCACGTTGGTGACGGCGTTGATCCGGCTGGAAGGGCGGACGGTCGGCGTGATGGCCAACGATCCGAAGCACCTGAGCGGCGCGGTCGATTCCGACGGGTCCGACAAGGGCGCCCGGTTCATGCAGCTCTGCGATTCCTATGACTTCCCGGTCGTCAACCTTTGCGATACGCCCGGCATCATGGTCGGGCCCGAGGCGGAGAAGACGGCGCTGGTTCGACATGCCGCGCGCATGTTCCTGACCAGCTGCAACATGACCGTTCCGTACTTCACGATCGTGCTGCGCAAGGCCTACGGTCTGGGGCAGAGCGCCATGGCCGGTGGCAACTACCGCGCGCCTTACTTCTACGTGTCCTGGCCGACCGGTGAGTTCGCGCCGATGGGCATCGAGGGACAGGTGAAGCTGGGCTATCGCGCCGAGCTCGCGGCGATCGTGGACCCCGAGGAGCGCCTCAAGTTCTTCGAGGACAAGGTTGCGAAGGCCTATGAGGCCGGCAAGGCGTTGAACCGCTCGACCAATTTCATGCTCGACGACGTGATCGACCCGGCCGAGACGCGGACCTGGGTCACCAACATGCTGGCCGCAATCCGGCCCGGGCCGGCACGCGCGGGCAAGAAGCGTCCGATGATCGACGCCTGGTGATGCCTCGTTGATCCGTGCTTTTGTCGAGCCTTCGGCTCATTCGAGCTTGATGTTGGCTGTTCGGATGACCTCGGAGTATCGAGCGGTGTCGTTGGCAAGCGCGCGGGAAAAATCCGCCGATGACGTGCCCACGACGATCAGGCCGATGTCGGCCAATCGCTGCACGACCTCCGGCCTGCGCACGGCCGTGCGGTAGGCCTCTTCCAACCGCGCCCGGATGGGGGCTGGAGTGTCGGCCCTGATCGCCACGCCGAAATCGTTGCTCGCGTGGACATTTGGATATCCTGCTTCCGCGAAGGTCGGCAGGTCGGGAAACTCCGGCATCCGCTCGCTATGGCTGAGCGCCAAGCCGCGAACTTGCCCGGAGAGTATGTACTGCCGGACGTCCGTCACTCCCAAAACGGACATCTGGAGGCGCGATTCCAGAAGGTCGGCGATGATCGCCGGTGTGGCGCGATAGGGTACGTGGGTCAGGTCGACGCCAGCGTCCCTCTTGAAGAGCTCGCCACCCATGTGCACGGACGTGCCGATGCCCGAGCTGCCGTAAGACCATTTTCCCGGTTGCGCCTTCGCGGCGGCAACGAACTCGGCGATGGTCTTCACGCCGAGCTGGCTCGGCACGGCCAGGATCGTCGGCCCGATGGTCAGCCGCGAGAGCGGCGCAAAGGCGTCCATGGTGAAGGGAAGATTGCGCATCAGCAGGCTGACGATGGGAAAGCTGCTGCCTGTAAACATCAACGTGTAGCCATCCGCCGGAGCCGAAGCGACCGCCGCCATCGCCACGGTGCCGGTGGCGCCGGCGCGGTTCTCGACCACGACCGGCTGGCCCAGTGATTGCGATACGATCGGGGCAAGCAGTCGCGACAGGATATCCATCGAGCCGCCGGCACCGAACGGCATGAGGACGCGTATCGGCTTGGTTGGCCAAGGGTCGGCGGCGCGCGCGCCGGAGCCCGATAGGATCGCCGTGCCGACACCGCCGGCCGTCGTCGCCAGCAGCTTTCGCCTCGTCAACCGATTGAGCATCGCTTGTCCTTCCCTGGTCTGAGGGTAATGCGGGAGGATCGAGCCGACCAGCAGCGGCCGCCGCAATCGGCTTGGTGGGCCAGCGCTTGCAGGTCTTTTCCAGCCGGGGCTTATTTGATCGCCAGCAGCTCGACGTCGAAGATCAGCGTGGCGTTGGGGGGAATGACACCGCCGGCGCCGCGTTCCCCGTAGCCCAGTCGCGGCGGAATGATCAGCGTTCGCTTGCCGCCGACCTTCATCGTTGCGACGCCCTCATCCCAGCCGGCGATGACGCGCTTGACGCCGATGGGAAACGCGAACGGCTCGCCGCGATCGACGGAAGAATCGAATTTCCGGCCTTTCGCGCCTCCTTCAGAGAGCCAGCCAGTGTAGTGCATGACGCAGGTCTGACCGTTCGTGGGGCTCGCGCCCGTGCCGACGGTCGTGTCGATGATTTGCAGGCCGGTTTCGGTTGTCATGGCTTTCCCTTGCGTTTGCGCGCCAGCTGGACGGGTGCCGGCGAGCGCTGCTGCCGCGATGATGACGCGCCGGGTTACTGGCATGTGGCATTCCTCGGAGAGACGTGGGTGGGTCTCTTCGATACTGGAGAAATCCACTTCATTCCAGAGCGGCAATGGCCTTGTGCTAGCGTAGCGTGAAGCGTTGAGGCGCGTAGGGAGCGGCATCGATGCCGGTCGCCTGGCGGTTGATCAGCCGCGAGACCAGCCGTGCGCTGGGGGGACCGCCGGTCATGCCGAAGTGTCCGTGGCCGAAGGCGAGGAACAAGCCTGGCCTGCTCTCGACCGTGCCCAGGATCGGGAGGCTGTCGGGTGTCGAAGGGCGGAAGCCCATCCAGAAGCGGTGACCCTCGGTGTTCACGTCGGGAAACATGGTGCGGATGTTGGCGAGCAGGGCCTCGGCGCGGCGCTCGTCGGGCGGCGCGTCGAGGCCGGCGATCTCGACCGTGCCCGCGACCCGCAGACCGTGTTCCATGGGCGTGACGCCGAACGAACGGCTCTTGTTCGAGATCGTCGTGGTCAGGGACACGTTGGGCGTCGGCAACATGACGTGATAGCCACGTTCGGTCTCGAGCGGCACGCGGATGCCGAGCGGCGCGAGCAGCCGGAGCGAGTAGGCGCCGGCGGCCACGACGATCTGCTGGGCACGGTGGAAGCCGACATTGGTCATGACGTCGTAGCCGCCACCTTCGCGTGGCAGGATCTTGTAGACGCTTTCCGGCACGAGCTTTCCGCCGGCTTCCAGCAACAGGCGATGCAGTGTCTGGACGATGCGCTGGGGGTTCACGGTGTAGCCGTTGCCGGGAACCAGCACGCCGCGACGCACCGCCGGCGAGATGCCGGGAAACATCTGTCGAAGGTCATCGGCACCCAGCGCCTGGCTCGGGATGCCCTGACGCTCACGCAATGTGCGCTCCAGGGCGGCGCTGCTCGACTCGCCGTTGGCCTCCCAGACCTGAACCTGGCCGACCGGGCGCACCAGGTCGGAGAAGTTCCCGGGGCCGAGCATCTCCTTCCAGCACAGGAACGCGTCCTTGTGCAGGGCGCGCATCGCATCGGAGATTTCCAGCACGCGCTGGATGCGGCCGGCGGCGATCCATTTCATCAGCCATGGCAGCGCCCTGGGGAAATAGGAGGGTCGCACAGCGAGCGGACCCAGCGGGTCGGCCAACCACGACGGCACCTTGCGCAGCATGCCGGGCAAGGCGATCGGCACCGACGTGTCGGCGCTGATCATGCCCGCATTGCCGAACGAGGCACCACCGGGCGGCGGCAAGGGGTCGATGACGACGACATCGCGGCCCGAGCGCCGCAGGTAGAGCGCGGTCGACAGCCCGACGACGCCGGCGCCAATGACGATGATCGTGGTATCCGTCTCAGCCATCGCATGCCCTCAAAGCGCGCCGCCGTTGCGCGTCGAAGCCTCGGCGGCCGGTTCCGCTCTATCGCCGACCCGTCTCCAGCAATGTGCGGATGGCATCGGCATCGAGACCGTCCATGCCCAGGCTCGCCGCCGTCCATCCTTCGACAGCGTAATCCGAGCCCGCGACCGCGCTTGCGAGCGCTATCGTCGCATCCATGATCGGGGTCGCGACGCCGAGTTGCCGACCGATCGATGCAGACGGCACCACCTGTGTCGGCACTTCCTCGGAGATGTATCGGTGGGAGAAATCGGCTGGGGCGGAAGAGCCGATGAGCTGCCCCCGGATTTTTTGGACACCGATTTGTCCAACCGGAGGCATTCATGATGAAGTCGAGCATGAACCAAATCGAAACCAACGATGTGAATG
>CANIRG010000247.1 GCA_947469635.1 Rhodospirillales bacterium | reverse complement strand
TTGGGGCATTTCAGCCACAGGTTCTCCGGCGCAGCGTCCTTGCGCACCACGAGCGCGCGGAGCTTCGGCCGGACGAAATTGGTCAGCCAGTTCATGGCGTCGGTATCCCACGAATGCCCATCGGGGCCAAGATCAACGCGGAAAGGGGCTAAGGGTGCCGGGAAGGAAAACGAGGGATTTTAGCCGCTCCGCCACCATTTCTACACGCTTGGTACTCTCAGCGCTCAAGACGGCGTCACCTCGAAAGATGTGGGGGAGAAGGACCGCCACAGGCGGTTGTACAAGACGATCCGTCCTTGGGCTGCCAGACGCCGGTCCCGGCCATCAGCCAATGCCGCACACCGGGCATGCTTCCTTGCACTCCGACCGGTGCCGCAAGTCCGCGACTTCCTTGCCTCGCAGACGCCTTGGGTGCGCGATAGCAGAGGCCTCCTTCAATTGGACGTCTCTACTGAATCATTCTTGCTTTCCTGAGCTGAGCAACGGGATTCCAATCTTTGGGAGGCGAACTGAATTCGCTCCACCAAGGCATGCCCTTGTCGATCCAGCGCTGCCGCAGAGTTGCGTGACTCGCGAGAGAATCTTCGTAACCAAATTCGATGCCGCAACAGGGGCATATGGAAAAGGTCGCGCTGCCATCGCCCGCATAGGCCGGTTCGGGGAGGTTCCCGTAACCACAAACCGGACAAACGTGCATCTCATCCACGTCCTGCGACGCTCCGACCTCTCACCGCCAGAAGGCCCCGAACGGTGCCACGAAGTCGTGCGGCTTGCGCACCTCGCAGAACCCCTTGCGCGCCCGGTAGCCGGCGCAGAGCTTTTCCGCGGCACTGGGCTCGAGGTCGGCGATGATAGCGGCCTGGCGCGTCGCCTTGCCCTGCGTGACGGGCAGTATGTATTCCTTGCCCGGGCGCAGCCCGAGCGTGCCGAGCTCGGCCTGGCCCTGGTCGTAGGCCGCCCGCGCCTGCGCCCAGTTGCCGAAGGTGCCGAACCACACCGCATCGCCCGGCATGTCGTAGCGGATGCCGCCGCACTCGCCCTGCCCCAGGACCGTCGCCGGGGCGCCGCCGCTGTTGGGCAGCTGCCAGACCTTCTGCCGGCTGCCGGCGGTCTTCAGCCCATAGGCCTCGTCGAACATGCGGACCATGAACTCGTCGCGCAGGTCGCCGCGGCGGAAGCCGAAGGCGACGCCGATCAGCCGCCGTCCGTCGCGCACGGCGCTGCCCACGATGTTGAAGCCCGAGGAGCAGATGAAGCCGGTCTTCAGCCCGTCGGCATAGGGCGAGTAGACATCCAGGAATTTCACACCCGGCCCGATCCGGTGCTTGCCGTAGGTGAATTCCTGGGTGTGGAAGTAGGGGTAGTACTGCGGAAAGTCGCGCATCAGGGCCATGGCGAGCATGGCGAGGTCGCGGGCGCTGCTCTGCTGGTCGGGATCGGGCAGGCCGCTGGCGTTCCTGAAGGTCGTCGCCGTCATGCCGAGCCGCCGGGCGGTGTCGGTCATGCGCTTGGCGAAGGTGGGCTCCGAGCCGCTCAGCAGATCGCCGAAGGCTGCCGCCACGTCGTTGGCCGAGCGCACCACGAGAGCCTGCAGCGCCAGCTCGACCGGCACCGAGCCGCCCGGCCCCACCCCGAGCTTGGAGGGCGGCATGCTGGCGGCATGGGCGGAGAAGGGCAGCGGCGAGGACAGGTTCAGCCGGCCGGCCTTCAGCTCCTCGAACACGAGGTAGATGGTCATCAGCTTGGCCAGCGAGGCCGGATACCAGGGCGCGCCGGCACTGCGCTGGAGCAGGGCTTCGCCCGACGCGGCATCGACCACGAGGTAGGGCCCCGCCGGCACGAGGCCGGACGGCGAGGGGACCGGGGAGATCTGGGCCACCGCCGAAGCGCCGGACAGGCCCGAGAGGGCGAGAAGGCACGCGAGGAAAAGACGAAGGTTCATTGCCGCCGACGCATTACAGTCTGCAGCATACGCTCTTCCGCGCGCGCGCGGGAGGCATTAGATCGTTGGCATGCTCAAGGTCATGATCGCGCCGGTCACCCCGTTTCAGCAGAATTGCTCCATCGTCTGGTGCACCGAGACCATGGAGGGAACCGCCGTCGATCCGGGCGGGGACTTCGACCGGCTGCAGGAGGCGATCGCGGCGCAGGGGATCACGGTCACCAAGGTGCTGCTGACCCACGGCCACGTCGACCATGCCTCGGCCGCCGGCACCATGGCCGAGCACTATGGGGTGAAGATCGAGGGCCCGCACCGCGACGACCTGTTCCTGATCGAGGGCCTGCCCGAGTCGGGACGCAAGTACGGCTTCCCCGCCTACAAGCCCTTCGTGCCCGAGCGCTGGCTGGAGGGCGGCGACACGGTGAGCCTGGGGAACCTCACGCTCGACGTCGTGCACTGCCCCGGCCATACGCCCGGCCACGTCGTGTTCGTGAACAAGCCCGCGAAGGTGGCCTTTGTGGGCGACGTGCTGTTCCGCGGCTCGATCGGCCGCACGGACTTTCCGCGCGGCAACCACGAGCAGCTGCTCGAGTCGATCCGCGGCCGGCTGTGGCCGTTGGGCGACGACATCCAGTTCGTGCCCGGCCACGGCCAGACCTCGACCTTCGGCTGGGAACGCAAGACCAACTCGTTCGTGGCCGATCTGCTGTTCGACGATTAGAGCGGCTTGCCGTCGTTGGCGGCGATGGCCGCGTTGAGCAACGCGAAGGCTGCCTCGTCGCGAACGCGGATGCCGGTATCGTCCTTGCGGACGATCTCGATCGGCTCGCGAGTACGTGCATCGAGCGCGACCCCTTCATCAACGGCGGCCCAGTAGACGGCCAGCAACTCCAAGCCGAGCCTGTGCCTCCGCCGTATCGTGTCGGTATCGATATTATGCCCGCCACTCATGACCCGCTGCTTCACGCGCAATTCGTTGAGGTACGGCAGCGGCGTGAAGAGAAAGAAGAGCCGGGTTCGATAACCCGCTGTGGTCGCCTGATGGACAAAGCGCAGAAGCGTCCGCGTCGCCAGCGTCGTTTCCCGGCAGAAAGATTGTCGACGTTCCAGAAAGTCCTTGCGGCGTCCGAGCATTCGGCGACCGGCCTCCATGGCGACGGCTTCGACATCCGATGGGTTGGTGTCACGCGCCATGTCGTCGGCATTGAGGAACGCGCCCTGCTCGATGAACGGCCGCAAGTTGCGCTGCGCGAACGTCGTCTTACCCACGCCATTCGGGCCGGCGAGGATGATGGGTTCGGGACCGGTCACGTCGCTTTCGGAGGAGATTTTCCCAGCTTCGGTAGATGCTGGACAACCACCCGACGGCCATCGGGGTAGATGGCGTAAATTTTCGTGTCGTCCGACTCGAACACCGGCAGCCCGCGCGCGTGTGCTTCCTGCACGGCAATAGCGACGCCACGCCGCGCTCCTTCAGCTACTTCGTCCAGCGTCGGACCCTTGAGCACCATTTATCGAAAATAGGCGGTAGCGTAGTGTTTTTCAACCAACACTACACCTTCCTCACGCCCCGCACGCCCTCCGCCAGGGTTCGGATGTAGGCGAAGACGCCGGGCACGAGACCGGGCGTGGGGTTGCCCTGCTCGTCGAGGCCGGCCTTCACGCGCTCGACGATGGCGGTGCCGACGACGGCGGCATCGGCGTGGCGCGCGACGGCCGCGGCCTGCTCGGGCGTGCGGATGCCGAAGCCGACGCCGACCGGCAGGTCGGTGTGGCGCTTGATGCGCTCGACGTGGGTGCGCACGGCATCCTCGGTCGCCGACTTGGTGCCGGTGATGCCCAGCACCGAGACGAAATAGACGAAGCCCGCGGAATATTTCAGCACCGCCGGCAGGCGCTTGTCGTCGGTGGTGGGGGCGGTCAGCAGCACCGTGTCGAGACCATGGGCCTCGGCGAAGGGCTTCAGCTCATCGGCTTCCTCGGGCGGCAGGTCGACCAGGATGAAGCCGTCGACGCCGGCTGCGGCAGCTTCCTTGCAGAAGCGCTCGGGCCCGCGCTGGTAGACGAGATTGTAGTAGCCCATCAGCAGGACCGGCGTGTCGTTGTCGCCCGCTTCCTGGCGGAAGCGCCTCACCATGTCGAAGGTCTTGTCGACCGTCATGCCCGCCTTGAGCGCGCGTTGGCCGGCGAGCTGGATCGCGGGTCCGTCGGCCATCGGATCGGTGAAGGGCATGCCGAGCTCGATCAGGTCGGCGCCCGCGGCGGGCAGGCCTTTCAGGATCTCGTAGCTCACCTCGGCGTTGGGATCGCCGGCGGAGATATAGGCGACGAGCCCGGCGCGCTTGTCGGACTTGAGCTGGGCGAAGCGCCTGGTGATGCGACTCATGACTCGGCCTTCATTCCCATGCGCGCCGCGACCTGCGGGACGTCCTTGTCGCCGCGACCGGAGAGATTCATCACCAGGAGATTGTCCTTCGGCAGCGTCGGCGCGAATTTCATCACGTGCGCCAGCGCATGCGAGGATTCCAGCGCCGGGATGATGCCTTCGAGCTTGCACAGCAGCGCGAAGGCCTCGAGCGCCTCGTCGTCGGTGGCCGAGACATATTCGACGCGGCCGTTTTCCTTCAGCCAGGAATGCTCCGGGCCGATGCCGGGATAGTCGAGGCCGGCCGAGATCGAATGAGCCTCGGTGATCTGGCCCTCGCCGTCCTGCAGCAGATAGGTGCGATTGCCGTGCAGCACGCCGGGGCGGCCGCCCGTGAGCGAGGCGGCATGCTGGCCGGTCTCGATGCCGTGGCCCGCCGCCTCGACGCCGACGATGCGCACGCCCGGATCGTCGAGGAAGGGATGGAACAGGCCCATGGCGTTCGAGCCGCCGCCGATGCAGGCCACCAGCGTGTCGGGCAGCCGGCCCTCGGCCTTCATCATCTGCTCCCGCGTCTCGTTGCCGATGACGCACTGGAAGTCGCGCACCATGGCCGGATAGGGATGCGGTCCCGCCACCGTGCCGATGCAGTAGAAGGTGTTCTCGCAGGTCGCGACCCAGTCGCGCAGCGCCTCGTTCATCGCGTCCTTCAGCGTCGAGGAGCCCGCCGTCACCGGCCGCACCTCGGCGCCCAGCATCTTCATGCGGAAGACGTTGGGCGCCTGGCGTTCGACGTCGACCGAGCCCATGAAGACGACGCAGGGAATGTCGAACAGCGCGCAGGCCGTCGCCGTCGCCACGCCATGCTGGCCGGCGCCCGTCTCGGCGATGACGCGCGTCTTGCCCATGCGCCTGGCCATCAGCACCTGGCCCAGCACGTTGTTGATCTTGTGGCTGCCGGTGTGGTTCAGCTCGTCGCGCTTGAGATAGATCTTGGCGCCGCCCAGCTTCTTGGTCAGGCGATCGGCGTAATAGAGCGGGCTCGGCCGGCCGGCATAGTGCTCGAGCAGATGGTCGAGCTCCTTCTGGAACGCGGGGTCGGCCTTGGCCTCGTTGTAGGCCTTCTCCAGATCGAGGATGAGCGGCATCAGCGTCTCGGCGACGTAGCGGCCGCCGAAGATGCCGAAATGCCCGCGCTCGTCCGGGCCGGTGCGGAAGCTGTTGTGTGTCGTTTTCATCTCTGTTCCTGTTGGGCCGGGCGGACTTAGCAGTCCCGGTCCCGGTCGGTCAAAGCCGCGCTCACGGCGGCATCATCTCCAGCATCATCGCGGCCTGCGCCGAGCCCTTGCGATAGGCGCCGAGCGCCCGCCGCAGCCGCGCGGCGGCCTCGGGGCCGGTGGCGTAGAAATCGACCTTGTCGTCGCCCGCCGCATCGACCACCCAGGGCGCCGGCAGGTGGAGCGTGGCCACATGGATCCAGTCGGCCGGCCGCCGCTCGAACCACTTGGCATAGACGATGGCCTGCTCGACGCGATGCCGTTGCATCAGGCGTTTGACCCAGACCTCGGTCGCGGGATCGCTGCGCGACATCAGCGCCTCGTAGGAAGCGAGGCCGTAGAGATCGAGCACGTAGCGTCGGGCGTAGAGCGCCACGATGCCGATGTCGTTCACCGCGACAGGCTCATCGAGGTGATCGCGCACGATCAGCGCCATCTGCTTCTGCTGGTCGTGGACGTTGCGGGCGCTGGCGGCGGTGGCGAGCGTCACGCCCATGTCCCCGGCGGCGCCCCAGGCGAAGCCCGCCGCCAGCAATGCGTTCAGCGCCATGGAGCGAGGGAGGGCGGAGCGCGCGTAGACCGCTGCGAAGAGGATGAGGATCCAGACGGCGAAATAGATGTGGTAACGGCCGAACCAGCCATGCTTGCCGAAGGTGAGATGGAGCAACGTCGGCAGCGCCACCAGGAGGATGGCCTCACGATATTGTCCTTCTCGCAGCAGCAGGCCGAAGGCGAGGACGGCAAGGGTCGATACGGCGAGCTGGAGCTGCAGATTGCCGAGGAATCCGCCGCCGGCCAGGCTCGTCTTGGCCATCACCGACGAGGGCAGCCAGCCCAGGCCGAGCCCATGAAGGAAGAGCGAGAAGCCGCCGACGATCGCGCAGATGATCGCGCCCGATGCGATGGCGTGGAGGCGATGCTCCCGCCCGAGCACGAGATACCCGAGCGCGGCCAGGGAGATCGCCATGCCTTCGTAGCGGACGAGCGGCAGCAGCGTCACCGCCAGCCAGAAGGGCCAGGCGAGGCGCCCGCGCACCAGCGAGATGCCGACGATGACGACCAGCGCCACCTGCAGCGAATGCTCCATGCCGCTGAGCACGAGGCCGTACAGATTGAGCGCAAAGGCCAGCGCCGTCGTCGCCAGCAGCGCCCACGGCGGCGCCATCCAGGTTTCCAGCCTGCGCTGGATCCACCACACCGTGACCAGCAGCGCCGCGGTGTTGAGGACCAGCGGCACCAGCTCGAAGGCCGGCGTCGCGGCGAAGGGCGCCAGCAGGAACGGCCACAGGATGCTCGACGACGGCGCTGCGAACTCGCCGGCGTTGATGCCGTAGTGGCCCAGCGCGATATGCTTGGCGAGGGCGAGATGGATGTAGGGATCGTCGAGCGAATAGACGATGCCGCCGCAGGTGAGATGGACCTGCGCCGCCAGCAGCACGACGGGTGCCGCCGCGAGCAGCGGCAGCCAGTTCACCCGTCCGAGGGACAGGAGGCGCAGCGTCAGCGCTTCTTCTTTTTCGCGGCCTTCTTCTTAGCCGCGGGCTTCGACTTAGGGGCCACCTTCGCCTTGGGAGCCGCCTTGCGCTTGGGCGCCGCCTTGGCCGCCGCGGTCCGGCGTGCCGGCGCATCCTCGACCTCGACGATCACCTCGATCTCGACCGGGATGCCGCGCGGTAGCGAGCCCATGCCGACCGCGGAGCGAGCATGACGGCCGCGCTCGCCGAACACCTCGACGAAGAGGTCGGAGCAGCCGTTGATCACCTCGGGCTGGTTGCCGAACTCCGGGATGGCATTGACCATGCCCAAAACCTTGACGATGCGCTTCACGCGATCGAGGTCGCCCAGCTCCCGCCTTGATCGCGGCGATGATGCTGAGACCGGTGTCGCGGGCATGGCCGTAGGCCTGCTCGACGGTGAAGTCGCGGCCGACCTTGCCGGTGGGCAGTGGTTTGCCCGGCTGGCCCGGACCCTTGCCCGCCATGTAGAGCAGGTTGCCGGTGCGCACGGCGTTGACGTACGTGCCCATCGGCGTGGTCGGCACGGCGAGCTCGATGCCGAGCTCCTTCAGACGCTGTTCGGTCTTCATGTCGGTCCCCCTGGCAGCGCTTTCACCCGGTCGAGGAAGGCGCGGATCAGCTCGACCGATTTCACCCCGCGCGCCGCTTCCACGCCAGAGGAAACATCGACGGTGGGCGCGCCGGTGACGCGCACCGCCTCGGCGACATTGTCGGCCGTGAGGCCGCCAGCCAGCATCCACGGCAGGCGGATCGTACGCCCCGACAGGATCGTCCAGTCGAAGGGCTTGCCATTGCCGCCCGGCAGGATTCCTTCGGCGGGCTCGAACATCAGCCGATCGGCAATGCCTTCATAGGTCGCGAGGCCGCGCTCGACATCGCCGGGCGTGGCGACCTTGATCACCTTCATCACGGGCTTGCCGGTACGCGCCCGGATGGCGGCCAGCCGTTCCGGCGTCTCGCCGCCATGGAGCTGCAGCAGGTCGAGCGCACCGCTCGCCAGCCGCTCGTCGAGCAGCGCATCGTCGGGATCGACGAACAGGCCGACGCGACCGACGTGGCTCGGAACCCGCTTGCCCAGTTCACGCAACACATCGGTCGAGATGTGGCGCGGCGAGCGCGGATAGGTGACGAAGCCCACCCAGCGCGCGCCGCCCGCCACGGCAGCATCGATGGTTTCGGCGGTCGACAGGCCGCAGATCTTTGCCTCGACGCTCATACGTCGTTGACCCCGGCCTCGCGCGCGATCGCTTCGGCCGCGGCGCGCGGGTCGGCCGCCTGGTAGATTGGCCGGCCGACGACCAGGTTGGTGGCCCCCAGATCGACCGCCTGGCGTGGCGTCATCGCCCGCTTCTGATCGTTGGCGGCGCTGCCGACAGGACGGATGCCCGGCACCATCAGGACGAAGTCCGGACCGCAGTGCTTGCGGAGCGCCGCGATCTCGTGCGGCGAGCAGATCGCGCCGTCGAGCCCGGCTTCGCGCGCCAGCACCGCCAGCCGCAGCACCTGGTCGGAGGGATTGGCCGAGACGCCGGTGGCTTCGAGATCGGCGCGGTCGAGCGAGGTCAGCACCGTCACGCCCAGAAGCTTCGGACGCGGCACATTGTATTTGGCGGCCTGTGCGCCCGCCTCCTCCACCGCCGCTTTCATCATCTCGCGTCCGCCCGAGGCGTGGATGGTGATGAAGGTGGGGGCGAGCTCGACCACGGCACGGATGCCGCCGGCCACCGTGTTCGGAATGTCGTGCAGCTTGAGGTCGAGGAAGAAGCCCACCCCCGTCGCTCGCACCGGCGCCGGGAAGGCATAGCGCACGCCCGGCGCCCCGTGGGCCAGGAAGAATTCCAGCCCCAGCTTGATGCCGCCCACGGCCGGGCGCGAGCCCTCGGCGATGGTACGGATGAGCTTGGCCGCCTCCGACAGGTCGACGGTATCGACGGCGCAGTAGATCGGGTTCGAACGGGTACGCATGGCGGCGCAACCTAATGCAAGTCGGCGGTTTTTGCCGATTTAATACGGTGCGGCGGCAAACGGCCCGCCAAAGTCACGTAACTCTTTGAAAAAGCGCAAGAGTTGGTCTCAAGAGCCGACACATGAAACGGTCGGAAGCCGACAAAAACGGCAGGTGGCATTTCATCCTCGCAGGGTCGGCCAGCCACCATAGGCCTGCCTCCTCGCGGCACCTATTACGGTCGTTACCCCGGCCGGCTATTCCGCAGCAGCCGAGCGGCCGTGTGAACGAAGCCAAAGTTCATCGGCATGGAAGTCGACCAAACCCGCGGGCGTCTCCCAGGCGATGCTGTCGCCCGCCGATTGCACGAAAAGGCGATGCAGGAAGACCGCCGACTCGGCGAGTGCCGCCAAAGCGTCACCCCGAGCGATCTCCGGCCGGAAATCGACCTTGCCCGTCGAGCCATCGCGCCATTCGATCTCGACCGAGAAGTCGGGCCGCGGCGTTGCCCGCGCAATTGGATATCGAGACATCAGTCCAGTCTCCTTGGAACCTCGCCCGCCCTGATCGCGTGCCAGTTCTCCATCAGTTCCGTGCGATGAGCGACCGTCCAGTCCCGCAAGCTGCGCTGTTGGCGAGGCGAGATACGGCCCTCGACATCAATGATCACATCTTCCGGACCGCGGACCTCCAGGCCCGC
>CANIRG010000246.1 GCA_947469635.1 Rhodospirillales bacterium | reverse complement strand
CAGCGCTTCTCCGTGGTGCGCGACTTCTCGGGCCACGGGCTCGGCCGCATCTTCCACGACGCGCCCAACATCCTGCACTACGGCAAGCCCGGCACCGGCCCGGTGCTGAAGCCCGGCATGTTCTTCACCGTCGAGCCGATGGTGAATGTCGGCACCTGGCAGGTGAAGATACTGAGCGACGGCTGGACGGCGGTGACGCGCGACAAGCAGCTCTCCGCCCAGTTCGAGCATTCCGTCGGCATCACCGAGACGGGGGTGGAGTTCTTCACCCTCTCGCCCAAGGAACTGGCCAAGCCGCCCTATGATCTCGCGGCGGCCTGAGGTCAGGAGTCCTCGGCTGTCAGCGTGAGCTTCTGGATGCCGGGCTGCGCGTCGGGCGACAGGATGATCGATCCCCGCAGACGACCACGCGCGCAGGCCAGGATGAAGCGGCCGGCGAGCGCATGGACCGGCTCGATGCTGTCGAGACGGCCTTCGCCCAGGCGTTCCTTCAAGGCAGCAAGCTCGACGTTGCGATAGCGCGCGGGCGTATCGAGCAGCAGGTTCTCGGCCAACACCGGCTCAGCCGCCTCGATGCGGCCGGCCGTGTAGGCAGCGACGACGGCCTCCACCGCGCGCGCCAGGACGGCCGACGGCTTCGCCGGTTCACGCTTCGGCGCGGCCTCATGCAGCAACTCCGCGATGCGGAGCGTGAGACGCGACATCGGCGCGTAGGTGCGGTTGCCGAAGGCGAACACGCCCCAGCCGCGATCCGGCAGCATCAGCACATGCGAGCCGTAGCCCGGCAGGCCACCCGAATGATGGAGCCGCCGGCCGAGCTTCGCATCGACCGAATCGACAAGGCCATAGCCATAGGCGCTGGCCGCCGGTGGACGTCCCTCGACGGAGTCCGGCAGGAGCGGCGGTGCATGCCACAGGCCCATCTCGCGAACCGTGGAGCGGCGGACCGGGCCCGCTTCGGGGTCGTCGCGCGCGGGCCAGGCCGACAGCAGGAACGCCACGTAGCGCGCATAGTCGGGCACGGTCGTGGTGAGGCCACCCATGGCGCCGACCTCGCCGTCGGGCTCGATCCGCTCCCGCGACCAGCTGCCCTCGTCGAGGCGATAGCCCCAGGCGAAGTCGGAGCGCGCAGCGTCGATGGCATCGAAGCCCGTGCGCGCCATGCCGAGCGGGTCGAGGATCGTGCGCCGGATGAAGGACTGGTAGGGCTCGCCGCTCACGTTGGTCAGAACGCGCCCCAGCAAAGCGTAGCCGAGGTTGCTGTATTCGAGGGCGAGGCCCGGCGGGCGGGCGAAGAACGTGCCGTCCGCGATCATCGCGTCCAGGGCAGCGGGCGTCATGCCCAGCACGCGGTCGGCCCAGGGATCGTCGGTGACGAAGCCCGCGACGTGGCTCATGAGGTCGCGCAGGCTCACCGGCCGGCTGTCGCGCGTGGCCGGCGGCACCGACGAGAATTGCGGCACGTACTGGCTGAGCGGCGCATCGAGCACGAGCCGGCCCTGGTCGCGCAACGACAGCAGCGCGAGCGCGGTCATGTTCTTCGTCATCGAGGCGATGCGGAACGCGGTGTCGGTCGTCACCCGGCGCGCACCCTCGATGTCGGCGAGACCGAACGTCGTCGCATGGGCGAGCCGGCCATCCTGGACGATCCCGGCGACCAGGCCGGGGATCTGGTGTTGCTGCGCGAAGGCCAGGCAGGCCGCGTCGATGTCGTCGAAGGCAGTCTTCATGGCGCCGACGTAAACCATATTCGCAACGCGCCGTCTCGGCTTCTCCTCTGTCCTGCCGTCTTTCCGCCGCGGTCGCATAGAAACATCGGGACATGGGGAGAGGAAAACGTGCCGTAGCCGAGCCGCCGGCGTCGACAGCGAGCGACGACGCGCTGCTGTCGCTGCTCGCGGCCGGACTGCGCTTGCAGGGCGACGGCGAGCGCTGGCGCGTGAGCGGCAATACGCTCTCCCACCGCACGGTCCTGCGCGACGCCGGCGGTGCCTGGAACAAGCTCGACCAGTGCTGGGAGTTCTCCGGCGAGGACCCGACCGCAAAGCTCGCGGCGGCCATCGACGCGGCGCCGATGGCGGGCACCGGCCACAACAGCGGCGCCGCGCCTGCTCCCGAGAAGCCGCACTATCACGGTCACCGGGGCCGCCTGCGCGAGCGGGTCCTGAAGGCCGGCGTCGAGCACCTGGCCGACTACGAGCTGCTGGAGCTGCTGCTGTTCTATGCCATCGAGCGCATCGACACCAAGCCGCTGGCCAAGCGGCTGCTCGAGCGCTTCGGCACACTGGGCGACATCTTCGCGGCCGAACCGGCGCAGCTGCGCGAGTTCGAGATCGACCAGCGCACGCTGGTGATGTTCCGCGCGTTGCGCGAGTCCGGGCGGCGGCTGGCCGAGCGCAAGGTCAAGGACATGCCGGTGCTGACCAACTGGCAGCAGCTCATCGACTATTGCCATGCCGCGCTCGCCCACGAGAAGACCGAGCAGTTCCGCCTGCTCTTCCTCGACCGCAAGAACGTGCTGATCGCCGACGAGGTCCAGCAGCGCGGCACCATCGACCACACGCCGGTCTATCCGCGCGAGGTGGTGAAGCGGGCGCTGGAGCTCGGCGCCGCGGCGCTGATCCTGGTGCACAACCATCCCTCGGGCGATCCCAAGCCGTCGCGCGACGACATCGAGATGACGCGCGAGATCAAGGCGGCGGCCGGCACGCTCGGCATCACGATCCACGACCACCTGGTGATCGGCCGCAAGGGGCACGCAAGCTTCCGGAGTCTCGGGCTGCTGTCCTGAGCGGCGGTCAGATCGCCGTTCGCTCATAGGATTCGAGGACATGGATGTCGCCGGGGAACTCCTTGCGCCTGCCCCACGGCGGCCGCTCCGTCGGGACGAAATAGGGATCGAGCAGCCCGAGCTCGACGGGCGAGGCCGGCATGTCGGTCAGGCGCCAGCCGACCAGCAGGAAGCCGCCCGGCCGCATCACCCTGTGCAGCGCCTCGACCAGCTTGCGGATCTCCTCGCGCTCGATGACGCCGTGGTCGTCGAGCTCGGGAATGCTGTAGGCGAGAATGCCGTTCAGCACGATGCAGTCGAAGAAGCCCGGTGGCCTGTGCTTGTCGATGTCGAGGATGGAGGCCACGATATGGTGCTTGCCGCCCCACACCTTCGTCGCGGGATTGCGGTCGATGGTCGTGTAGCGGTCCGGATCGTCGCGAAAGAAGTCCTCGTACTGATGGGTGTAGGACGCGGTGCCGACGAACAGCACCTTGCGGTAGGTGTCGCTCACCCAGGGCAGCGCCTCATGCTGCAGGAACAGGCGCTCGGGGTTCTCGCGCAGCATCCTCTCGTAGGGCCGGTTCACGCCCAGGACACGCAGCAGGACGAACCGGTGCAGCGGCTTGGGAAGCAGCGACTTCGCCTTGGGAAAGGCGCGGTTCACCCCGTGCGCCAGGGCGGCGAGCAGCGTCTTCAAGAGCGGCTGCCGGACGCTGGTGCGATCTCGCCGAGGCGCCGCACCGGTTGGGCGGTCTCTGCGCTCCAGCTCAGCGCCACGCCCCCGAAGGCAATGGTTTTAAAGACGTGGATTTTCATGTTGTTAGGATATCCTAGGCAGGCTCAATCGGGGGAAAATATGGCCACACTCCTTGCTAAAAATGCCGACGTCCTCGTCACCATGGACGGCGGCCGGCGCGAGCTCAAGAATGCCGGCCTCTATGCCGAGAACGGCATCATCAAGCAGGTCGGCCCCACCGCCGAGCTGCCGGCGACGGCCGACACGGTGATCGACCTCGCGGGCCAGATCGTGCTGCCGGGTTTCGTCAACACCCACCACCATCTCAACCAGACGCTCACGCGCAACTTCCCGGGCGCGCAGAACAACAACCTCTTCCCCTGGCTGAAGGCGCTCTATCGCGCCTGGGCACGCACCGATCCGGAAGCCTCGCGCGCCTCCACGCTGGTGGGCCTGGCCGAGCTCGCGCTGTCGGGCTGCACGACGGTCTTCGACCACACCTACGTGTTCAAGAACGGCAACAATGTCGACTGCCAGATCGAGGCCGCGCGCGACCTCGGCATGCGCTTCCATGCCAGCCGCGGATCGATGTCGCTGGGCGAATCCAAGGGCGGCCTGCCGCCCGACGATTGCGTCGAGGAAGAGCCCTTCATCCTGAAGGACAGCCAGCGCGTGATCGAGCGCTACCACGATGCCTCGGTGGGCTCGATGACCCAGATCGTGCTGGCGCCCTGCTCGCCCTTCTCGGTCACGCCGACGCTGCTGAAGGAATCCGCGGCGCTCGCCCGCCATTACAAGGTGAAGCTGCACACCCATCTCTGCGAGACGCTGGACGAGGAGCGTTACACGCTCGAACGCTTCCAGCTCCGCCCGGTGGACTGGATGGAGACGCTGGGCTGGCTGGGCGAGGACGTGTGGTTCGCCCACGCGATCCATGTCGACGACGACGAGATCCGCAAGTTCGCCGCCAGCGGCTGCGGCGCCGCGCACTGCCCCTGCTCCAACATGCGGCTGGGCTCGGGCATCGCGCCGATCAAGAAATACATGGCCGCCGGCGTGAAGGTGGGTCTGGGCGTCGACGGCTCGGCCAGCAACGATTCGTCGAACATCCTGGCCGAGGCGCGACAGGCCATGCTGCTTGCGCGCCTGCGGCTCGGCCTGTTGCCGCCCGAAGGGCCGCGCAAGTACATGCACCTGTCGCAGTCCCATCCGGTCCGCGCCGGAGAATGGATGACGGCACGCGAGGCGCTGGAGCTCGCCACGATCGGCGGCGCCAGCGTGCTGGGCCGCAGTGACATCGGCTCGCTCGAGCCCGGCAAATGCGCCGACTTCTTCTCGCTCGACCTCAACACCATCGGCTACGCCGGCGCCCTGCACGATCCGGTGTCGGCGGTGCTGTTCTGCGCGCCGCAGCAGGCGCGGCACACGGTGGTCAACGGCAAGGCCGTGGTGCGCGACGGCGAGATCGTCACGATGGACATGCGGCCGGTCGTGGCGACCCACAACAAGTGCGCGGCGCGTCTCGCGGGTTAGGACGGCAGGAGTTACGAAAAGTAACGCTTTAAATAACGGAGAATCTAAGGTCGAGAGCCGAATCCGAGTTTGATTCTGTAGGGAGACAAACTCACGGCTCGAGGTTGAACGAGACCTTGCCGGTGGCCATGTCGAAGGGCACCGAGCCGTGCTCGTGGACGATCCGCCAGGCGCCGTCCATGCGCTGGAAGCCCTGGGTGGCGCGCCACCACATGTCGATTTTCCGGCCAGCCTTCGTCGTGCCGGTGACGTGGTGCAGCCCATGGCAGAAGGCCACGTCTGTATCGGCGTAGACTTGAAGGTCCTGGATCTCGTAGCCCATCGGCCCATCATAGCCGTCGAACCATTGCTCGCCGCGTTGGCGAACGGCATCGACGCCCCCGTACCGCAGCGGCAGGAGCAGATCGTAGGACACGACGCTGGCGGCGTGATGGCCGACCAGTTCGGCCGCATCCTTGGCGCGAACGGCGGCGACGCGGCGCGCCATGATCGCGCGGATCTCGGCTTCGGCTTTTCCGGGGGAGCTGAGGGCCATGCTGGAAAACGTCCCGCGCCCGCGGTGAGTTCCGATATACTTCCGGCATGACTGGAAAGATACATATCGGCATCGGGGGCTGGACCTTCGAGCCGTGGCGCGGCGTCTTCTATCCCGAGGACCTGACGCAGAAGCGCGAGCTGGAATTTGCCAGCCGCAAGCTCACCTCGATCGAGATCAACGGCACCTACTATTCGAGCTTCAAGCCCGCGAGCTGGGCCAAGTGGCGCGCCGAGACACCCGACGGCTTCGTCTTCGCCATGAAGGCCTCGCGCTTCTGCACCAACCGCAAGGTGCTGGCCGATGCAGGCGAATCGATCCAGCGCTACGTGAGCCAGGGGCTGGTCGAGCTGGGCGACCGGCTGGGGCCGATCAACTGGCAGTTCATGGCGACCAAGAAGTTCGACCCCGAGGACATCGAGGCCTTCCTGAAGCTGCTGCCGCGCGAGGTCGGCAAGCTGCCGCTGCGCCATGCGATCGAGGTGCGGCACGACAGTTTCAAGGACGAGCGCTTCTACGACCTCTGTCGCAAATACAAGGTCGCCATCGTCTATGCCCAGGACGAGACCTTCCCCGAGATCGACGAGCCCACGGCCGACTTCACCTACGCCCGTCTGATGGGCGCCGAGGAGAAGGTGAAGACCGGCTACAAGCCCGCCGACCTCGACAAATGGGCCAAGCGCGCCAAGGCCTGGGCCAAGAAGGGCGACACGTTCATCTACTTCATCTCCGGCGCCAAGGTGCGCAATCCCGCGGCCGCGCAGGCGCTGATCGAAAGGCTCTGACCCATGATCCACCCCTTCCCCGCGGGCGTCCGCATCGAGGAGATCGACACGGGCGGCGCCACGATCCACACGAGGATCGGCGGCACGGGACCGGCGGTGGTGATGCTGCACGGCTTCGCCGACACCGGCGACATGTGGCAACCGTTGGCGGCGGCACTGATGGCCAGCCGCACCGTCGTCATCCCCGACCTGCGCGGCATGGGCCTGTCCTCGCAACCCACAGGCGGCTACGACAAGAAGACCCAGGGCGTCGACATCGCCCGCGTTCTCGACAAGCTCGGAATCGAAAAAGCCCAGCTGGTCACCCACGATATCGGCAACATGGTGGGCTACGCCTTCGTCGCGCAATTCCCCAGCCGCGTCACGCGCTGGGCGGTGCTGGATGCGCCGCTGCCCGGCATCGGCCCCTGGGACGAGATCCTGAAAAGCCCGATGCTCTGGCACTTCAACTTCCGCGGCCCCGACATGGAGCGGCTGGTCGCCGGCCGCGAGCGCATCTATCTCGACCGCTTCTGGAACGAGCTCTCGGCCACGCCGAGCGCGATCGACGAGGCGACCCGCCAGCACTACGCCACCCTCTACGCGCGCCCCGGCAACATGCACTGCGCCTTCGAGCAGTTCGCGGCTTTCACCCAGGATGCCGCCGACAACCAGGCGCTCACGCAAATGGGCAAGCTGGCGATGCCCGTGCTGGCGATGGGCGGTGACAAGGCCTTTGGCACGGCCCAGGCCGACGTGATGCGCTTCGTCGCCAGCGACGTCACCGCCCAAGTCATCGCCAACTCCGGCCACTGGTTGATGGAGGAGCAGACCGAAGCCACGGTCGCTGCCGTCAGCGCCTTCCTCGGCAAGAGCTAGCCGCTTTCCTCCCCCGTCATCGGGGGAGGTGGCGCCGTCGGCGCGCTTTTCGAACGGAGTTCGAAAACGCGGAGGCGACGGAGGGCTCATGGGCGTCCCAACCTTCCCACCTCCGTGGGAAGCCTGCGATGCCGATGGCATAAGGCTTTCCGGCGGTTCTTCCCATTTTCCGCCGCTTCCCGTTTGTCCAACTAAAGAAAATCTCATGAGCTTTGCCGTAAAAACCCGGCCCGTGGGGCTTTTGTCCGATTCCTCGCGAGGCTCGCGAACCTCACGAATCGCAAGTGCCGGCCGAGCTTTCAGAAGCCTGCTCGGCCACGAGATCGACGACAGCGATCCGCTGCCGCTCCTCTTCTGGAGAAGGCGCGAGCGCTGTTCGTCCGCTAAGCATGTGATGAGAGTCATGCACCACCATAAGCGCGATTGATTCGAATCGACGATTACGGGCGCTACTAACGCGATCAACGGCGCGATCCAGGCCGCTCAAGGGACAAGGCGAAACCCATAGACTGCCGCAGCCATGGATACTGCAGTGCAGCGCCGTAGATCCTCCTGGCATTGATAAATCATGCCGTCTAAATGCCGAGGCGGGTACCGAATGCTCGAGTTAACAATGCGAGTGGGATCGCGAGTAGGACGCTGACAACGACCCACTTCCGTCGTTCCTTGCGTGTGCCACTCCGTTCTACTTCATGGCCGATTTCGAACACAGTTCGCGGCCAGAGCGCAGCGGCGAAAACCGAGAGGCCCCAAATGACTGCGGCCCCGCCGGCCAACCAAATCCAATATTCAAGTCCGTAGAACGTGTGCTTCCACGGAATTTTACTCGCCTCCTCCACCGCCTGCTTTGTGACCTCAGCCGTGGGGCTGATCTTCATCAAAGCGGCCGCTTGCTTCACATCTCGCTCATGATCGCCATCTACCATGTACCCGACAAACCAAGTGACCGGCGAGCCGACGAAGCAAAGCAAAAACAGAATACCGCTGAGATTGTTCGTAAACGATCGATGCATCCATGCGTAGCCGGCCCGAACGCGCTCGATAATGTCCTGCAGTCGTTCACGTGCATGGAGAGAATGCCGCTGCTCGCCATTGATGTTGATTACGAATGGTGTTGGACCGCCAATTACGATCTCTAAGGGCCTGGTGCGCAATAACCGATACGATATCAGATAATAACTGTTCGCGCGGAACGGATCGGAAGGATCGAGTAGTTCCAGTCGGGATGGAAGTCGTCATATCGGATGTTGAGAGCCTCGAACTGGGCTTTGGAGACCTTGCCACCCTTTGGATATAGGCTGGCGTCGATGGCGCAGGCGAGCGCGAGACCGGTGTCCGTGGTGGTTGCGGCGATGAGCTGGACGATCACCTTGTAGGTCAGCAGCGGCTTGCCGCGCCAGTTCTGGGTGATGAACGAGAACATGCGATGCTCGATACGGTTCCACTTGCTGGTGCCGGGCGGGTGATGGGCGACGCAGATGGTCAGGCCGGTCTGGTTGGCGAGCCTCTGCAGCTCGACCTTCCAGAGACGCAGGCGGGCGCCGTTGCTGCCGCCGCAGTCGGCCGTGATGAGCAGGCGCCTGGCGCGGGGATGACGCTTGCGGCCCATGCGACGCCACCAGCGCCGGATGCTTTCGACGGCGAAGGCTGCGGTATCGTGATCGAGGCCGACGCTGACCCAGCCCTCGTTGGCGGCGATGTCGTAGACGCCGTAGGGAACGGCCTTGCCGTTGGCTGCGATCATGAAGTCGTGCACCCGCACCTCTTCGGGTTGGCCCTTGGGTCGCAGCTCGCGGCCGGCGTTCCTGAAGTCGCCAATCAGCTCCTTTTTCTTGGTGTCGACCGAGATCGCCGGTTGGCCAGTCCGCCGGAAGCGGCCGACGCATTCATTGATATGCTCGAACTGGGCGTTGCGGGGGCTTGGATACAAGCCCCGAGTCGGGATGCTGGCTGCCCTCGCGGGTCTTGGCGTTGGCCTGCAGGCTGAAGCCCATGTCCTTCAGCAGCCGTCCCACGACCGTGTGATCGACACGATAGCCACGCTCGGCCAATTGGCTTGCCAGATGCCGCTGGCTGCGGCTCACCCACAGCAGCGCTGCTTCCGGGTCGCCGCGAATGGCCGACGAGATCAACTCCGTCAGCGTCTCCAGCAGGCCAGGCTGCTCGACCACCGCCGCCTTCCGACCGCCGCCGCTGCGCCGGACCCGCCCGCTCGGCCAAGCCGACGCGGCGCTGTCGAGGTCCCGCAGGCCGCGGCCGATCGTGCTGCGCGCAATCCCGGTCGCCTGGCTCACCGCCGCGATGCCGCCGCGGCCCGCCGCTCGCGCCTCGCTGGCCGCGAACAGGCGCAAGCCGCGCTCATCGAGGTGCGGCGCTACTGCTTCGTAGCGCCGACGAATGCCCGTCGTGTCGATCACGCATCGAGTCTACGGCCTGCCTTGCAATTGGCCACGCCTTCCACGAGTCTATTGATGCGTTGTTAACCGCGTCCCGATTCTATTCTTCGAATCTGTTATTTCTCACCAGACCCTAAGT
>CANIRG010000245.1 GCA_947469635.1 Rhodospirillales bacterium | reverse complement strand
TCGTCGATCTTCCAGGCGGTCGCGAGGCCCGGCACCAGCACCGACGGCTTGTCGGCCGACGACAGGTCCCAGTTGATCAGCCCGTCATAGACCGTGAAGCCCATGAACCGCATGCCCTCGCCGCCCTGGTCGGTCTGGCCCGTCGTGAGCGGGATGTCCGCGGCAGTCATGCCGATCCGCAGCGTGCCCTCGGCCTGCGCGGCCGTTCCGGCAAAGGCTATGACCAAAGCAAGCACCAGAGGCTTGAACCCGAATGCGCCGCCAACTTCTTTCAACTGAAACTCCCCGATCCATGGCCTTGTTCGCCTGAGGGAAGCCAGAAGCGTGCCAACCGGGACTCGGATTCAGACCTTCGCCTGGCCGAAGACGCGGAACCAGTTCTCGCCGGCGATCTTCCTCACGTTGGCCGGCGTCGTGATTCGGTTGAGCGCGGCCATCAGATCGGGGTAGCCGCTGGGGCTCTTCGGCACCGAGCTGCGGGCGCCCGCCATGTCGAGGCCGATGGCGACATGGTCGGCGCCCACGGTCTTGATGACGTAATCGACCTGCTCCGCCCATTCATCGGCCGTCGGCACCAGCGGCTCGAGCTCGGGCAGCTCCTTCCACTGCGCACGCGCCAGCCAGATCTCGCGAAACTCGCGGTCGTAGCGCTCGATATACTCGCCATGGTCGCCCGGCGCGCGCGCAAAGCTCGGGCGGTAGCCCACCATGTTGGGCTGCGCCTTGGCGGCCGCCGCCACTTCCGCCGGATGCTCCGCCATCCATTTGCGGTAGCGCCTGCCGACCACCGCGGCGGCGCCATGGATGCCGACCAACCCGCCCTTGGCCGCCAGCGCCTTCAGCACCTCGTCGGAGAGGCCAACGCCCGAGACGGCGCGCAGCGTGTCGTGGCTGGCGACGACCGGCGCCTTGCTCGCCTCGATGAGCTGCTTGTGCGCGGACTCGGTGCCGTGTGTGATGTCGATCAGGATGCCCAGCCGGTTCATCTCCGCGACAAGCGCGCGGCCGCGATCGTTGATGCCGTGGAAATGGTCGGGATCCTGGCCGCCCTGCGTCATCGCCAGCGCCGAATCGGAGAAGGCGTTGAAGCCGGTCTGCGTCGCGAACTGGATGGTGCGCAGGCCCAGCCGGTAGAGTGCGCCCAGCACGTCGAGATCGCCCTCGTGATCCCAGCCCGACTCGCTGCCGAGAAACACCGCCATGCGGCCGCTGTCGACGAGGCGACGGGCGTCGGCGACGCTCCGCGCAATACCCATCTTGTCGGCGTGCTTCTCGGCGTAGCGGTTGGCGGTTTCGATCAGCCGCATCGCCTGCTTGGGCGTGTAGTTGTAGTTCCAGTAGCCGTAGGTGCCGAGGTTATCGATCACGCAGTTCACCCCGGCGGCACGGGCGCGGGCGAAATCCCAGCCGACGGCTGGCACCTCCTGCCACAGGTCGGCCTTCTCCCAATAGACGCGGTTGACCGCATGGACGTGGCCGTCCATCAGCACCGGCACCGAGGTCGCGGGCGCCGTCTGGCCCCACGCCTTCGTCGAGGCCGCGGCAGCACCAGCGCCCAGCAGCTTCAGAAAATGGCGGCGTGACGACATGAGGCGCTCCTCCGTTTTGCCGATTCTATCACGCTCCGGGCGGCCTGACCGGCATCGCCTTCCGGGAGGCGGAGTTGGGCACCCAGGGCCGGTCGCCGCGACGGGCGTTGGCCGTTTCGCTGCGCACGCCCGTCTCGTCGAGCCACAGCGCATGCGCGCCATCGCGCCAGGCATCGCGCCGGTCGATCACCAGGCGCGGCCCCTTGCAGCGCGCGCCCGGCGCATCGACGGTGGAGAGCACGATGTCGGCGCTGCCGCAGGCCTCGGCCAGCCGCCGCTCGTCGCTCACCATCGCGACCCGCCACGGCCCCTTGCGCCAGCGGCAAAGGCCCGTGGTGCAGCCGAAGCCCGCCGCCTGCTGCGCCGCGCTCGCGGTCCATTTCCTTGCCCCCTCCTGGCCGCTGCGCCGCGCCCAGGCGTCGCTGACGAACTTGTCGGTGCGGGCCGAGGCGACGTGGACGATGCCCTGCTCGTCGCGCAACCCGAGCACGCGGCCATCCTCGCTCATCAGCAGGTCGGGCGCCTTGGGCGGTCCCAGCAGCAGGCCGACGAGGATCACCGGCAGGCCGACCAGCCGCCATCGCCGCTTCCACAGGCAGAGCCACAGGCCGCCCACCGTCAGCAGCCACAGGCTGGCGCCGGGCAGCGATGGCACCAGCGTCGCGGTGTGCGGCCAGGCCGCGACGCCGAAGGCGATCTTGTTCAGCCATTCGACACCCCAGCCCATCGGCACGAGGGCCAGGGACTCGAGGCCAAGCGGCATCAGCAGCATGGCGAGGAGGCCCCACGGCATGATCCAGAAGCCGGTGAGCGGCACGCCCAGCAGGTTGGCCACCACGCCCAGCAGCGACACGCGATTGAAGTGATAGGCGGCGAAGGCGCCCGTCGCGATCGAGGCGATCAGGGTCGTGGCGAGGCTGGAGCCGACGATCGCCAGCCCCCGCCACATCAGCCGATGCCGCGACAGCTCGGCGCGCTCGTGCAGGCGGCGGCGCCAGCCGGCCCCCGTCTCCCAGGCCGCGATCAGGGCGACGACGGCGGCGAACGACATCTGGAACGACGCGCCCGTCAGCGACTCAGGCGCGGCTATCAGCACGACGATGGCCGACCACGCCACCAGCCGCAGCGACAGCGCCGTGCGGTCGAGCAGGACGGCGATCAGCGCGAAGGCCGCCATCGCGCAGGCGCGTTGCGCCGGCACGGGAGCGCCGGCGAGCGCCGTGTAGAAGACGGCCGCGGCCAGCGCGATCACGGCGGCGATCTTCTTGGCATCGACGCGCAGCGCCAGCGGCGGCACGAGCGCGATGCCGTAGCGGACGAAGCCCATCACCAGCCCGACCACGAACACGATGTGCAGGCCCGAGATCGACAATATGTGCGCCAGGCCCGAGTCGCGCATGGCCTGGGCCACGTCCTTGTCGACGGCGGTCTGCTCGCCGGTGAGCATCGATGCCGCGACGCCGCCTGCCGGTCCCGGTATCGCCTTCAGGATGCGCTCCGTGAGCTCGGCCCTCAGTGCATCGATCGAGCGCACGAGGCCGTCGGGCTTGCCGCGCTCGATCACGGTCGCCGGCGCCAGCGCGTAGCCCACGGCGCCGAGCTGCTGGTACCAGGCGACGCGCTGGAAATCGAAAGCGCCGGGCGTGGCCGGCCCGGCCGGCGGCGAGAGGTTGGCCAGCACCAGCAGGCGATCGCCGACGCCCATCTTCGGCGCGCCCTTGTTGAGCGACACGCGCAGGCGCAGCGGCGTCAGATCGAGCGGTGGCACGTTGTTGCCCTTCAGCCGCACCGACTCGAGCACGACGCGCACGCTGTCGGGCAGGCGCTGGATGTCGGCGATGCGGCCCTGCACGTTGATGCTGAACAGGGGCCGCGTGAGCGTCGGCGCGGCAAGAGTGGCCGTGCGCCACGCAATCAGCCCGAAGCCCAGCGATACCGCCACCAGCCCGATGCAGAAGGCGCGCGCCAGGCTGCCCGCTGGCGCCAGCACCGCCACCACGGCAGCGACGCCTGCCAGCGCCGGCCCCAGCCACAACGCGGGCTCGCTCGGCAGCTCGAAATAGACGGCGATCCCCAGCCCCATCGCCACCGGCAGCCACAGCATCCAGCGGCCCCGCTCGGCATCGAGCTGGCTCAATAACCAGGTGCGTGCCCCCGCCACGCCCACGCCTCTTCCCCTTGTTTGACAGGCCTAAACGGCTCCCCTACCTACACCGCTCTTTTCAGGCCGAAATGCGGCCGCCCGATTGGATAAAATGACCGTAGTCACCCGCTTCGCCCCTTCGCCGACCGGCTTCCTGCATATCGGCGGGGCGCGCACCGCCCTCTTCAACTGGCTGTTCTCGCGCCATCACGGCGGCACGTTCCTGCTGCGCATCGAGGACACCGACCGCGCCCGCTCCACCGAGCCCGCGATCGCAGCGATCCTCGACGGGCTGTCGTGGCTCGGCCTCCAATGGGACGGCGAGGTCACCTACCAGTTCGCGCGCGCCGCCCGTCACGCCGAGGTCGCGCGCCAGATGCTGGCCAACGGCCATGCCTATCATTGCTATGCCTCGCCGGCCGAGCTCGACGAGATGCGCGCGGCGCTCAAGGCCGCCGGCAAGCCGATGCGCTACGACGGCCGCTGGCGCGACCGCGACCCCAAGGAAGCGCCCCCCGGCGTCAACCCGGTCATTCGCCTCAAGGCGCCGCAGACCGGCCAGACCGTCATCACCGATGCGGTGCAGGGCGAGGTCACGGTCGACAATGCCCAGCTCGACGACATGATCCTGCTGCGCGCCGACGGCACGCCGACCTACATGCTGGCCGTCGTGGTCGATGACAATGATGTCGGCGTCACGCACGTGATCCGCGGCGACGACCACCTCAACAACGCCTTCCGCCAGCTCCAGATCATCAAGGCCATGGGCTGGGCCGAGCCGATCTATGCCCATATCCCGCTGATCCACGGGCCCGACGGCGCCAAGCTCAGCAAGCGTCACGGCGCGCTCGGCGTCGATGCCTATCGCGACATGGGCTTCCTGCCGGCGGCGCTGCGCAACTACCTGCTGCGGCTGGGCTGGGGCCATGGCGACGACGAGGTCATCTCGACCCAGCAGGCGATCGAGTGGTTCGATCTCGCCAACGTCGGCCGCTCGGCTTCGCGCTTCGACACGGCCAAGCTCACCAACCTCAACGCCATCTACCTGCGCGACACGCCCGACGCGGAGCTGCTGCCGCACGTGCTGCCCCTGCTCGAGGCCAAGATCGGCGGCAAGCTCAATGCGACCATCGTCGAGCGTGTCACCCGCGGCCTCAACGGCGTGAAGCAGCGCTCGCGCACCCTGGTCGAGGTCGTCGACAGCCTCATCATCTACACGCGCTCCGGCGCGCAGGCGCCCGTCGACGACAAGGCCCGCTCGCACGTCACGGCCGAGAATGGCGCGATGCTGACCAAGCTGTGGACCACCCTCGAAGCCGAAGGCGCGGACTGGAGCGAGAAGACGATCGAGGAGGTGGTTCGCCGCTTCGCCGACGCCAACGGGCTGAAGCTCGGCCAGGTCGCCCAGCCGCTGCGCGTGGCGCTCACCGGCTCGACCGTTTCGCCTCCCATCTTCGAGGTGCTCGCCATCCTCGGCCGCACCGAGAGCCACGCAAGATTGCTGGCGATTCCCGGATAGAATCGAACGCTGCCCAAGGGCCAGACTGCCGTCATGGCCCTGCGCGTCTGGATCTGGCTGCTGTCGCTTTCCGTCCTGTGGGGCGGCTCCTTCTTCTTCGCCAAGGTGGCGATCGGCGAGCTGGGGCCGTTCACGGTCGTGTTCGCGCGCGTGGCGCTCGCGGCCCTCGCCCTCAACATCGCCATGGCCCTTTCCGGCCAGAGCCTGTTCCGGCGCGACACGCCGTGGCGCACCTACCTCGTCATGGGCTTCCTGAACAATGCGCTGCCCTTCAGCCTGATCTTCTGGGGACAGACACAGATCGCCTCGGGCCTCGCCTCGATCATCAATTCAACGACACCGATCTTCACCGTGTTGGTCGCCCACGTCCTCACCACGGATGAGAAGCTGACCGGCGGCAAGATCGCGGCTCTGCTGGCCGGGCTCGCCGGTGTCGCCGTGCTGGTCGGGCCGGACATCGCGGGACAGGCGCTATCTGGAGCATGGGGCCAGCTTGCCTGCCTGGGTGCCGCCCTCTCCTACGCCTTCGCCGGCATCTACGGCCGTCGCTTCCGCGCTATGGGCATCGCGCCGATGGCGGCAGCCGGCGGCCAGCTCAGTGCCAGCACCATCTTGATTCTGCCAATCATGCTGATCGTCGACCGTCCCTGGACCTTGCCCGCGCTTCCCTCGCCCGCGATCTGGGCCGCGCTTGCCGGGCTGGCCTTGCTGTCGACGGCGCTGGCCTACGTGCTCTATTTCAGGATCCTCGCCGCCGCGGGCGCCACCAATCTCCTCCTCGTCACCCTGCTGCTGCCGGTGACGGCGATCCTGCTGGGCGCGGCCGTCCTGGGCGAGCAGCTGCAGCCGCGACACTTCGCCGGGATGGCCCTGATCGCCATCGGATTGGCCGCAATCGACGGACGGATATGGGCCTTCCTGCGACCGGCGAAATAGCAACCCTGTCGCGCAATTGCGCCTGCGGGGTCGGCTTGTTAGGGTGCCTGCGACCCGTCCAATCGAGCCGAAAGAGTACCGCCATGGCCAAGTCGACCGCGACGCTTACCGACAACGAGACCGGCAAATCCTACGAAATGCCGATCATGCACGGCTCGATCGGACCGCGTCTGGTCGACATCCGCAAGTTCTACGGCGAGTCCGGGATGTTCACCTACGACCCCGGCTTCACCTCGACCGGCTCGTGCGGATCGAAGATCACCTACATCGACGGCGACGAGGGCATCCTGCTCTATCGCGGCTACAACATCGCCGAGCTCGCCGAGCAGAGCGACTTCATGGAGACCTGCTATCTCCTGATGAACGGCGAGCTGCCGAACAAGGCGCAGAAGGAAAAGTTCGTCAAGGACATCACGAACCACACGATGGTTCACGAGCAGATCAGCACCTTCTACCGCGGCTTCCGTCGCGACGCCCATCCGATGGCGGTGTGCTGCGGCGTCGTCGGCGCGCTCTCGGCCTTCTATCACGACTCGCTCGACATCCACGATCCGCGCCAGCGCATGATCGCGTCGTATCGGCTGATCGCCAAGATGCCGACGATCGCCGCCATGGCCTACAAATATTCGGTCGGCCAGCCCTTCGTGTATCCTCAGAACGACCTCAGCTACTCCGGCAACTTCCTGCGCATGATGTTCTCGGTCCCGGCCGAGGAGTACGAGGTCAATCCGATCGTCGAGAAGGCGATGGACCGCATCCTGATGCTCCATGCCGACCACGAGCAGAACGCCTCGACCTCGACCGTCCGCCTCGCCGGCTCCTCCGGCGCCAATCCCTTCGCCTGCATCGCCGCCGGCATCGCCTCGCTGTGGGGCCCGAGCCATGGCGGCGCCAACGAAGCCGTCATCAGCATGCTGAACGAGATCGGCGGCAAGCAGAACATCCCGGGCTTCCTGAGCCGCGTGAAGGACAAGAACGACCACACCCGCCTGATGGGCTTCGGCCATCGCGTCTACAAGAACTACGATCCGCGCGCCAAGGTCATGCGCCAGACCTGCCACGAGGTGCTGACCTCGCTCGGCATCGACCACGATCCGCTGCTCGAGCTCGCCATGGAGATGGAACAGATCGCCCTCAAGGACGATTACTTCATCTCCAAGAAGCTCTATCCCAACGTCGACTTCTATTCGGGCATCATCTTCCGGGCGATCGGCATCCCGACCTCGATGTTCACCGTGCTGTTCGCCGTCGCGCGCACCGTCGGCTGGATCTCGCAGTGGAACGAGATGATCGAGGATCCCGACCAGAAGATCGGCCGCCCGCGCCAGATGTACCACGGCCAGACGGAGCGCCCCTACAAGCCGCTGCACCTGCGGAGCTAGCCCGCAGCTTTCGGGAGGAAACAACAAAAAATGGCGAGTTCTTCATCGCGCGGATCGCGCCAGGTAACGACCTGGCCGGTCCCGCAAAATCGCAAGCCGCAGCCGCGCATGGTGCGGCTCGGCCGACCGGCCAACGACAACGGGCGCCGCCCGAACCTTCAGGCGCGCCTGCTGCTCGTCGCGCTGGCGACGGCCCTGCTTACTTTCTTCCTGTTGTCATCCTGAGCTCGGCGAAACTTTTACGCCCGCTCCAGTAGGCCGACAGGCGCCTACTTGCGCTCGATCAGCTCGATCTTGTAGCCGTCGGGATCTTCGACGAAGGCGATCACGGTGGTGCCGAACTTCACGGGACCCGGCGCGCGCGTGACCTTGCCACCGGCCTTGGAGACGCCTTCGCAGAGCCCATGGACGTCAGGCACGCCAACGGCGAGATGGCCGAAGCCGGTGCCGATCTCGTAGGGCGTCGCCTGGTCCCAGTTGTGGGTCAACTCGACGACGCAATGCTCGGGCTCGTCGCCGTAGCCCACAAAGGCGAGGCTGTACTTGCCGTCCGGCACGTCGCGCTTGCGCAAGAGCTTCATGCCCATCGGGCCGGTGTAGAACGCCAGCGACGTGTCGAGATCCTTCACCCGGATCATCGTGTGCAGCATGCGGTAGTTGCTTGCGCCGTCGGCCATCGTGCTCTCCCTGTTCTGCCGGTCTATTCCGCCGGCTTGTCGCGGATCATGGCGGCGAAGGTGGCCTCGGCCACCAGCTTGCCCTCGACCATCGCCTTGCCGGAAAATTTCCAGACGCTCGCCCGGCTCTGGATCTTCTCGACATGAAGCTCCAGGCGATCGCCGGGAAACACCGGCCGGCGGAAGCGCACGCCGTCGATCGACATGAAATAGACGAGCTTGCCTTCGGATTGCTGCCCGTAGGTTGCCACCACGAGAACCGCGGCGGTCTGCGCCATGGCCTCGACGATCAGCACGCCCGGCATCACCGGCTCACCCGGGAAGTGCCCCTGGAAGAACGGTTCGTTGATGCTGACATTCTTGATGCCGACCGCGCTGTGATCGAGATGCATGTCGATGACGCGATCGACCATCAGCATCGGGAAGCGGTGCGGGATCATCTGCAGGATGCGCCGAATATCCACGGCGGTCGGCGTAGCGAGGCTGGTCTTGTCTGTCTGGATGTTCATGCCGGCACCGTCCTCTTTCAGAAGCGGGTCCCGAAGCTGAAGCGAAAGTTCTCCGTTTTGTCCCACGCTTCCTTCACGAGAGGAAAGGCGTAGTCGACACGGATCGGCCCGAATGGCGATATCCACTGCAAGCCAAGGCCACTGCCGACACGCATGGTCTGGCTGTCGAGGATACTGGTCGCAGTGGTGCTGTCAGCGGGGCCCCACAACGAACCGATATCGAGGAATGCCTTGCCCAAAATGCCGATTTCCTTGGGCAGCCCGAGCGGGAAACTGAACTCGGTCGTGCCGGTGTAGTAGTATTTGCCGCCCAGCGAATCGGTCGTGTTGGCGTCGCGCGGGCCGATGCCACCGACCCGGAAGCCGCGCATCGTGTCACCGCCGATGAAGAAGCGATTGTTGAGCCGTAGTGGGACATCGTTGTAGGGCGTGACGAAGCCGGCGGTAGCACCGATCGAGGCGACGACGTCCTCGAAGATCGAATGGTAGATCACCGCTTCGGCCGTGGAACGCAGGTAGAATTCCGTGCCCCCCAAGCCGCCGACCGCCACGCTGTTACGCAGCAGCCAGCCCTTGGTCGCATTGAGCCGCTGGTCGCGCGTATCCCAGGCGAGGGTCTCGGACAGTTCCGACACCACCGACGTGCCCTGCTGGCTGATAACCAGCGGCGACGCATAGGGTTGCACGTTGTAGATCTCGCTTTGCCGCAGCGTATAGCGGAGCAGCTGGCGGGTGTGCTCGGTGTAGGCCCAGCCGGTGCGAAGCGCGAAGCCCAGGCTGCGATCGCTATAAGAGGCGATGTTCTGCCGGTCGTTCGACGTCCGGAAGATGTCGAACCCCGCCGCGACGGCCCGATCGAGGAAATAGGGTTCGGTGAAGCTCAGGTCGATCATGGTGCTCAAGGTGCCGAGCGACATGCCGACGCGCCCTTCCTGGCCCTTGCCCAGAAGGTTGCGCTCCCGGAGCGAGATATCACCCAGGATGCCGGAGGTCGTCGAGTAGCCCGCGCCGAATGAGAT
>CANIRG010000244.1 GCA_947469635.1 Rhodospirillales bacterium | reverse complement strand
GCAACCTCGACCTGCTGGCCGACCGCCCGCATGTCGATCCCGAGACGCCGCGCCATATCGAAGGCGCGATCGGCGGGGCGCTGCGCGGCGCCGAGCTCACCCGCAGCCTGCTCGCCTTCTCGCGCCGCCAGCCGCTCGATCCCAAGGTCCTCGACCCGGGCGTGCGCGTCGCCGAGGTGGTCAAGCTGCTGAAGCGCACCATCGGCGAGAAGGTCGTGATCGAGCTCGATGCCGCGGCGGGCCTCTGGCCGGTCGAGGTCGACGGCGCGCAGCTCGACAGCTGTGTCCTCAACCTCGCCAACAACACCCGCGACGCCATGCCCGGCGGCGGCACGCTGTCGATCGCCGTGCGCAACGTCGCGGCCGGCGATGACGGCGCGCCGATCGGCGATCATGTGCTCATCGAGTTCGTCGATACCGGCTCAGGCATGAGTCCCGAGATCATGGCGCAGGTCTTCGAGCCCTTCTTCACCACCAAGGGGCCGGGCCACGGCACCGGACTCGGCCTCAGCATGGTGCATGGCTTCGTGCACCAGTCGGGCGGCGCCATCCGGCTCACCAGCATCCTCGGCACCGGCACCACGGTGCGGATCTATCTGCCGCGCGCCACGCGGGCTGCCGTCGCGGCGGCGGTGACGCCGAGCAAGCCTGCCCCGGCCGGCGGTGGCGAGCGGGTCCTGGTGGTCGACGACAACGAGCAGGTGCGCGCCGCGGCGGCCGAGCAGCTGATGGCGCTCGGCTATAGCGTGACGGAGGTCGAGAACGGCGATGCCGCGCTGGCCCTGCTCGAAGCCGACGCCGCCTGCTTCGACCTGGTCTTCACCGACCTCGTCATGCCTGGCCGCCTCGACGGCTACGAGCTCGCCCAGGTTGTGCTGGTGCGCTGGCCGGGCAAGAAGGTGCTGATGACCTCGGGTTCGTGGAGCCGGGCCGGCGAGGCTCCCGAGCCGCTGCGCAACGTCACCATGCTGCACAAGCCCTACCGCAAGCTCGAGCTCGCCCGCGCCGTGGTCGCGGCGCTGGCGGCTTGAGTTGTTCGTCTCCTCCCGAGCGCAGCGAGGGATGACACGGAGCTCGGTCAGACGACCAGGTCGGTCCAGACCTTGAAGCTCACCAGCGTGTTGGGGCCGAAGGTGTGGGTGATCGGCACGTCGGCGGCGTCGCGGCCGCGGCCGATCAGGACGCGGCCGATGCGCGGCGTGTTGTTGCGGGCGTCGAACGTGTACCAGCGGCCGCCGAGATAGGCCTCGAACCAGCCGGCGAAATCCATCGGCGCGTCGACCGGCGGCACGCCGATGTCGCCGAGATAGCCGGTGCAGTAGCGCGCCGGGATGTTCAGCGCGCGGCAGAAGGCGATGGCGAGATGGGCATAGTCGCGGCAAACGCCGTTGCCCTCGTTGAAGGCCTCCCACGCCGTCTTGGTCGGCCGCGCGTACTGGTAGCCGAAGGCGATGTGGCGATGGACGAAGTCGCACACCGCCTGGACGCGGCCCCAGCCCATCGGGCCGCTGCCGAACAGCTGCCAGGCGATGTCGGACAGCCGGTCGGTCTCGCAGTAGCGGCTGCCCAGCAGGAAGGAGATGGTCTCGGACGGCAGGTCCTCGACGGCGTGCTGCGGCGCCGACCAGGCCACGATGTCCTGCACGCCCGAATCGCGCACGATGCCGTCGCCCATCAGGCGCATGCGGCCGGCCGGGGCCATGATGCGGCTGCACCAGTTGCCGAAGGCGTCGCGATACTGCGTCACCGGCACGAGCGGGCTGGTGGTGATGGAATCGGAGACGACGACGTCGTTGGCGCGGCTGTAATGCGCGCCCAGCACCATGATCACGGGCGTGGGCTGCGGGAAGTCGTAGATCAGCTCGTAGCCCAGGCGAATCTCGATCACGATATCCTCTATCTTCCGGACCGCGGGCCTCCGGGCCCGCTCATGGCAGCGCGCCTCTCCAGTGACGCTCTTGAAAGAGGCGGCACTGGAGTGCCGCGCTCCGATGAACATGCGGCGGGCCTGGAGGCCCGCGGTCCCTCGAGTTCTTCCGCCTCTCACGCGCCCCCGGAGGTGACGCTCACATGAACCTCCATCCCCAGCGGATCGGAGGCGGAACCGATGAAGGTCCCGTGCAGCGGGGTCGCGTCGTAGGGGTCGGGCACGACGGCGACGGTGACCAGGGCGGTCTTGCCGACGCTGCCGCACGTCGGGTCGAAGTCGACCCAGCCGGCCCCCGGTAGAAAGATCTGCGCCCACGCATGCGTGGCGCCATGAGGCGTATCAACGGCCACCGCCCCGGCGGGTTCCGATGCCGCGTCGGAGGGCGCCCCGTCGGAGGGAATGGCGAGGTAGCCCGAGGCGAAGCGCGCGGCGAGCCCCAGCGAGCGGGCGGCCTCGATCATCAGCAGCGCGAAGTCGCGGCAGCTGCCGTGGCCCAGCCGCAGCGTCTCGAGCGGCGGCTGGATGCCCTTGGCCTCGCGCCGGCGATAGCGGAAGCCGCGATGGATGGCCCGCGAGAGGCGGGTGAGAAGCTCCAGAGTGCCGATCGATTCCGTGGCCGCCTCGCCGTCGGGCACGAACTGCCGCGCCCAGCGCCCGACCTCGCCGTCGGGATCGGGATGGAGCGGCTGCAGGCAGGATGCGAGCTCGAGCATATCGCTGGTGTGGTAGCGCACGGGAAAGGTGCGGGCGTCTTCCGCCAGGTCGAGGCTTGCGGCCGCCGACGGGGAGAGCTCGAGGCTGACGATGCTCTCGAAGCTGAGCTCCGCCGAGCGCTCGGCGAAGTGGGCGATCGCCACGTGATTGCCGAACGCGTCCTCGTCGAACCGCAGGCTGCTGGGCTGGGGACGGATCCCCAGCCTCGCCTCCGTGACCTTCTGGTCATGGGAGTCGCGCGGCCGGAGCATCATGCGGTGCTCGCCGAAGGCCACGGGGTGCCTGTATCTATAGGTCGTGACGTGCCGGATTGTCAGTGACGTCATGGCCTCTCCCGGGGACGACGTAGCATGTTTCGCGCCAGTCCGCCCCCAGGGGCGATGCAACCTTTTGCCCCCATGGGGCGTTCAATAGCCCATCGCCTAAGCTCGACTGGTCGTCTCGACTCGAAGGGGAGCAACAAACCGATGCCAGGAGCATTATTTTGTCCCCCACGAGCGCCCCGTTCGCGATTGCGTGTTTTTGCGCCGCCGTCTTCCTGACGTCCGCCCCCTTCAATCCCCTTCTTGCCCAGAACAAGACCCCGCCGCCCGCCCAGCTGAAGGCGTTGCAGAACCTCGCCGATAGCACCGAAAGCCCGGCGATGATGGCCTTGGAAGAGCTTATCCAGGTCTGCACGGAGCGAGACGGTACGGTGAGCTTCCGGCCGCGGATCGCCGCCTGTTCGGCAGCGCTGAGATCGCCAGGGCTTTCCGACGCCGACCGGGCGCTCGTGCTCTACAAGCGCGGCGAGCTGCACAGGACCATGCTCGACGAGTTCCGCGCGCGGGCCGACTTCGCCGAGGCGCTCGGCCTCTACGACCGATTGGTCGCCGCCGGCACCCCCGCGCCGGGGCTTCTCCAGCAGCGTGGCTCCAGTGCGCATGCCCTGGGCTTTCGCGACCGTGCGCTTTCGGACTACGACCTGGTGATCCAGCTCGATCCCAGGAACGCCCGGGTGCTGATCAACCGCGGCATCCTGCTGGCCAAGCACAAGCACGACTACGCCGCCGCCATCGCCGATCTCGACCAGGCGCTCGCGCTGGAGCCCGACGACGAGGATGCGCTGATGGCGCGCGGCGAGGCCTATGGCGATTTCGGCGACGTGCCGCGGGCGCTGGCCGACCTCGACCGCGCCATCGCGCTGGAGCCGCTCAATTCCAAGGCCTACTTGCTGCGTGGCATCGTGAGCGGCCGCAGCGGTGACCAGGAGAGCGCCTACGTCGACTACGACAAGGCTGCCACGCTCGATCCGCTCAATGCCGAGGCCCTGGTGAACCGCGCCGCGATCCGCTCGACACGGGGCGACCAGGACGGCGCCATCGTCGATCTCGATGCCGCCATCGCCCTGCAGCCCGACGATCCGGCGGCCCGCTACAATCGCGGCTACGCCTATTTCGCCAAGCGCGATTATGGCCGGGCGATCGACGACTACAGTGCCGCCATCCGCGCCAATCCCAAGATGTCGATGGCCTACAACAACCGCTGCCTGGCGCGGGTGATCGCCGGGCGCGAGCTTGCCGAGGCGATCGCCGACTGCGATCTGGCGCTGAGCCAGATGCCCGACAGCCCGCAGTATCGCGACACGCGCGGCTTCGTCCATCTGAAGCTCGGCAAGCCCGACCTCGCGCTCGTCGATTATGAGGCGGCACTGCGGATCGCCCCGCAGTGGCCGCGCGCGCTCTACGGCCGGGGCCTCGCCAGCATCAAGCTGGGCCGCACCGCCGAAGGCGAGGCCGACCGTGTCGCTGCGCGCCTCCTCTTGCCCGGCATCGACAGCCATTTCTCCATCTACGGGCTCGACTAGCGGCAGCGGCCTCCGATCGGGCGCAAAGCCCTCGGGGGCCGGATCGAACCGGGCGGTCCCCTGACACGTCGGGACGACACGAACCTTTGACCCGCCCTCTGGCCAAGGCGCTGGCATATCGGCAGACTCGGGCGTAGGCAGAACCATTCAAAGCCAACGTCCCTCCCCAAGATACCGCCGAATGCCGAACAAGGCCGATCCTCTTCGCAACGTCGCTTCATGGATGGGCGCACTGGCATCGGCCGACGGCTGGTGGGCCGCCGCCGGGCCGCGGGCCTCCATACGCCCGCGCCTCGGCCTCCTGCTGGCGGGCTTCGCGCTCGCGACGGCAGGCGTGCTCGCCGGGCTGATGCTGTATCTGCGGTCGGAGGCGATCGCCGTCGGCGGGAAGCTGGGGGTGAATCTTGCCCAGCTGACCGAGGAATCGGCGACACGGACGCTGCAGAGCGTGGCGCAGACGCTGGAAATGGTCGAGGGCAGGCTGCTCACGGGCATGATGAAGCCCGGCGAGCCGAACAAGCCGATCAACAGGGTGCTGCGCGAGCTTCTCCAGGATCGGCCCTTCCTGCGCGGCCTGTGGATCGTCGATGCCCAGGGCCGGACGATCTACGGCACCACCGGCATCGGCTTCGATGCCTCGCAGCGCAGCTATTTCACCCATCATCGCGATCGTCCCGAAAAGTCGTTCTGGGTGAGCGAGCCGATCCGCGGCGGCGTCAGCGGCGACTGGCTCGTTCCCGCCAGCCAGGCCGTCCGCAGCGACACCGGCGCCCTGCTGGCCGTGATCGTCGCGGCTTTCGAGCCGAGGTTCTTCGCGCGGGCCTGGCAGCTCGATCGCGGGCAGGCCGGCCTCACCTTCATGCTGGTGCGCGACGATGGGCGCGTCCTCATGCGCAGTCCCTACGACGAGCGTGCGATGACCGCGTCGGTCGCCGGCGAGCCCAGCTTCACCGCCATGCGTGAGGGCGCCGGCATGGGCGTGTTCCAGACCCATTCCGTGGTCGATGGCGAGGCGCGCCTGATGGCCTTCCTGCGCCTGGCGTCCCATCCCCATCTCGCGCTCGTGGTCGGGCAATCGACCGATATGGTGCTGGCGCCGTGGCGTCGGCTGGCCTGGGCGGTCGCGGCCGGTTGGGCGGTGATGGTGGCGGCGCTCGCGCTGCTGGGCGCGTGGCTTGCCCGCGTCTGGGACGCGCGCCGCGCCACCGAGGACCGCTATCGCATGCTGTTCGAGTCCAACCCGTTCCCCATGGTCGTGATCGACCGCGAGACCGGGCGCTTCCTCGCCGTCAACGACGCGACGGTGCAGAAATACGGCTGGTCGCGCGAGGAGTTCCTCGCCATGGACGGCTCCGCCGAGCGCCCGATCGCCAGCGCCGACGCGCTGAACGCGGCGATCGATGCCAGCATGGACCGTCCCGGCGAGATGACCTCGGGGCACCGCCATCGCTGCAAGGACGGCCGCTTCATCGACGTCGACCTGGCGGTGCGCCTGATCGAGCTCGACGGACGCGCGGCGATCCTGGCGCTGGCCCACGACGTCAGCGAGCGCGTGCGCTCCGAGGCGGCGAAGCGGGCGATGGAGGAGCAGCTGCGCCAGGCGCAGAAGATGGAAAGCGTCGGCCAGCTCACCGGCGGCGTCGCGCACGATTTCAACAACCTCCTGACCATCATCCTGGCCCATACCGAGAGCCTCGACGAGTACGCGCTTCTCGATCCCGGCATGGCGGCCCGCATCTCCGGGATCTCGGGTGCTGTCGAGCGGGCGTCCAGCCTGACGCGCCAGCTCCTCGCCTTCTCGCGCAAGCAGCCGCTGCGGCCCGAGGTCACCGACATGAACGACCTCGTGAGCGGCACCGGCCGGCTGCTGCGCCGGGCGCTCGGGGAGCAGATCGAGATGGACTCGGTCCTGTCGGTGAGGCTGTGGCCGGTCAATGTCGACCGCGCGCAGCTCGCGACCGCGCTGGTCAATCTCTGCCTCAACGCCCGCGATGCGATGCCCCAAGGCGGCAGGCTGCTACTCGAGACGCGCAACGTCATGACCGGCGACGCCCGCCTCGCCGGCGTGCCCGACATCGCTCCGGGCGACTATGTCATGCTGGCGGTCACCGACACCGGCACCGGCATCGCGCCGGACGTGCTGGGCAAGGTGTTCGAGCCGTTCTTCACCACCAAGGACGTGGGCAAGGGCACAGGCCTCGGCCTCAGCATGGTCTACGGCTTCATCAAGCAGTCCAACGGTCACATCGAGGTGCGTAGCGACGTCGACGGCGGCGGCACCACCTTCGAGCTCTATTTGCCGCGCGCCCACGGGACGCCGGCGCGGGCCACGGGGGTCGCGACGGCGACGCCGCGCGGCAGCGAGCGGATCCTGCTGGTGGAGGACAATGCCGAGGTGCGCGCCAGCGTCGTCGGCCAGCTCGAGTCCCTTGGCTATGCCGTCACCGAAGCGGCCGACGGGCCGAGCGGCCTGGCGGCCTTCATCGCCGCAGCCGAGCCGTTCGATCTCGTGCTGACCGATGTCGTCATGCCGGGCGCGATGAACGGCAAGGTCCTGGCCGACGAGATCGGCCAGCGCGCGCCGGCGACGAGGATCGTGTTCATGTCGGGCTATGCCGAGAACGCCATCGTGCATCAGGGCAGGATCGACCCGGGCGTCCTCCTGCTCGGCAAGCCGTTCCACAAGAGCGAGCTGGCGAGCATCGTCCGTCAGGCGTTGAGCGCCGCCGCCTAGAGCATGACGAGGAGTTGTCGAGTCGCTCATTGAGCGCGCCACTCGCGTGCCGCATGAGGCGCGCTCCCATCAGAGCTGGCCTCCGGATCATCGCGCTCCAGGCTCGCCTCGACCTCACGGGCCGGCGGGCGGCAGCTTGCGCTTGAAGATCGACACGATCACCTCGTCGTCCACCTTGATCTCGTGAAAGAGATCGTAGCGCTCGGCCGGCAGCCGGGCGCGGATGTCGGGCTCGAAACGGTTGCCGTTGACGAAGGCATCGTGCGGGAGGCTTTCGTCGACCGTCACCCGCAGCCGCCTTCGCTCCTGCGGCTTCAGGATCATGAAGCTGGGCTCGAGCGGCGTGGAGTTCGCCTCGCGCACGTCGATCCTCTCGCCGGGGTCGTGCGCCAGCACATGCTCCAGGGCGCGGCGCGTGCTCAGGCCCCAGTAGTCGAGCTCGTAGCGCATCCTGACATCGCTGCCGGCCAGGACGTTGAAATAGACGTTCTGCAGGGGATGCGCGCGCCACATCCAGGCGGCGGTCGCGGCGAAGGAGACCGCCGTGACGGCAGCAAGCACGGGCCGCCGGACGTGCCCGACGAGCGCGCCATGCCATAGCGCCTGCCATCCCCGGAGCGCCACCAGCAGGAAGGCAGGATAGACGAAGTAGAGTTGCCGCCAGCCGTTGTACATCACCGAATGGAGCACGATCACGGCGGCGATGGGCGCCACGAACAGGCCGAGGAACACCAGGTCCTGCAGCTCCGCGTCGTCCTTCCACAGGCGGCGACCGCTGGCCGCGAAGCGCCACAGGATCGCCGCCGCGCCGACGGCGAACAGCACGAGGTAGAGCGGCGGCGTGGTGATCGATATCCAGACAGGCGCGTAGTACCAGGGCAGCGCGATGCTGCGGACGAGGGCGCCCATGAACAGCACCTCGTCGTCCCATCGGACGAAGCGCGACATGCTGGCCAGCGACTGCGCGAAATTGGGGAGCGGATCGGACCACAGCCACGGCCACCCGGCGACGACGAACAGGGCCATCGCCGCGAGATAGAGCGCGAGGCACGGCAGCGCCCGCCCCGCCGGCACGTCCCGCCGGAGCAGCCGCGCCGCCAGGATCGCGATGGTGACGGCGGGCAGGATGATCCCGGCGATGCGGATATCGATGGCGAAGGCCGTTGCCAGGGCGTGGAGGAGGGCGGTCGCGACGCGGGGCTGCAAGGCGAAGGCGATCGCCGTGTTCAGGGCGATGGCCACGGCCGCCATGAAGACGGCGTCCTTCGTGTTGTAGAAGGACTCGGCGAACAGCCGCGGCGTCAGCACGAGGAACGCCACGGCCAGCAGGCCCATCCGCCAGTCCGCGAACCGCCGATGCGCCAGGCAATAGACGGCCGCGGTGCCGCACAGGCAGACGAGGAACGTCAGGAGATGGCGGAAAAGATAGATGTCGCGCGTGTCGACGAGGCCGAGCAGGCCTTCGAGCAGGACCGCGGGCGCCTCGAAGGCGACGCCGTAGTCCTTGTCCTCGTATTCGTGCAGGGCGATCAGATCGTCCGCCCCGGACGGGACGAGCCAGGGTGCCAGCCGTGCGAGGATATGATTGGCCGCCACCGCGCCGGTCACCCGCTGCGATTCCTCGTCGTAGGCAAACCCGTGGTCGCGATGGATGGCGATGCCCAGCGCCAGCAGCGCGGCAAAGCACAGCGGCACGCAGATCCTGCCGAGGGCGGTGCGCGACAGGCCGGGCCGCGGCAACGGTGTTGTCGATCTCACGCCGATCATATGATGGAAGACGCCGCGATTGAGCAACTGGCGAGGAAGGAATGGATATTGCGAGGACGGTCGTTGCGGCCTGCACGGCTGCTGCCCTGGTCGCGCTGTCCGGCCTCGCGGCCGGGATCCACGAGCGCGGCTTGGGCGTCAGCTCGGCGCTGAAGCTCACACGCGGCATCAATGCGTTGTGGACCCACCGCGGCGCGATGCATCCGATGCCGGCGCGCTAACGAAGGTCGCCCGGCCTCGGTGACGCGTCGAGTGCGTGGCGGACGGCTTTCGCGAGGTCGCGCTTGCGGAACGGCTTGCTCAGCAGCAGCACGCCGGCGGTGGCGGCCGTGTCGGCCGGCACGGTGTCCCTGGCGTAGCCGGACATCAGCACGATCCTGGTCGCGGGCCAGCGGTGGGCGACCTCGGCGGCGAGCGCCCGGCCGCCGAGCGGGCCCGGCATCACGAGGTCGCTCAGCAGCAGGTCGAACGGCACGGCCGCCGCCGCGAACGTCGCCAGCCCCGCGGCGCCGTTGGCCGCCTCGGCCACGTCGTAGCCCAGGCTCTTGAGCTGCTGCACGACGCTGGCGCGGACCTGCGGCTCGTCCTCGACCACCAGGATGCGCTCGCTGCCGTGGGCGAGGGACGCCGTCGGCTGCGTCGCCATGTCTTCCCGCAGGCCGTCGCTGCGCGGCAGGTAGAGCCTGAAGGTGGTGCCACGTCCGGGCTCGCTGTGGATCGTGATGTGGCCGTTGGACTGCTTGATGAATCCATAGACCATGCTGAGGCCGAGACCCGTGCCCTTGCCGACCTCCTTGGTCG
>CANIRG010000243.1 GCA_947469635.1 Rhodospirillales bacterium | reverse complement strand
GTCAGCCGCTTGAAGTAGTGGCTGACCGAGAGCTCGTCGGTGACGCCCATGCCGCCGTGCATCTGCACCGCGCTCTGGCCGCAGAACTTGCCCGACTTGCCGATCTGCACCTTGGCGCCGGACGCCGCCTTGCGGCGCACGATCGGGTCCTTGTCCTCGATCTTGAGGCTCGCCATCAGCGTCATCGAGCGTGCTTCCTGGGCGTTGGTGAAGCAATCGACCATGCGATGCTGCAGCACCTGGAACTTTCCGATCGCCACGCCGAACTGCTTGCGCGTCTTGATGTATTCCAGGGTCGCGGCATTGATCGCGTCCATGCAGCCGGTGGCCTCGGCGCAGAGCGCGACGATGGCGCGATCGACCGCATCCTCGACCAGCGGAAAGGCGCCATCGACGGTGCCCAGCACCGCATCGGCGCCGACCGAGACCTTGTCGAAGGTGAGCTCGGACGCGCGCAGCGAATCCTGGGTCGGGTAGTCGCGCCGCGTCAGGCCCTTGGCCTTGGCGTCGACGGCAAACAGCGTCAGCCCCTTCTCCTCACGCGCCGCACCGGCCGTGCGGGCGAGCACGAAGATGGTGTCGGCGGACGGCGCGTTATAGACGACGCCCTTGTGGCCGGAGAGGGACCAGCCGGCGCCTTCCTTCGTTGCATTGAGCGACACGTCGGCGAGATTGTAGCGCGACTGGCGCTCCAGCCAGGCCAGCGCGAACTGCTTCTTGCCCTCGATCATGGGAGCAAGCAGCGCCTCCTTCTGCGCCGCCGATCCGGCCGCCGCGATCAGGCCGCCGCCCAGGACAACCGTCGGCAGGAAGGGCTCGAGCACCAGGCCTTTGCCGAACTGCTCCATCACGATCATCGTCTCGATCGGTCCGCCACCGTAGCCGCCATCCTCTTCCTTGAAGGACATGCCGAGCCAGCCGAGCTCGGCCATCTGCGCCCAGTTCTCCGGCAGCCAGCCGCGCTCGGTCGCGGCGATCTTGCGGCGATTCTCGAACGTATATTTGTCGCGCACGAAGCGTTCGGCGGCGTCCTGGAGCTGCTTCTGCTCGTCGGAAAGGGACAGGTCCATTTTTCTCTCCTCCTTCATGGTCCTCCCTCCCCATTCAAATGGGGAGGTGTCGGCGTCTGCGCCGACGGAGGGGTCATGAGCATCGCGGCGGATGCTTCTGACCCCTCCGCCCGCGAAGACGCGGGCACCTCCCCCAATGACGGGGGAGGAGGAGCGTTTTTATAACCCCAGCACCATCTTGGACACGATGTTCTTCTGAACCTCGGTGCTGCCGCCGTAGATGCTGGTCTTGCGCATGTTGAAATAGCGGGGTGCGGCCGGCGGCGCATGGTCGGGCCCGATCGGCGTCTCGTTGGTGTCGTGGAACAGCATGCCGGGCTGATAGGGCGCGGCGTATTCGCCGACGGCCTCCATCGCCAGCTCGGCGATGCGCTGCTGGATCTCCGAGCCGCGGACCTTGAGGGTCGAGACTTCCGGTCCCGGCGCGCCGCCCAAGGCCATGGCCGACAGCGCCCGCAGCTCGCTCATTTCAAGCGCCTGCACCTGCAGGTCGACGTCGGCGATCTTTTCCGCCATCGACGGATCGTCGCTGATGGCGCGCAGCATGCCGACGCCGCGCTTCGATGCCGGGACCTCGGCGATGCCCAGACGCTCGTTGGCGAGCAGGAACTTGGCGCAGGTCCAGCCCTCGTTCTCCTTGCCGATGCGGTTGGCGACGGGGACCTTCACATTGTCGAGGAACACGTCGTTCACCGCGTGGGCGCCGTCGAGCATGATGATCGGACGCACGGTGACGCCCGGCGTCTTCATGTCGATCAGCAGGAAGGAGATCCCTTCCTGCGGCTTGCCCTCGGTGCTGGTCCGCACCAGGCAGAAGATCCAGTCGCCCCAATGGGCATACGAGGTCCAGGTCTTCTGGCCGTTCACGATGTAGTGGTCGCCCTGCCGCTCGGCCTTGGTGCGCAGGCTGGCGAGATCGGAGCCGGCGCCCGGCTCGGAGTAGCCCTGGCACCATGCCACGGTCGAGGCACGGATGCCCGGCAGGAAGCGCTCCTTCTGCTCGTCGTCGCCGAACGTATAGATCACCGGCCCGACCATCTTGGGTCCGAACGGCATGATGCGCGGCGCGCCTTCCTCGGCGAGGACATTCTCGAACAGGAAGCGCCGCGTCACGTCCCAGCCCGGCCCGCCGAACTTCTTCGGCCAGGTGTAGCCGAGCCAGCCCTGGCGGCCGAGCGCCTGCTGCCAGACCATGTGGTCGTCGCGATCGTAGTGCTTGCCGGAGAAGGTCTTCTCCCGCGTCGCCGGCGACAGGTTTTTCCGCGTGAAGTCGCGGATTTCGTCGGCGAAGGCTTTGTGCTCGGGCGCGAGGGCGAGGTCCATCCTAGAGCCCCAGCACCATCTTGGAGATGATGCCTTTCTGGATCTCGTTGCTGCCGCCGTAGATCGTCGTCTTGCGCGTGTTGAAGTAACGCGGTGCCGCGAGATGCGCGTACTCCGGCCCCACCGGCTCCTCGTTCGAGCCCTGCCACAGCAGGCCGGGAAGATACGGCGCGGAATATTCGCCCACGGCTTCGAGCGTAAGCTCGGTGATGCGCTGCTGAATCTCCGAGCCGCGGATCTTGAGACCCGACACTTCCGCGCCCGGCTGGCCGCCCTGCGCCATCTGCGAGAGCACGCGCAGCTCGGTGAATTCCAGCGCCGTCACCTGGATCTCGAGGTCGGCGATCTTCTCCGCAAAGCTCTGGTTCTCGATCAGCGGGCGGCCGTTGTCCTGCTCCACGCGCGCGATGTCCTTCAGCGCCTCGACGCCGCGCTTGGACTGCGGGACGGCGGCAATGCCCAGCCGCTCGTTGGCCAGCAGGAACTTGGCGCAGGTCCAGCCCTCGTTCTCCTTGCCGACGAGGTTGGCGACCGGGACCTTCACATTGTCGAAGAAGACCTCGTTCACCTCGTGGCCGCCGTCGGCCATGATGATCGGCTTCACGGTGATGCCCGGCGTCTTCATGTCGATCAGCAGGAAGGAGATGCCCTCCTGCGGCTTGGACTTGGAGTCGGTCCGCACGAGGCAAAAGATCCAGTCGGCCCAGTGGCCCATCGTGTTCCAGGTCTTCGACCCGTTCACGATGTAGTGGTCACCCTCTTTCTCCGCCTTGGTCCGCAGCGAAGCGAGATCGGAGCCGGAGCCCGGCTCGGAATAGCCCTGGCACCACCACACGGTGCTCTCGCGGATCGCCGGCAGGTACCTGGCCTTCTGCTCCTCGCTGCCGAAGGTATAGATCACCGGCCCGACCATCTTGGTGCCGAAGGGGATGATGCCCGGCGCATATTCCTCGGCGCAGATATTCTCGAAGATGTAGCGCTGAGCGGGCGTGAAGCCGGGACCGCCGTGCTTCTTCGGCCACGTGTAGACCAGCCAACCCTTCTTCCCCAGCGCCTGCTGCCAGCGCATGTAGTCGTCGCGGCCGAGATGCTTGCCGTTCTTCACCTTGTCGCGCACATCGGCCGGCAGGTTGGCGCGCACGAAGGCGCGCACCTCGTCGGCGAAGGTCTGCTCTTCCGGCGTGAAAGCGAGATCCATGGATCCCTCCCAAGGGGTGCTTTTCGATTGGCCGGGAGTTTAGCCGCCGCCCTCGCCGGGACAAGCACCACCGTATCGGTTGGCGGCTGGGCACGCCGCGAAGCGGAACAACTTTACGTAGGAAATCGCTTACGTCAGGGCGTAGCGATCCGGGTCGAGTGCGAAGGCCTGGCCCTGCCAGTCCGCGTCGCCGCATTCCATCCTGCGCCGGTTCGCGCAGGCGATCTGGCGATAGGCGTCGAGCGCCGCACGATCGTCCAACTCCGCCGTGTTCGTCGCCAGGTGTTTCGTCAGAAGCGTGCATCGCAACTCGCGGCCGACCGAGGCGTCCCAGATCGACGCGTTCATCTCGGAATGGCCCGACAGCGAGAAGCGGTGCAGGTTGCACGACCCGATGGTCGTCCAGGCATCGTCGACCACCATCGTCTTGGTATGCACATATTTCGGACGGCGGCCTTGCGGGCTCTGCTCGGCGATGCCCGCCAGCAGGAAGTTCGGATGGCGCCCGAGGGCCGCGAGGCTGTCGAAGAGCGCGCGCTCCGCCGGGTCGTGGCGTGCGGCAATGACATGCGGCTCCGGCTCCGCGGGGACAAGAAGGACGATATCGACGCCGCGCTCGAGCGCACGAGCGAGACGGTCGGCGATTTGCGGTATCGGGATCGCCTGGTTCTCCAGGTAGATCGTGCGTTGCGCCGAATCGATCGCCCGTTCGTACTGGTCGAGGATCGAATGCTCGCCCCGGGCCACCTCGAACGGCTGCCCACCCGGCGCGGGATGGCCGTCGGTGTAGCGGCCGGCCTGCAGCATCCGCTGGATCTGCACCGTGCTCGACCCGCACGGTTCGGACGCACGCGACGGAAAGGCCAGCCTGTCCGCAGCATCGCAGGCCCAGTTCCCATCTTCCTCGTTGCGCTCGCTGGCTTCGTTCCAGCGCTGGACGAAGTTATGATGGACATCGGTCGCGGACGGGCCGGCCACCTCGACGTACACATCGTGCCGCTCGAGGGCATGCGCGCCCAGGTTCGCACCACCGACGAACGCCGTCTCACCCGGCCTGCCGGCATCGATCATCCACGTCTTCTGATGCTGGCAGTGCCTGCCCGGCACCCGATCCCAGCGAATCCTGAACCGCGACCCGCGCTTGCCGAGCAGGTCCCGATCCGCCGTCGTGCCCGAGAAGGTCGCATTGAGCCCGAAGTTCTCGGGGTTGGGGCGCCAGATCAGGAGACGGACATCCACACCGCGCGCCACGGCGCGATCCAGCACGTCGAAGAGCGCACCCTGCCCATCGGGAAAGCGGAAGGCGTGGGAGTAGAAGGCGACCGTCACCCAGACGCTGTGCCGCGCCGCCTCGACCGCCTCGCCGATGCGCCGGAAGATCGGCGGCCCATCCACCAGCGGGCGCACCCGATTGCCGGAGCGCATCGGATAGGCGCCGGACGCCGACGATATGCAGACGGACGGCATCAGGCGCCGATGGCGGTGCGAAAGAACGCATCGAGCCGCACCATGTCGCGCGGCGGCGCCGAGTCGGGTTGGTGCGTGTGGAGCGCCGCGATCGTCTCGTCGATCCAGGCATCGAGCACGGGCAAGCGCCCCGACTCGGCCGCCTCGCTGGCCTGACGCTTCGCGCGCAAAAGCTCCGCCAGCGCTTCGCGCACTGCCTTGGGCACCGCCACCGAATCGATCAGCTCGAAGAATCGCATGGGGACGATGCCGCCATGCTCGAGCAGGTGGAGGCAGGCCAGCAACGGCCTCACCGCATAAAAGTATTTCTTCTGCCGCACCGTTTCGCCGCCGAGATAGGCGCGGCGCTGCCCGCGCGCCATGCTGAAATAATGGTGATAGGCCTTGCGCGGATCGAAGACCGAACAGGCGAGCTCGCGAAAGCCGGCGGCCAGCGGGCGCTCGACGTAGCGGATCGGCGAGGACAGCCACTCGAACAGCACGGGATTGCCCCTGGCCGCGAGCCTGAGCGCCTTGCGCAGGTCCCAGCCATTGATGTCGTAGACACCTTCGATCGGCGTTTCGATCACGTCGCGCTGCTCGACGAGCGACAGATACCAGTCGCGCGGATGGAGGTAGAGAAATCGCACATCGTAGTCGCTGTCGTCCGAGGCGAAGTCCCAGGCTCGGCTGCCCGACTCACAGGCATGGAACACCTCGACCCCGAACCGGCGCTCGATATCGGCCAGCCGCGCCTCGATGCCTTGCCGGATCTCGGGGTCGATCGTCATCAGGCAGGCACGATCAGCGTCTTGTCGGCCTTCAGCCTCTCGATCGCCTCCTCGCTCAGCCCGGCCTCGCGCAACACCTCGACGCCATCGCCGCCGAGGCGTGGTGCATGGCGGCGGAACTCGGTCCTGGTCTTCTCGAAATCGAGCGGGCTGGCGCAGGTCGTGATCGGCCCTTCGGTCGGATGCTCGCGGTCGGTGAAGAAGCCGGTCGCCACGAGATGCGGGTCGTCCAGAAGGTCCTCGAGCGTGCGCACCGGCATGGCCGGGATGTCGGCCTTGTCGAAGGCGTCGAGCCATTCCTGGGTCGTGCGGTGCTTCAGCAGCGACGCGAGCACCTGATAGAGCTCGCTGAAGTGCTTTGGCCGCACGGTGCGGTCGGCAAAGCGCGGGTCCTTGGCGAGGTCGGGCCGATCCACGATCTCGAAGAAGGTGGCCCAGTGCGCGTCGGTGTAGGGCAGCGCGCAGACGTAGCCGTCCATGGTCTCGAACGGATGGCGGAACTTGTTGATGATGCGGTCGTAGCCCATCGCGCCGCGTTCGGGTCGCCACGTCCGTCCGAACATGTGCTCGGTCAGCCAGAACGACGCCAGCGTCTCCAGCATCGGCACCTCGATCATCTGGCCCTCGCCGGTGCACTTGCGATGGTAGAGCGCGCCCAGCACGGCGATGCAGAGGTGCAGGCCGGTCGTCTTGTCGGCGATCAGGCTCGGCATGAAGCGCGGCGCGAGGCCGTCGACGCGGCTCTGCAATGAGGCAGCGCCCGACACGCCCTGCACCAGATCGTCGAAGGCGGGCTTGTGCCCGTACGGCCCCTTCCGCCCATAGCCCAGCGAGTAGGCATAGACGATCGACGGGTTGACCTTCTTCAGGTCCTCATAGCCCAGCCCCAGCCGCTCGATGGCGGCGGGCCGGCTGTTGTGGATGAAGAGGTCGGCACCCTTGATCATGCCTTTCAGCACCTCGACGGCGGCGGGCTTCTTGAGGTCGAGGCAGATCGAACGCTTGTTGCGATTCGCCGCCATGTAGATCGGGCCCATGTTCTTGTCGCTGCCCATCGAGCCTCCCGACACGCGCAGCAGATCGCCCTCCGGCGGCTCGACCTTGATCACGTCGGCGCCCATGTCGGCCAGATGCTGCGTGGCGAACGGCCCCAGCAGCACGGCCGTCATGTCGATCACTTTCACCCCTGCGAGCGGTCCCGGCATTTCCCTTCCCCCAACCCACTTTCAGTATCGTTCCGCCGGAGATCTCTTCCCACTCCGACGCCGCCATCACGGCAAGCAGGGGACACTATGGCATAGCGAAGCGCGGTGGGGCATGTTGCGCGCCGTTGGCGTCTTGACCCCTCCGTCGACGTCATACGCCGACGGAGGGGTCAGCGCGTCCGATAGGCAAAGCGGAGTGTTGCATATGCCCGGAGCCCTGGACGGTCTGCTGGTGGTGAGCGTCGAGCAGGCGGTGGCCGCGCCCTACTGCTCGGCGCGGCTGGCCGATGCCGGTGCGCGCGTGATCAAGATCGAGCGGCCGGAGGGCGACTTCGCGCGCGGCTACGATGGCTATGTGCACGGGCAGGCGAGCTATTTCGTCTGGCTCAATCGCGGCAAGCAGTCGGTCGTGCTCGACTTCAAGAAGGCGGAAGACCTCGCCCTCCTCCATCGCATGATCGCCAAGGCCGACGTGCTGATCCAGAACCTGGCGCCGGGAGCGGCCGAACGCGCGGGCTTCGGCTCGGCCGCCATGCGCGCGCGCGACAGGAGCCTGATCGCCGTCGATGTGTCGGGCTACGGCGATCACGGGCCCTACAAGGACCGCCGCGCCTACGATCTGCTGGTGCAGGCCGAGAGCGGCATGGCGTCGATCACCGGCACCGAGCATGCGCCGGGCCGCATCGGCGTGTCGGCCACCGACATCGGCACCGGCATGTATGCCCATGCGGCCATCCTCGAGGCGCTGCTCGCACGGCAGAAGACCGGCGAGGGTCGCGCCATCTCGCTGTCGCTGTTCTCGGCCATGGCGGAATGGATGAGCGTGCCGCTGCTCGCCAAGGACTACGGCGCCTACGACTGGCCGCGCCTTGGCCTCACCCATCCCACCATCGCGCCCTACGGTGTCTATGCGACGGCAGACAAAGTGCCGGTGCTGATCTCGATCCAGAACGACCGCGAGTTCACGCGGCTCTGCGAGGGCGTGCTCGACCGGCCCGGCCTCGACCGCGATCCGCTCTACTCCACCAACAAGGCGCGCAATGCGGGGCGCGACGAGACCAACGCCATCGTGCAGGAGAGCTTTGGCCGCCAGCCCTTCGCCGAGCTGGCGGCACGGCTCGACGCGGCGCAGATCGCCTGGGCGCGCGTGAGCTCGGTCGCCGATCTCTCGACCCATCCCCAACTCAAGCGCACCAGCTTCACGACTCCCGCCGGCGAGGTCAGCGTGCCGGCGCTCGCTGCCTCCTACATCGGCGAACCAGAGCGGCTAGGCGATCTGCCGACGCTGGGACAGCACACCAATCTGGTACGACGCGAGTTCGCCGGCTGATGTCGCCTTGGCTCACCGGCTTCAGGCTCGCCGGCTACGGCGCGGCCTATTTCTTCGCGGCCGGCGCCTTCATGAGCTACTGGCCGGTGTGGCTGCGCGACCGTGGTGTCAGCGATGCCGAGATCGGCACGCTGTTCATGAGCCGCCAGATCGTGGGCGTCGTGGCCACGCTCTCGGTCGGCTGGGTGGCGCACCGCATGGGCGGACCCAAGGGCGTGATCGTGGCGCTGGGGCTGATGGCGCTGGTGATGATCGGCGCCTACGAGATGGCACACGGCTTCCTCGCCGTCTTCGCCGTCACCATGGTCTGGGCCTTCGTCTGGTCGCCGCCGATGCCGCTCTACGACGGCGTGCTGGTGACGGAGACCAAGCGCGCTGGCCTCGACTATGCGCGCGTGCGCATGTGGAGCTCGGTGGCCTTCATCCTGGGCGCCTTCCTCTGCGGGGTGGCGGTCGACCGCTACGGCCCGCCGTGGGTGCTCTATGTCGCCGTCGCGAGCCTCGTCCTGCTGGCACCCTTCGCCCTGTTGCTGCCCGCCGCCCCGGCGCGACTGCCGGGCGTCGACCACCGCAAGGCGCCGTTCAGCATCTCGACGCTGCTGCGTTCGCCGCCGTTCCTGCTGTTCCTGTTCGCCGCCGGCTGCTGCCAGGCCAGCCACTCCGTGCTCTACAGCTTCGGCACCCTCACCTGGCGCGGCGCCGGCATCGACGACGTCACCATCAGTCTTCTCTGGGCCGAGAGCGTCGCCATCGAGATCGTGCTGATGCTGTTCGGCGGCTGGATGCTGAAGCGGCTGGGACCGTGCGGCCTGATCGGGCTCGGCCTTGCCGCTGGCGTGGTGCGCTGGACCGCGATGGCCTTCACCACCGACCTCGCCGCGCTGATCGCCTTGCAGGCGCTGCATGCCTGCACCTTCGCCGCCTGCCACCTCGGCGCCATGGCCTTCCTGCAGCGCGCGCTGCCGGCCAATGGGGCCGCGCTGGGCCAAAGCCTCTATTACGCGCTGGGCACCGGCGCCACGCAGGCGCTGGTGTTCCAGTTCTCCGGCCAGCTCTATTCCGAATTCGGCCAGCGGGCCTTCCTCGGCATGGTCGTCGTCAGCGCCGTCGGCATGACGGCGCTGATCCTGCTGGTCCGCCGTTGGCACGGCGGGCTGCTTGTGGAGGCGAAGTAGCTACTCCGCCGCCATCTTCGGTGCCGCATCGTCGAGCGCCGCGGAGATGCTGGGCGGCGACAGCGGCAGGTTGAACATGCGCACGCCTGTCGAACGCGCGACGGCATTGCCCACGGTGGCGAGCGGCGGGATGATCGGCACCTCGCCGACGCCGCGCACGCCATAGGGATGATGCGGGTTGGGCACCTCGACGATGATGGTCTCGATCATCGGCAGGTCCGAGGCCACCGGCATGCGGTAGTCGAGGAAGCCGGCGTTATCGAGCTTGCCCTTGGCGTT
>CANIRG010000242.1 GCA_947469635.1 Rhodospirillales bacterium | reverse complement strand
TACCATCCGCAGATGCTGATCGCCCATGTCGACCGGCTGGAAGGCTACAGGCCGATGCCGGACGGGCTGGTGCGGGTGATCGGCCTCAAGCTGAAATAGCCGAGCGACCTTGGCTGTGTTGGAATATCGACGGAAAGAATCATGAGGCGGAGACAACCATGAAGCAGACAGCTCGCCGCGCCGCACGCACCCTCGCCTTGGGGCTCGCCCTTTCCGTCGGCGCTTTCGCACCAGCCTTCGCCCAGGGCAGCCATCTGCGCATCGGGCTCGGCGACGATCCCGACGTTCTCGATCCCACCCTCTCGCGCACCTACACCGCGCGCATCGTCTTCGCCTCGGTCTGCGACAAGCTGTTCGACATCGACGCCAAGCTCGCGATCGTGCCGCAGCTGGCGCTCGGCCACGAGACCTCGGCCGACGGCAAGACCGTCACCATCAAGCTCAGGCCCGGTGTGAAGTTCCACGACGGCGAGCCCATGGACGCCGCTGCCGCCAAGTACAGCCTAGACCGCCACCTCAACATGAAGAGCTCGTTCCGCAAGCCGGAGATCGGCATCATCGACACCGTCGATGTGGTCGATCCGCTGACGATCAGGCTCAACCTCAAGACTCCCTTCTCGCCGCTGCTGGCCCAGCTCACCGACCGCGCCGGCATGATGGTCTCGCCCAAGGCGGCCGAGGCGGCGGGCGACAAGTTTGGCCTGAAGCCCGTCTGTGCCGGCCCCTACAAGTTCGTCGAGCGCGTCCAGCAGGACCGCATCGTCGTGGAGAAGTTCGCCGACTACTGGAACAAGGACCAGGTCTCGATCGACAGGATCACCTACCTGCCGATCGTCGATTCGACGGTGCGGCTGGCCAACCTGCGCTCCGGCGGCCTCGACCTGATGGAACGCGTGCTCGCCACCGACATCAAGACGGTGCGCGACAATCCCAAGCTCAGGCTCAGCAAGGCGGTGTCGCTGGGCTTCTTCGGCCTGCTCCTCAACGTCGCCAACGGCCCCAAGGCCGACACGCCGCTGGGCAAGGACGCGCGCGTGCGCCAGGCCTTCGAGCTGGCGATCGACCGCGAGGCGCTGAACCAGGTGGTGTTCAACGGTGAGTTCGTGCCGGGCAACCAGTGGATCAGCCCGCAGAACCCCTACTATCAGGCGGCCTTCCCGGTCCCCAAGCGCGACCTCGCCAAGGCCAAGGCGCTGATGAAGGAGGCCGGCGTCACCACGCCGCTCGTGCTCGACTTCATGGTGTCCAACACGCCCGAGACGCGCGCCGTCGCCGAGGTCGTGCAGTCGATGACGGCCGAAGCAGGCTTCGATCTCAAGATCCGCGTCACCGAGGTGGCGACCGCGCTCAAGCAGGGCGAGGACGGCAACTTCCACATCTACATGAACACCTGGAGCGGCCGCAGCGATCCCGACGGCAACGCGGTGATCTACCAGACCTGCGGCGCGCCGCAGAACATGGGTCACTACTGCGACAAGGAGATCGACGCCTGGCACCAGGAGGCGCGGGCCGCCAGCGCCCCCGCCGTGCGCAAGGCGGCCTACGAGAAGATCACGCGCAAGTTCCTGGCCGAGGGGTGGATCGTCTATCTCTACCATCCGCAATATCTGATCGCGCACATCGACAGGCTCGAAGGCTTCGTGCCGCTGGCCGACGGGCTGGTGCGGGTGGTCGGGCTGAAGCTGAAATAAGGCGCTCTCTGCCTTCTTGGCTACGTACCTCCTTGGACACTGAAGGAGGATCAAATGCGCAATGCCAAATGGCTGCTGGCCGCCGCTCTGGTCGCCCTGACCGCGGGCTGCGTCGAGCAGAATGGATATCCGAGCACCTCGTATCGCCACGGCGACCGCAACTGGAACGCCGCCCATCGCGACAGCGACCGCGACGGCATCCCCAATCGCTACGATCGTGACGCCAACGGCAACGGCATCGCCGATCGCTACGAGGGCCCGTAGCTCACATCTCGACTGAGGCCTTCCCCCTCCGCCCTTCGGGCACTCCCGAAGACGGGGGAGGAAGGTTCTTCATCTTTTTCCTCCCCCGTCTTCGGAGGAGGGCAGGGACGGGGAAAGGGACGCGGTCGATCTGCGAGGGCCTTAGGCCTTGCGCTTCTTGATCTCGTCGTCGTGCTGGCCGAGCGCCGGCGCGGCGCGGCGCACGCCGCCGGGCGTCGCCGACATCTTGATCGGCACGCCCAGCGTCTTCTGCCTGCCCGCCTTGGCATGCTCGACCTCGGCCACCATGCCGCGCGCCAGGACCTGCGGATCGGTGAAGACCTCGTCGTGATACATCACCGGGCCGGCGGGAATGCCCTCGGCCTCCAATGCCGTCATCCACTCCGCCGAGGTGCGCTGGATCACCGCCTCCTGCAGGATCGCGACGATTGCGGCGTTGTTCTTCACCCGTAGCGCATTGGCCTTGAAGCGTGGATCGGTCGCGAGCTCGGGCTTGCCGATCAGGGCGCAGAGCTTGACGAAGAAATTCTGTTGCGCGCCGCCGATGGTGAGCCAGCCGTCCTTGGTCTGGAACACCTGGTAGGGCGCCGAGCCGCGATGGCCCTGCCCCAGCTTCTCCGGCCGCTGGCCATTGGCGAAATAGCTCGCGGCCTCGTAGACGCCGAGCGACACGGTGGCTTCGAGCAGCGACGTCTCGACCCACTGGCCTTCGCCGGTCTTCTGCCGTGCCTGCAAGGCCGACAGCACGCCGATGGTGAGATAGAGGCCGGCGCCGACGTCGGAGATGGCGAGCGGGATGCGATAGGGCGGGCCGTCCTTGGGCCCGGTGACCGACATCAGGCCGGACATCGCCTGGATGATGAGGTCGAAGCCGCCACGGCTGGCATAGGGGCCGGTCTGGCCGAAGCCCGAGATAGAGCCCAGCACCAGCCGCTTGTTGCGCTTGTGCAGCTCCTCCCAGCCAATGCCCAGACGCTTGATCACGCCGGGCCGGAAATTCTCCAGCAGCACGTCGGCGCGTTCCGCCAGCTCCCAGAAGGTGGCGAGGTCGGCCTTGTCCTTGAGGTCGAGCCGGATGCCGCGCTTGTTGCGGTTCCACAGCATGAAGGGCGCCGACTCGCCTTCCACGAAGGGCGGCGCGCCGCGCATCGAATCACCCTGCGGGCTTTCGATCTTGATCACGTCCGCGCCCTGGTCGGCGAGCTGCATGCCGCAGAAGGGCCCCGAGAGATGTGTCGTCAGATCGAGAACCAGCAATCCATCGAGAGCGGCGGCCATGGTGTTACCCCAGCAAAATCTTGAGATCGGCCAGTGTCACTTCCCACGCTGTGACGCCCAGCTGGTTGGAGACGATGCGCCCTCCCTGGACAACCAGGAAGCGCGGCGTGCCGTTCTTGCGCGGCACCTGCTCGAGCACCGACCTGAAGGCCACGGGCCAATGCCGCTCCCGATAGGCGTCGCGCAGGCGCGGCGGATCGATCTCTATCCATTGCACCTGGGTGAACGACGGCGACGCGAGCCACGCTGCCCGATAGCGGTTCTGCCACATCGTGCAGTAGGAGCAGTCCTGGCCACCGACATAGATGACGGAGATGTCGGATGCAGCCGATGCCGGCGCCGAAGCGGCCGGGCTCAGCAGACCGGCAAGGAGAAAGGCGCGGCGTTTCATGATCTCGGCTAGTGTAGGGCCGCATGGCGCAGCGCATCAAGCCGCCGGCCCCGACGCTGGGCCGGTTCTTCGACGATACAGTGAAACGTCTGGCGCGCGCTCGGCTGGCCTATGGCCATGGCACGACCAACGCCCGCGACGAGGCGGCCTTCCTCGTGCTGGAAGGGCTGGGCCTGCCGATCGACAGGCTCGATCCCTATCGCGACCTGCAGCTCAGCGAAGGCGAGCAGCGCAAGCTCACGACACTCGTTCAGCGCCGCATCGAAGAACGTATCCCAGCGCCTTACCTGCTGGGCGCCGCCTATATGCAGGGCGTGCGCTTCCAGAGCGACCCTCGCGCATTGATCCCACGCTCCTTCATCGGCGACATGCTGGCGGGCGGAATGCTGCCGTTCGCCGAGGACGCGCGCGCGAACCGCATCCTCGATCTCTGCACCGGCTCGGGCTGCCTCGCCATCCTGGCCGCCTTCGCCTTTCCGAGGGCGAGAATCGATGCTGTCGACCTCTCGGCGCCGGCCCTGGCGCTTGCCGGTCAGAACGTCGCGACGCACCGCCTGCGCGAGCGCATCGAGCTGCTGCGGGGCGATCTGTTCGCGCCGCTCAAAGGGCGACGCTACGACCTCATCATCAGCAACCCGCCCTATGTCGATGCAGACGGCATGGCGGATCTGCCGCCGGAATTTCTCCATGAGCCGCGCATGGCATTGGCCGCCGGCGACAATGGGCTCGACCTCGTGCATCGCATTCTTGCCGAAGCCCCGAAATATCTCACGCCAAAGGGCGCGCTGCTGTGCGAGGTCGGGCGCGGCAAGGCCAACATCGAAGCCGCCTATCCGCGCACGCCCTTCCTCTGGCTCGACACCGAGCTCAGCGAGGGCGAGGTGTTCTGGCTCGACGCTAGGAATCTCCCAGGCAAATCCCCAGCGCCCGCGCCGTAGCCACCAGCGAGCCTGCCCGATCGACGGTGCGTGACCGGCCGACGACCTTGTCGAGCGGCACGTCGATCACCTTGCGGTTCCACCACGCCACCATGCGGTCGCGACCGCCTTCGGCCAGCAGATCGACCGCGCGCACGCCGAGCGCGCTCGCCAGCAGCCGGTCCTCGGCCGTGGGCTCGGCACCGCGTTGGACATGCCCCAGCACCGTGGCGCGCACCTCGGCGCCGGTCGTCGCCGCCAGTCTCTTCGCCAGCCATTCGCCCATACCATGCTGCGACGGGGCGTCGTCCTTGGGATCAGGCGGGTCGTCGGACTTGCCGGCCGCTTCGGCGACCACCACCAGAGCCGTGCGCCGCCCGGCGTCGCGAAGCTTGGCAACGTGCTCGGTGACGTGCGCCAACCGCCAGCCGATCTCGGGGATCAGCACCACGTCGGCGCCGCCGGCGATGCCTGCCGCGATGGCGATGTGGCCGGCGTCGCGGCCCATCACCTCCAGCACCATGATGCGATCGTGGCTGGCACCCGTAGGCTGCAACCGGTCGAGCGCCTCGGTGGCGATGGCGACGGCCGTGGAGTAGCCCACGGCGCGCTCGGTGTTGGCGACGTCGTTGTCGATGGTCTTGGGCACGCCGATGAAGGGCACGCCCGTGGGCTGAAACAGCCTGCGCAATATTTCGAGGCTGCCGTCGCCGCCGACGCCGATCAGCCCGTCGAGCCGCAGCAGCCGCACCGCCTCGGCCATCTCGCCCGAGCGGTCGCGCAGGCTGCCGTCGGGCATCGGATAGGCGAAGGGATCGCCCTTGTTGGTGCTGCCGAGGAAGGTGCCGCCTTGCCGCGCCAGTGCCGCATCGAGCCGCGCCGGATCGAGCTCGCGGGCAGCTACGGGACGCTCGAGCAGGCCGAGCGTGCCGTGCGAGATGCCGACCGTCGTCCAGCCGTGGCCGTGATGCGCCCGCAACGCGACGGCGCGGATGACGGCGTTGAGGCCGGCGCAATCGCCACCGCTGGTCAGGATTCCGATTCGCTTGGTCATGGCGCCTCCAGACGTCATCCTACAGCCGAAGAGTGTCTAACGCGGACCAATCCTGCAGGTGCCGGGTCAAACCAGCACGTAGCGCAGGACGGTCTCGACCACCTCGGCGCGGCGCTTCACCAGGGCCTGAGGCGAGGCCATGTCGCGCTTGAAGATGGTCGAGAAGGTCGCCCGGTTGGCGACATTGAAGAAGCAGAGCGCACTGATGGTCATGTGCAGGTCCACCGGATCTAGGCCCGGCCGGAACAGCCTTGCGGCGCGACCGCGGTCATAGAGCTGGCTGAGCGCGTCGATCGCCATGCTGTTGAGCTTCTGGATGGTGCGCGAGCGCTTCATGTGGCGCGCCAGGTGGATGTTCTCGATCATCACCAGCCGGACGAACTCGGGATGGGCATTCTGATAATCGAAGGTGAGCTCGACCAGCCGTCGCAACGCCGCCTCGGGCGGAAGATGGGCGAGGTCGAGCGCCGCCTCGCCGCTGCGGATGGAACGATAGGCCTGCTCGAGAACGGCGACGTAGAGGCGCTCCTTGCTGCCGAAGTAGTAGTAGATCATCCGCTTGCTGGTGCGGGTCACGGCGGCGATAGCATCGACCCGCGCGCCGCTGTAGCCGCGACGCGCGAACTCGGCGGTCGCCACTTCCAGGATGTTGCGCCGCACGCCTTCGGGATCGTTGGTGCGGGACGGTTTTCGCGTGACCAATGTCTGCCTCTCCACCTAGTCTAGCGCATGGCGACGTCCGTGAAGAAACAACCCACGCTCGACACCGACCGGCTGCGCCTGCGCCCGTTCCGGACAAGCGACCTCAAGACGCTGCACGCGCTCTATGGCGATCCGGAGAACCTGCGCTACTGGGGCGTATCTCCCAGTCCCGACCTCGACACCACGCGCAAGATGATGCGTTGGCATCTCGGCTACCACCCCGCTCACTACGTCATCTGGGCGGTCGAGGAGCGCAGCAGCAAGCGAGTCGTCGGCATGATCAACTATCACCGCCGCGAGAAGCGCGAGAAGCGCGTCGATGTCGGCTGGCTGATCCTGCCCGAGCACCAGAGCAAGGGTTACATGACCGAGGCCGGGCGCGCGCTGCTGCGGCATCTGATCGACGATCTCAAGGTGCACAAGGTCGAAGCGTTGATTCGGGCGGTGAACAAGCCGTCCGCTGCCCTCGCCAAGCGCCTCGGATTTCGCCTGGAGGGCGGCCCGATCCGCGACCGCTGGCTGGTCTCGGGCGCGTGGCATAGCGTCATGATCTACGGCCTGATTGCCGGGGAGGAACGCTAGTGCGACCGGTATTCGATCCCAGCGGCGTCCATCATCTGAAGTATCGCCATGCCGTCGATGCCGACGGGCACCTGCTCGAGGATGCCGGCCTCTGGGACCGCTACATCGAGAGCAGGCACAAGGATCGTGCGCTGCGCCTCAAGCGCGACGAGAATGGGCTGGAGTATCTCGAAATCGCCGGCCGGCCGAGCAAGCGTACGCGCCGCGGCTATCCCGCCACGCTCGGCCGTATGGGCGAGAAGGATCTCGACGCCTTCCAGCCGCATCCCGACAAGACCTACGCCGCCAACATGCCCTACGGCGCCTGCGACGCGGGCGAGCGGCTGAAGCTGCTCGATGCCGAAGGGCTCGATGCCGCCGTGCTCTACCCGACCCTGGGCATCCTGTGGGAAGCCGAGCTCGACGACGTCGAGCTGAGCCAAGCCTATTGCCGCGCCTACAATCGCTGGATCGCCGATTTCTGCCGCGAGTCCAAAGGCCGGCTGATCCCCATCGCCCATCTCTCGCTCGGCGATCCCGATTCAGCCGCGCAGGAGCTGGAGCGCGCGGTGAAGGACGGCTGCCGCGGCGCCTTCGTCGTGCCCTTCACCTGGACGCACAAGGCGCACGGCGATCCGGTGCACGATCCGGTCTATGCCAAGGCGGTCGAGCTCGATGTGCCGATCGCCATCCATCCCAGCTTCGAGCCCTTCGAGCTGCGCTCGCCACGCTTCGAGAACGGACATCGCCTGTCGCTGCTCGCCTCGGTGACGGCCGGCGAAGGTGTACGCCAGGCCTTCACCACCTTCTTCGACTTCGCCACCTTCGACCGCTTTCCCAAGCTCAAGCTGGTGCTGCTGGAATGCGGAGCCGGCTGGATCGGCTACTGGCTCGACCGGCTGGACGGCGTCGCCACCGCCACCTATCTCGGCGGCCGCGCGCCGCTCAAGCACCGTCCCAGCGACTATTTCCGCCGCCAGGTCTGGGTGTCGGGCGATCCCGACGAGCGTACATTGCCCGCCATGATGAAGACCTATGGCGCCGACCGCTTCTTCTGGGCTTCGGACTATCCGCATCCCGACCACACCGGCGACTATCTGCAGGCGCTGGAAGAGATGGTGGATGGCGTGCCACCGCCTGACCGTGCCGGCCTGCTGGGCGGCAACGTTCGCAACGCATTTGGATTCTGACATGAACACGACGCAACAAGCCTGGACCCGCGATACCATCGTCCCCGCCGATTGGACGGTGCATCTGCCCGCTGCCGCGCTCGACGAGCTGCGTGCCGTGCTTGCCGAGATCAGGCGCGCGCCCGTGCCGCTGTTCCTGCTCGATCCTTCCGACTTCGCGCTCGACGCCTGCCGCGCCACCATGGCGGAGGTGCGGCGGGTGACGCAGTCGGGACCGATGTTCGCGGTCCTCGACCGGCTGCCGCTCGAGGAGATGAATCGCGACGAGGCGATCCATCTCTACTGGCTGCTGTCGAGCCTGCTCGCGCGTCCCGTTGCGCAGAAGATCGGCGGCCAGATGTTCTTCGACGTGCAGGACACCGGCGCCAAGCTGAAGCCGGGCTCCGGCATCCGGCCCACCGTCACCAATGTCGACCTGCGCTTCCACAACGACAATTCCTACAACGAGACGCCGCCGGAATATGTCTGCCTGCTCTGCCTGCACCCGGCCAAGGAAGGCGGCGTCAGCCAGGTGATGAGCGTCGCCACGGTGCACCAGGCGCTGGCCGCGCGGTATCCCGAGCTGATGGAGCGTCTCTACAAGCCTTTCTGGTACGACCGCCATGCCGAGCACCAGCCGGACGAGCCCGCGACCTTCGCCGCTCCGATGTTCGAGCGCGGCAGCGACGGCACCGTGAGGGCGCGGCTGGCGCTGGGCGAGATCCATGCCGGTTACGAGCTGCGCGGCGAGCGCATGGACAACGAGACCGCGGCGGCACTCGCCGCCGTGCAGTCGGTGTTCGACCGGCCCGAGCTGCATGTCGAGCTTGGCTTCGCGCCGGGCCAGATCCAGTACGTCAACAACCGCGCCACCGGCCACGCACGCACCGAGTTCGTCGACCACCCCGAGCCCGAGCGCAAACGCCATCTGGTCCGGCTGTGGCTGCGCGACGCGGGCAAGCGCGGCTATCGCGGCTGAGGGCCGACAGAGCATGACCCTGCCATCGGCACTGAGGCGCTTCGGAGGAGCCGTGGGGCTGGTGATGCTGGGCTCTGCCAGCCCGGCATTGGCCGATTGCGTCACGGTCGGTTCGGTCACGACCTGCAACGGCTATGTTCCCGAGGGCATCAACTTCGGCACGGTCTCGGGCCGGACGGTCAACGTCCAGCCCGGCGCGACCCTCGGCTCGGGCCTCGGCACCGACGCGCTGCGCATCACCAATTCCAGCGGCGTCAGCGCCGTGGCGATCACCAATTCCGGCACGATCAACGGCTCCATCACCATGCTGAGCGTGGGCACGGGCCTGGACAGCCTGACCAACAACGGGTTGATCACCTTCACGTCGCCGTCGAGCGTGGTGGCGACGTCGGGCATCTCGATGGCCGGCGCCACCTTCATCCAGAGCGCGTCCGGCACGCTGGCCTTCCGCTTCGATTCGGCCAGCTTCAGCGACACCCTTCTCGCCAACCGGGCCACGCTCAACGGCACGTTCCGCGCCCTGGTGCAGCCGGGACTGTACGAACAGGTCACGAGCTACAGCGGCGTCATCTCGACCTTCAGCGGCACCACCGGCACCTTCGCCAGCGTGCAGTCCTCGTCGCCCTTCTTCACCGCGTCGATGGAATATGTCGGCGGCGGCGCCGACCTCACCCTGGCTCATCAGGGAATCGAGTGGGTGATTTGGGCAACTTCAGAGCGCTGGAAGCATGCATGTGAGGACCTTGAGCCGCAGATATTCCTGGTCGCGCAGGCCGTAGGCGCGGCGCTGGATGACGCGGATCTTGTTGTT
>CANIRG010000241.1 GCA_947469635.1 Rhodospirillales bacterium | reverse complement strand
GGCGGTCATGTTCGCCATGATCTGCTCGTTCATCCTGTCGCGCACGCTGGTGCCGACGATGGCGAACTACCTGCTGAAGCCTCACGTCCAGCATGCCCATGGCGAGGCGCCGCCGCGCTCGCGCAATCCGCTGGTTCGCTTCCAGAGGGGCTTCGAGGCGCGCTTCGAGAGCATCCGTGCGGTCTATCACGAGCTGCTGGGCATGGCACTGTCGCGCCGGCCTGTATTCATCGTCTGCTTCCTCGCCTTCGTGCTGGCCTCGTTCGCGCTGGTGCCGTTCCTCGGCCGCAACTTCTTCCCGGCGGTCGACTCGGGTCAGATACTGATGCACGTGCGCGCGCCCATCGGCACGCGCGTCGAGGAGAGCGCCAACTATTTCGCCGCCATCCAGAAGGCGGTCCGCACGATCATCCCCTCCGACCAGATCGCGACGATGGCCGACAATGTCGGCATGCCGGTGAGCGGCATCAACATGGTCTACAACAACACCGGCACGATCGGCCCGCAGGACGGCGACATCCAGATCAAGCTGGTGCCCGACCATCCGCCGACCGCCGACTACGTGGCCGAGCTGCGCCGCCGCCTCCCCGACATGTTCCCCGGCTTCACCTTCTCGTTCCTGCCGGCCGACATCATCAGCCAGATCCTGAATTTCGGCGCGCCGTCGCCGCTCGACGTGCAGGTCCGCACCTCCGATCTCGCCGCCGGTTTCGAGCACGCCAACAAGATCCTCGCACGCATGCGCAAGGTGCCGGGCATCGTCGATGCGCGCATCCAGCAGTCACGCGGCGCGCCGGTCTTCGCCGTCGACATCGACCGCACCCGCGCACAGACCGTGGGACTGACGACGCGCGACGTCACCAACTCGCTGGTCGTCAATCTCGCCGGCTCGGGCCAGGTGGCGCCGACCTACTGGCTCAACCCGGCCAACGGCGTCACCTACAACATCGTCATGCAGACACCCCAGTACCGGCTGGATTCGCTGTCGTCGCTCTCCAACCTGCCGATCATGGCGCCGGCGGCGACCTCGCTGCAGGTCCTGGGCGGCATCGCCGACATCAGGCGCGACGCCGCCAATGCCGTGGTCTCGCAATACGACCTGCAGAACGTGGTGCAGGTCTACGCCGGGGTGCAGGGCCGCGACCTCGGCTCGGTGGCGGCCGACGTGCGCGCCATCGTGGCCGACCTCGCCAAGGAGCAGTCGCCCAAGATCCGCGCGGTCAAGGTCCAGGGCCAGGTCAAGACCATGGAGAGCGCCTTCTCCGGACTGCTGTTCGGCCTTTTGGGCGCGATCGTGCTGATCTACCTGCTGATCGTGGTGAACTTCCAGTCGTGGAGCGATCCCTTCGTCATCATCACCGCTCTTCCGGCGGCGCTGGCGGGCATCGTCTGGATGCTGTTCGCCACCAACACCACGCTGTCGGTGCCGGCGCTCACCGGCGCGATCATGTGCATGGGCGTGGCCACGGCCAATTCGGTGCTGGTGATCTCCTTCGCCCGCGAGCGGCTGGAGGAGCTGGGGGATGCCACCGCGGCAGCCCTCGATGCGGGCTTCGTGCGTTTCCGGCCGGTCGTCATGACGGCGCTGGCCATGATCATCGGCATGGCGCCGATGGCGTTGGGCATGGGTGAGGGCGGCGAGCAGAACGCGCCGCTGGGCCGTGCCGTCATCGGCGGCCTGATTTTTGCGACAATTGCCACATTGATCTTCGTGCCCGTCGTGTTCAGTGTCGTTCATCGCCGTCATGGCCGCGCCTCCGAGGCTGCGCCGTCGGCAGGAGCCCTTTCGCATGCAGACTGAGCAGCCTTCCTCGCCGACGCCGACGCGGGTTTCCCGCCGGGGCCTCACCATCTCCGCCGTGGTCGGCCTTCTGGCGGTCGCCCTGGTGGTCGGCAATGGCATCACCAGCCGTAGTGCCAGCAACGCCCGCCTCAAGGAAACGACCGACACGCAGGCGGTTCCGCCGGTCAGCGTCATCACGGCCGATTCCGGCGGCAACAAATCCTCGCTCGACCTGCCGGGCCGCCTCGAGGCCCATGCGCGGGCGCCGATCTATGCCCGTGTCTCGGGCTTCCTGAAGGCCTACCACGTCGATATCGGCGACCAGGTGAAGGCAGGCCAGCTCCTGGCCGAGATCGAGGCGCCCGACCTCGACCAGCAGCTTCTGCAGGCCAAGGCGGCGATGGCCAGCGCGCAGGCCGCCGAAACCCTGGCCGAGATCACGGCCAAGCGCTGGGCGACGCTGGGCGGCTCCAATGCGGTGTCGCGCCAGACGGTCGACGAGAAGCAGGGCGACCTCACGGTCAAGCAGGCGCTGAGCCGGGCGGCGCAGGCGACGCTCGACCGGCTGGTCGTGCTGTCGGACTTCAAGCGCATCACCGCCCCGTTCGACGGCGTGGTGACGGTGCGCAACACCGACCTCGGCGCGCTGATCAACGCCGATTCGAGCGCCGGCCTCGCGCTGTTCGTCATCTCCGACGTGAAGAAGCTCAGGCTCAACATCGGCGTGCCGCAGAACTACGCGCCGGCGGTGCCGATCAACACCAAGGTCGAGATCGCGGTGCCGGAATATCCGGGCAAGTCCTACAGCGGCCTGGTCGAGGCCTCGGCGCGCTCGGTCGACGCCGCATCGGGCACCACGCGCATGCAGGTCGTGGTCGACAATGCCGCGGGCCAGCTGATGCCAGGGGCCTTCGCCAATGTGCGCATCGAGCTGCCCAAGAACATGCTGGCGCTGTCCATCCCGGCCGGGGCGCTGATCTTCGGCCGCGACGGCCTCAGGGTCGCCACCGTCGATGCCAACAGCAAGGTCGTGCTCAAGCCCATCACCATCGCGCGCGACCTCGGCCAGGTTGTGGAGATCGGCACCGGCCTCGCGCCCGACGATCGGATCATCGACAGCCCGCCCGACGGCCTTTCGAACGGCGACCCGGTGCGGGTCGTCAAGGGCACGCCATCGGGCCCGGCCAAGCGCTAGGCGCGAGAAGGGCTTGCCCCGTCGAGTTGAAAGATCGGACGACTTCTTTCATAAGCAAGCCGTGCATGTGAAGCACCGGGGCTGATATGTCGGATTTGGAACAGATACCCTTTGGGGCGAGCGAGTTCGCCGAAAACCCCGAGCCGCGTTGCCCCTGCCTGCTGCTGCTCGATACCTCCCAGTCCATGGCCGGGGTGCCGATCGAAGAGCTCAACCAGGGGCTGGCGACCTTCAAGCAGGAGCTGGCGGCCGATACACTGGCCATGAAGCGGGTCGAGCTCGCCATCGTCACCTTCGGCCCGGTGCAGATGCTGAGCGACTTCCAGACGCCCGACCGCTTCATGCCGCCCAACCTCACCAGCTCCGGCGACACGCCGATGGGCGCCGCCATCTCTGGCGGGCTGGAGATGATCCGGCAGCGCAAGGCGACCTACAAGGCCAACGGTGTTCCCTACTATCGCCCCTGGGTGTTCCTGATCACCGACGGCGCGCCGACCGACTCCTGGGAGGCAGCGGCCGCGGAAGTGCGGGCGGGCGAGGAGCAGAGGGGCTTCTCCTTCTTAGCCGTCGCTGTCGAGGGCGCCAACGTCGACATCCTGAGCCGGATCTCCGTGCGCCCGCCGCTCAAGCTGTCGGGCCTGCGCTTCCGCGACCTGTTCGCGTGGCTGTCGTCCTCGCTCAGCCACGTCTCGCGCTCGCAGATCGGCCAAGGGGTGCGGCTCGCGCCACCCGGATGGGCCGAAGTGTGACAGCGTCCCTGCCATGGCGGGTCGCGATGGCGTCTTCAATCGGCAGCTCGCACGTCGTCGCCGGCATGCCCTGCCAGGACAGCCACTGCCATCTCGCGATGCGCGATTCGTTCGGTCGTCGCGTGGTCGTGCTGGTGGCAGCCGACGGCGCGGGGACCGCGTCGGTGGCCGAGATCGGCGCTGCGCTCGCCTGCGAGACCTTCGCCAAGCTGGTCGAAGCCTATATCGAATCGGGCGGCCGGCTCGAGGACATCAACCGGGCCCTGATGTCGCGCTGGGTCGCCGGCGTCGTCTTCAGGCTGTCGTTGCGCGCCGAGGCCGACGGGATCGAGTGCCACGAATATGCCTGCACGCTCCTGGCGGCGATCATCGGCGAGTCGACGACGGCCTTCGTGCAGATCGGCGACGGCGCCATCGTGACGTCGGACGGCGAAGCCGACGGCTGGTCCTATGTCTTCTGGCCGCAGCACGGTGAGTTCGCCAACACGACCAACTTCATCACCTCCGAGAATGCCCTGCAGGCCATGGAGTTCGACGCGATCGGCCATGCGGTGGAGGAGATCGCGCTGTTCACCGACGGGCTCGAGAACCTGGTGCTGAACAAGGCCGAGAAGACCGTCCATGCGCCGTTCTTCGACAGCATGTTCCGCTCGGTCCGTGCGTCGGCGGCGGACGGCGTGGACGCGGCTCTGTCCCAGGGCCTGGAGAAGTACCTGTCGGGCCCCGTCATCACCGAGCGCACCGACGACGACAAGACGCTGATCCTGGCGACGCGCAGGCCCGTCGCGGCGGTGCCCCGGAAGTGAGCGGCCTGCAGCAGCCGGTCGAGGTCCTGGATTCGCGGGGCCAGCCGCTGCGGCTCGGCCGCAAGATCGGCCAGGGCGGCGAGGGGACGGTGTTCGAGATCGTGGGCGCCCCCGAGACCGTCGCCAAGATCTACAGCCAGCCCATGCTGCCGCAGCGCGCGGAGAAGATCCGCGCCATGGCGGCGATGCGCACGCCGGAGATCGAGAAGCTCACGGCGTGGCCCACCGAACTGCTGCTCCTGCGCTCGGGTGCGCCGGTCGGGCTCAAGATGCCGACAGTCGTCGGCCACAAGGACATCCATCAGCTCTACAGCCCCAAGAGCCGGCGCAGCGAGTTCCCGGGCGCCGACTGGCGGTTCCTGGTGCGCGCCGCGGCCAATCTCTGCCGCGCCTTCGCCACCGTCCACGAGGCCTCGGGCGTCATCGCCGACGTGAACCATGGTGGCGTGCTGGTGGCCCAGGACGCCCGCGTCCGCCTGATCGACTGCGACAGCTTCCAGATCACCGCGTCGGGCAAGCGTTACCTCTGCGACGTCGGCGTGCCGATCTTCACGCCGCCCGAATTGCAGGGGCTCGTCTTCACCGGCCTCGTGCGCACGCCGAACCACGACAATTTCGGCCTGGCGGTATTGATCTTCCTGATGCTGTTCATGGGCCGCCATCCCTTCGCCGGCCGTTATCTCGGCACCGGCGAGATGCCGGTGGAGCGGGCGATCCGCGAGCATCGCTTCGCCTATGGCGTCAACCATGCAGCGGCCCAGATGCAGCCGCCGCCGGGAACGGCGCCCCTGAACATCCTGTCGGCGCCGGTGGTGCGGCTGTTCGAACGCGCCTTCGCTCGCGACGCGGCCAGGGCGGGCCGGCCGACGGCGCGTGAGTGGATGGCGGCGCTCGATGTGCTGGAAGGCGAGCTGGTGCAATGCACGGCGAGCTCGTCGCATTGGCATATCGCCGGCCTGCAGGACTGCCCGTGGTGCCGCATGGAAGGCGCCACCGGCGTGGGCCTGTTCTCGGCCACCGCCTCGGTCGGCGCCACCCGCTATTTCGACCTCGACGCCTTCTGGAAGCAGATCACGACGCTCGAGCCGCCCGGGCCGCTGCCATCCCTGGTCAATCCCGTGGCCGAGAATCGCATCCCGCTCTCGCCCTACGCACGACAGTTCAGGCGTCGTCGCCGTTTCCATCTGCCGATCGCGCTGTTCGTCGCGGCCTTGCCGATGGCGGCCGCTTTCGTCGACCTGCCGGTGCTGGCGCGGCTCTTCTTCATCGTCACCGGCATCATTCTCTTCGTCCTCGTGAAGCTTGTCCTCAAGGCGCAGCTCAGCACCATCGGCTTCATCGAGCGGGAGAGGGCCTATCGCGAGCAATGGGAAGGCGTGCTCGCTGAGTGGAAGGCCAAGGCCGGTCCCGGCGCCTTCGATGCCCGGCGCGCCGAACTCGAACGTCTGAGAGGGGCCTGGCGCGAGCTCGATGAGATCCGGTCGCGCCGCATGGCGGAGACGGCGGCGGGCAAGGAGATACGGCAACGCCGGCGCTTCCTCGAAGGCTTCGAGGTCGCCGATGCCGAGGTGCCGGGGCTCACCCCGAGCCGCAAGTCCCTGCTCGAATCCTTCGGCATCGAGACCGCCGCCGACATCGACGAAAAGGCGCTCTACACCGTTCCCGACTTCGGCGTGAAGCTGATCGACGACCTGATCGCCTGGCGTGCCGCCATCGAACGCCGCTTCCGCTTCGATGCTTCGCAGCCCGACGACATCCAGGAAATCGACCTGATCGAGCGCGAGATGCTTGTGCACCGCGCCAGGCTGGAAGCGGAATTTCGTCGGGGCCTCCAGGACCTGCAGCAACTGCGCAACCAGATCCTGTTCGCGCGCACCTCGCTGCATGGCAAGGGCCAGGACGCCTATATCGACAATCTCCAGGCCGCGGCCGATCTCAAGGCCGTGACGAAGTAGGGCAGTCGCGCCGGCGCGAGGGACCTTTCCCTGCGCTCGAGATGATATCCGTCTCTACTTCCTCTTCGGCCGGATCGCGTCCCACTGCTCGTCGGTCCAGTCGAGCATCGTCTGGGTGCTGGCGCCGCCGCCACCGGATTGAAGCATCTTGCCGCCGTCGATCACGATGGCGTCGCCGTTGATGAAGGCGGCACCGTCGCTCACCAGATAGGCCGCGAGGTTGGCGAGCTCGATATGCTCGCCGACGCGCCGCAGCGGGATGGTCTTGACCATCTCCTCGTTGCCGCCACGCGCCGCCGGCATCAATCGGCTCCAGGCGCCTTCGGTGGGGAAGGGGCCGGGCACGATGGCGCAGGTGCGGATGCCCTTGGGTCCCCATTCGACGGCCAGGCTCTTGGTCATGGCGAGCACGCCCGCCTTGGCCATCGCCGACGGCACCGTGAAAGGCGCGCCCATCAGCGAGGAGACGGTGAGGATCGACATCACCACCTTGTCGCGCTCGCCCGCGTCGATCCAGCGCCGGCCCGCGGCCACTGTGCAATAGGCCGAGCCGTGCAGCACGATGCCCAGCACCGCATCGATGGCGCGCGTCGACATCTTGTGGGTCTGCGCGAGGATCTGGCCGGCGGCGTTGTTCACGAGGATATCGAGAGGCCGCTTCTGCCAGATCGTGTCCATCATCGCCTCGACCGCGTCGGGCACGCGCACGTCGCAGCCCACGGTCTCGATCTCGCCGCCGGTCGACTTGCCCAGCGCCTCGGCCGTTTCCTTCAGGACCTCCTCGCGCCGCCCGCAGATCACGACATTGGCGCCGAGCTCGAGGAAGCGCTCGGCCATCGAGCGGCCGAGGCCGGTGCCGCCGCCCGTGACCAGGATGCGTTTGCCCTTCAGCAGGTCAGGAAGGAACATGGCGCTCTCCCTCAGGCTTTCTTGATGCTGGTGAGCGCCACGCCCGAGGCGATCAACGTGTCGATCTCCGCCGCCGAGAAGCCGCGCTCGGCCAGCACGGCCTTGGTGTCGGCGCCGAATTTCCTGGGCTTGCTGCGGACACCGGGCGGCGTGCGCGACAGCTTCACCGGGTTGCCGACGTTGCGATAGCCGTCCTTCTCCCACACCATGTTGCGATGCCTGGTGTGCGGGTGGTCCATCACATCGGACACTTCCATCACCGCGCCCGAGGGCACGCCGTTCTGCATCAGCTCGTTGGCGAAGCTCTCGCCGTCGCGGTCCTTGGTGAGGGCGCGCAGCTCGGCCTCGAGCTCGACCTTGTGGGCGACGCGATCCTTGTTGGTCTTGAAGCGGGGATCGTCGGCCAGCTCGACCTTGCCCAGCATCTGGCAGAGCTTGCGGAACTGCCCGTCGTTGCCGGCACCGACCACGATGTTGCGCCCCCGCGTCGGGAGGTTGCAGTAGGGCGCCAGGCTGCCATGGCTGTTGCCCACCAGCTTGGGCTTCTGCCCGCCCATCAGATAGTTCGGCGCGTGCGGCTGATGGAGCGCCACGGCGCTGTCGTAGAGCGTCGCGTCGACGAACTGGCCCTTGCCCGACCGGTTGCGCTCGTAGAGCGCCATCATGATGCCGATGCAGGCGTTCATGCCGGTGGAGAGATCGACCACCGGCACGCCGATGCGGACCGGCCCACCGTCGGGCGAGCCGTTGACCGACACCAGGCCGGACGAGGCCTGGATCATGGCATCGTAGCCGGGGAAGCCGCCCAGGGGTCCATCGGCGCCGAAGCCCGACACGCGGGCATGGACGAGGCGCGGGAACTTTGCGCTGAGCGTATCGGCATAGCCCATGCCCCACTTCTCCATCGTGCCGGTCTTGAAATTGTCGATCAGCACGTCGGTGCCGTCGAGCAGCCGCAACAGCACGGTGCGGCCCTCGGGCTTGGAGAGGTCGAGCGCGATCGTCCGCTTGTTGCGGTTGATGCCGGCGAAATAGGCCGAGATGCCTTCGTCGTCGAACGGCGGGCCCCAGAGCCGCGTCTCGTCGCCCTGCGGCGGCTCGACCTTGATCACCTCGGCGCCGTGATCGGCCAGCATCTGCCCGCAATAGGGTCCGCCCAGCACGCGCGAAAGATCGATCACCTTGAGGCCGTCGAGCGCTCCACCCATGTCGTATTTCCTTGGTTGCCGGAATCGGGTCAGTCCTGCCCGCCGGAATAGGCGTCGTTGATCGTCGAGAACAGCTTCTCGGCCTTCTCCGCCGTGCCGCGGGGAAGGTCGGTCGTCTTCCGCCAGGTGTCGAAGCGGCGGACGAGCTCGTTCATCACCCGGCGCCGGTCGAGCTCGTTGTGGCCGTAGCGCCGCACGAGGACGGCTTCGACGCGCTTCGTGATCATGTCGGAGCCGCCGGTCGGCAGCTCGCTTTCCTTGATCGACAGGCTGAAGGCAGCATTGACGCAATTGACGTAAAACTCGTCCTCGAAGAGATCCTCGATCGCCGCGTCGGCGCGCCGCAGGCCGGCTGCGGGGCCGAGCATGAGCACGCGGAACTTCACGCTCTTGTGCTCTTCCGGCTGCGTGGTCATCAGCTCCTCGATCTTCCGCTTCGCTGCGTGACCTTCGGGATCTGAGTCGAGGAGGACACCGGAGTCCCAGCGCTGACCGGTGGCAAAGCTCGCATACATCGGCGTCGACATGGCGCCGCGGGCCGCCCAGAGATAGATCTTGTCCGAAAGATGGATCCTGCCCTGGCCGCGCAGGATGCCGGACAGCTTGTGCAGGACCAGCGCCTCGTCGGCGCGTTCGACGATCAGGGTCTGGCGGCTGGCGAACAGCGCGCTGGTGTCGCCGCTGAGGCCAAGCGCCAGCTCGACGACGGCCATCGGCGCGCGCTGCTTGCTCACCACGCCGAGCTTGGCCGTGGTGTGGTTGCCGTGGGTCTCCACGACGCAGACCCGTTCCGGATAGGTCGGATCGATCATCGAGGCGAGATGCGTCGTGTAGAGGATGGTGTTGGTGGCCGACAGCCGCTCGAACACCTCGAGAAGGTCGCGCTGGCCGGCGTGGTGGAGATGGATGCCGGGCTCCTCCAGCAACAGGACGCAGCCCTTGTAGCGGCCTTGGCTCGCATGGGTGAATTTCCAGGCGAAGGACACGTGCCATCGAAATCCGCTCGAGCGGCGATGCAGCCGCACCGGCATGCCGACGGCCTCGTCCTCGGCGAAGATATTCAGCGTCGTGCCGTCGATCTCGATATGGAAGTTGACCTTCTTCTGCGTCCACAGCTCGCAGAACTGCTTGCTGAGGTAGGAGGAGGCCGCACGCTTGTCGAAGGACCGGCTGGTCCGGCCGCTGGGCGACGCGCCCTTGGCGAGGAATTCGTTGATGTCGATCTTGGCGAGGTC
>CANIRG010000240.1 GCA_947469635.1 Rhodospirillales bacterium | reverse complement strand
CGCATCCCAGCGTTCGCCGAACTTCGAGCAGCCCATGCCGAGAATCGCGACCTTGTCTTTGATACCACGAGCCATTGCAGGTCTCCTTGGGTCGGTTGAAAATTCTAAAACTCTTGAAAGCCTGAAACCACTAAGACCTCACCCTGAGGAGCATCGCGTAGCGATGCGTCTCGAAGGATGGGCTACCAGCCATGTTATTGCCCACCCTTCGAGACGCCGTGCCGTGCACGGCTCCTCAGGGTGAGGTTGTCGTTGTCGAGGACGGCAGGTGACATCACACCGGCGCCGCCTTCCAGAAATACCGCTTGAAGCCGCCGCGCATCGTGTCGTTGTCGCGCATGCGGAAGGTCATGCGCATCTTGGTGCCGACCTTGACCTGTTCCTTGTCGCAATCCGTGAAGTCGGCCATGAAGCGCCCGCCCTCGGGGAAGGTGATCATGCCGTAGTAGCCCGGCGGGTCGGGTGAGTAGACCAGCGAGTCGGCGGTGAACGACATCACGTTGCATTCGAGGCCGGCCATTGCATACGGCTCCTGGCTGTCGATGGCGTGGCAGTTCGGATTGACGCAGACCTGGCTGCGCGGAAACTGCACCGTGCCGCAGACCTTGCACTTGCCGCCAACCAGCCCGTAGATCATGTCGCGCTTGCGCCACAGCACCGAGAGCGCGGTCTTCTTGTCGAACTCCGCCCGCATGCCCTTGTCGATCGGCAGCATCTCGTTGAAGGCGAGGAACTTCATGTAGTTCTTCTCTTCTTTGCGTCGCGCCATCCAGCCGGAGAGGCCCTTGCGCTTGGCAAGCCTGGCGTTCTCGGCGGTGACCTCGAACACCAGGATGTCGACGCCCTGGCCGAAGGCCACGACCATGATCTTGTCGCCGGCCTTGGCCGTCTCCAGCGCATCGACCAGCATGACCAGCGCGTGGGCGGCACCGGTGTCACCCAGCGTGGCGCCCAGCAGGTCGCGCACCGCGCCCTCGCCGATGCCACAGACCTTGGCCATCTGCTTCGGCACCGCCGGCATCAGGCTCGGCATGATGAAGTGGGTGATGTCGCCGCCCTTGAGATTGCAGGCGGCGAGACCGGCCTTGATCGCCGGCGGCACGATCTTCGAATAGCCCTCGTCGCGGATCCAGCGCTCTTCCCAGCCATAGTCGAAGTCGCTCTCGTCGCCGCGGAAATGGTCGACGAAATCCATCGACACCGAATGGTGACCCACAAGCTTCGCGATGACGTTCTCGGTGCCACAGAGCAGCGCCGCGGCGGCGTCGCCGTAGTTCAGCTCGTTCGACGAGGCGACGCGCGTCAAGCGCTTGTCGGCAGCGGCGACCAGGGACGGCGCGCCGCCCTTCGAGGCGTTGAGCCCGGCGATCAGCGCCGAGGTGCCGGCCTTCAGCGAGCCGCCGACGTCGGTGGCCGAGAGGTTCTGCTCGACGTTCAGCGCCGTGCCGATGACGCCGGCATTCTGGCGATCCTTGAAGGGATGCGTCGTCGAGGCGAAGTAGATGTTGCGGACGTCCTCGGCCTTGTGGCTCGTGAGGCAGTCACGCGACGCCTCGACCGCCATGGTGATCGAGTCCTCGTCCCAGTTCGCCATCGAGCGCTCGCCCTTGGCGAGGCCGCGCAGGCCGGCGGCGAACCACTTGTTCGCGTCGTACACGGCCTGACGGTTCAGGCGCAGTCGCGGCACATAGGCGCCGTAGGCCACGATTCCGACCATCTTGTCCTTCCTCCAACCCTTATGAACGCTTGTTCATTTTCTCTTAGCGCGCCCGCCCGGAGGGGGCAAACGGAACTACCTTCCGGCTTGCGGAACCGCGGCAGGCGGCGGCATCTCGCGCACGAGATTGCGGTACCCCGCCCCTTCCGGGATGTGCAGGAACTTCTTGCCGTCCCGCGCCTCGACCCAGGGCTGGACGGTGACGATCTTGCGCTCGCTGGCCTGGCTGAGCGCGCCGACGACCGTCTTGCCCTCGGCCAGCAGCTCGAGGTTCTTGGTCGTGGCATGCACCAGCGTGCGGCGGCCGGCGACGGCTTCGTCGATCGCCTGCTGGGCGCCGATCCACACCGAGTCCGTCGACTCCGAGCCGTCATGCAGCGCGATCTGGTCCTCCGGCGCCTCGGCCAGGAAGAACCAGGTGTCGAAGCGCTTGGGCACGAAAACCGGCGTGATCCAGTGCGCGTAGGGCGTCATCAGGTCCGTGGCGAGCTCGAGATCCTCGGCCTCGACGAGGTCGAGGATGCTGGCCTCGTCCTTGGTGAGCTTGGCACGCCACTTGTCCTCGATCGGCTTCAGCTCGGCTGCCGCGATCACGGCGCGCTGGCCGCGCTTGCGCGCCAGCAGGACGCCGCATTCCTCGAACGCCTCGCGCACGCCGGCGACACGGAACTTGAGCTCCCCAGCCGAGATCTTGTCCGCCCCACCGCAGCGCGCCGCCAGCCGCGCATCGCCATCGGCCTCCTCAAGCTTGCCGCCGGGGAACACCAGCGCCCCGGAGAAGGAATCAATCGCGTGATGGCGCACCACCATGAAAACTTCGAGCGGCGAGCCGGCATCGCCCGGCTTGGACGGGCGCAGCAGCAGCACAGTGGTTGCGGGACGGGGGACGGAGGGCTCTTTCTTCGGCGTGTCGGTCATGGCGCAATTCTCACATAGATGGGCAACCCGTGCCATCCGGCGGGCGGGCGCATTCCGCAGAGAAGGACGCGGCCCGGGCCGCCCCGCCCGTTAAATAAATGAAAGAAAAACGGGAGCAGGACGCCGACGGGTGCAAGTACAATCACAATAGGCGCTTCGCCAACGGCGACCTATTCCGGTCCTTACTGAAGGCATGTCATCGCTGGGGCGCGCCTCTCCGTGGCGCGTCTTTCGCTGGATCGACAAGGATCGCGCCATGGAGTGGCGCCCCCCCCGGCGAAGATTTCATGCTAACAACACCGCCGCATGAGCGGCTCGCGAACCTACCTTTGTCTTCCCGGCGCCTGGATGGGCGCGTGGACGTGGCAATTCGTGCTGGAGCGGTTGCGGGCGGCGGGCCACGACGCCCGCGCGATTCCGTTCCGCGGCGTCGGCGAGCGCGCGGCCGAGCTGTCACCCGCTCTCGACAACGATGTCTTCCTCGCCGACACGCTGGCCTATGTCGAAAAGGAAGACCTGCGCGACTTCGTGCTGGTCGGGCACAGCTTCGGCAGCCTGATCGCCACGCTGGTCACTGACCGCGCCGCGGAGCGCATCGGCCATCTCGTGATCATCGACGGCGGCATCGCGCAGGACGGCCAGTCGATCTTCGGCCGCATCCCGCCCGAGATCGTGGCGAAGCGTAAGAAGCTCATCAGGATCGTGAACAACACCGAGGTGCTGCCCTTCGCGCCGGTGGGCAGCCTGATCATCGACGATCCCGAGCTTGCGGCCTGGACGCATCGCCAGCTCACGCCCCATCCGGTCGCTTGCTACACCAAGCCGATCCGCCTGTTTCACCCAGCGGGCAACGGCCGGCCGATGACCTATATCGCCTGCACCAAGCCGCGCTATCCCGTATCGGCCGGCATGCACGAGAAGGTGCAGGCCATGGCCCACGTCCGTTACCGATCCATCGAGGCCGGGCACAACTGCATCCTCTCCGCGCCGGATCTGGTGGCACGCGAGCTGTTGGCGTGCGAGGTGGCCTAGCCGGAAACGGGCGACAGCGGCGCGGGCTTCAGCCCGCCCGGGCCGTCGAGCGCCTGCCTGACCATCAACGCGAGATCGGCCTTGCGGAAAGGCTTGACCAGCAGCAGCACGCCCGGATCGAGCTGGCCGTTATGGACAATGGCGTCCTGGGTGTAGCCCGACATGAACACGACCCTGGTTGCCGGACGCCGCCGGATCACCTCGTCAGCCAGCGCGCGACCGTTGAGCCCGCCCGGCATCACCACGTCGGTCAGCAGCAGGTCGACGGGAGGCGCCGCGGCGGAGAGGGCGGCAAGGCCTGTCACGCCGTCGGCCGCCTCACTGACGTCGTAGCCCAGGCTCTTGAGCTGGGCGACCACGCCCGCCCTCACCTGCCGGTCATCCTCGACGACCAGGATGCGTTCGGTGCCCCGCGGATGCGCCGGTGCCCGCGCGGCGATGTCGGCCTCGACCCGACCGCCGGCGCGCGGCAGGTGGAGCTTGATCGTCGTGCCCCGCCCGACCTCGCTCTCGATGCCGACATGGCCATGCGACTGCCGGATGAACCCGTAGACCATGCTCAGCCCCAGCCCCGAGCCCTTGCCCTCCGCCTTGGTCGTGAAGAAAGGCTCGAAGACCTTGCCCAGCACCTCGGGCGCGATGCCGGTACCGGTGTCGCTGACGGCGAGCAGGGCATAGTCGCCGGCCCGAGCATCGGGGTTGCCGGCGACATCGTCCACGTCGAGCTTCACGTTGCGCGTCTCGATGCGAAGCTGGCCGCCATCCGGCATGGCATCGCGGGCGTTGACGCAGAGGTTGACCACCGCGGCCTCGAGCTGGGCACGATCGACATTGACCGTCCACAGGTCGTCGGCCAGCACGGACTCGATCTCGATCTGCTCGCCCAGCGCCCGATGCAGCAGCTTGCCGGTGCCGCTCACCAGGTCGTTGATGTCGGTCGGCTGCGGCCGCAGCGGCTGCTTGCGCGAGAACGCCAGCAGCTGGCGGGTGAGATCGGTGGCGCGCTGAACGGCGCGGGCGATCGCGCCGACGCGCGCCGAAAGCACGGGCGACAGCGTGTCGTCCTCCTCCAGCGTTTCGACATTGGCCAGGATCACGGTCAGGATGTTGTTGAAATCGTGCGCGATGCCGCCGGTGAGCTGGCCGACGACCTCGAGCCGCTGCGCCCGCCGCAGCTGATCCTGCGTCTCCTTGAGATCGTGGATGTCGGTGCAGGTGCCGAGCCATTTGAGAATCTTTCCCTCACCGTCGCGCAGAGGCAGGCCCCGGACCAACCACCAGCGATAGGCGCCGTCGGCGCGCCGCAGGCGGCACTCCAGCGAGTAGATGCCGGCGTCGGCGACCGCCTTCTGCCACGTCCGCCACACGACGTCCTTGTCGTCGGGATGGAACGGCTCGAGCCAGCCGTCGCCGGCGCTGTCCTCGCGCGACCGGCCAGTATAGTCGACCCAGTGCTGGTTCAGGTAGATGTTGGCGCCGTCCGGTCGGGTCACCCAGACGATGTGCGGCACGGCGTCCGTCAGGGTGCGGAACTCGGCCTCGCTCTCGCGCAGCGCCGCCTCGACGATCTTGCGCTCCGCGATGTCGCGCTCGAGGGCGCGGTTGGCTTCCTCGAGCTGGAGGGTCTTCTCCTCGAGCTTGCGGATCAGCGTCCTGCTGTAGCTCGCGAGCAGGCCCTCGTCGGCGCCTCCGGAACCCTTCGGCATTGAAGGAACCGACGATGAAGCGCGCGCCAGCACCTCGTGCAGCCGGGCGAGAAAGTCATCCGGCTCCGCCGGCTTCAGGATGAAGGCATCGGCGCCGAGGTCGAGCGCCAGGCGCTCGTCCTCCGGCTCGGTGTAGGTGGCCGTATAGACGATGAACGGCACTTCCCTGAGGCGCGCGTCGGTCTTCCAGTGCCGCAGCAGGGTATAGCCGTCCATCACCGGCATCAGCAGGTCGGAGATCACGACGTCCGGCAGCGTGCGCCGCGCCTTGACCAGCGCCTCCGCGCCATGGCTCGCGGACTCGACGGTGAAGCCCGTACCCGTGAGGAGAGCGTCCAGGTAGTAGCGGTTCTCCTCCTTGTCATCGACGACCAGGATCCGGGTCATGGGGCGCTCGCGGGCGATATGAAGCGCTCGATCTCAGCGACGAACGTCTCCGGATTGATCGGCTTCTCGATGTAGCCATTGCAGCCGGCGGCCAGGGACTTTTCCCGGTCGCCGACCATGGCATGGGAGGTGACGGCGACGATGGGGGTATGGCGCAGGGAGTCGACGCCGCGCAGGGCCCGGGCGACGGCGTAGCCGTGCATCGTGGGCAGTTGGATGTCGAGCAGGATGAGGTCGGGCTCCGACGTGCGGGCAAGCTCGATGCCGTGCAGCCCGTCGGGCGCGGACACCACCTCGAAGCCGTGATGCTCGAGCAGGAACGTCACGAGATAGCGATTCTGCTCGTTGTCCTCGATCAGCAGTATCCGGCGGCTCATGACGCTGATGGCCTTTGCAACGGAAGGGTCACGACGAACTCGCTGCCCTTCTGCCACGTGCTCGTGGCCGAGATCTCGCCCCCCATCAGGGTCGCGAGCCGCCGGCAGATCGCCAGGCCCAGCCCCGTCCCCTCGTGCTGGCGTGCCAGGCCGCTGTCGATCTGGCGGAAAGGCTTGAAGAGCGTCGCGAGGTCCTCAGGCTTGATGCCGATGCCGGTGTCGATGACCCGCAGGCGCGCGGCCTCCTGCGGCGGATCGGCCGGTGCGTTCCTGAAGCCCGGCACGACCCCGGCCGTCAGCGTCACCGAGCCGCGATCGGTGAACTTGATGGCGTTGCCGAGCAGGTTGATCAGGACCTGCTCGACGCGACGGCGGTCGCCCACCATCTCGCCCAGGCCGGTGGCCAGCATGGCCGCAAGCGTCAGGCCTTTCCTGTCGGCCAGCGGCTTGACCGAGGCGAGGGCACGCTCGACCAGGGCCGGCAGGTCGAACCTCTCGCTGCGCATCTCCAACTGACCGGCCTCGATCTTGGAGATGTCCAGGACGTCGTTGATGAGGTCGAGCAGGTGCCGGGCGCTGCCCTGCACCATGCCGAGCTGCTTCGTCTGCTCCGCGTTGAGCGGCCCGGCCAGGCCCTTGAGGACGATGCCGGTGAAGCCGATGATCGAGTTGAGCGGCGTCCGCAGCTCATGCGACATGGCGGCGAGGAAGGCCGACTTGATCCGGTCGGCCTTCTCGGCCTCGACGACCGCCGCCTCCAGCTCGGCCGTGCGCTCCACCACCTTGCGTTCGAGGGTCTGGTTGAGCTCGCGCATGGCCAGCTCGGCCGCCTTGCGATCCGTCACGTCGCGAATCATCGCCATCAGGTTGCCGTCCGGCATCATGGTGGCGATGACCTCGGCCGGGAAGGTCGAGCCGTCCTTGCGGCGGAACTGCCACTCGCGATGATGCTCGGCGCTGGCCTCGATGTCGTCCAGCGCCTGCGGGATCTGCGCGACTTCCGTGAGCGCCACGATGTCGGAGGCATGTCGCCCGACCAGCTCCTCGTGGGTGTAGCCCAGCATGCGGCATATGCTGGCATTGGCGTCGAGGTAGTTGGATTTCGTGTCGGCGATCAGGATGCCGTCCGGTGCATACTCGAAAAGCGCACGGTAGCGCGCCTCGCTCGTCCGCTGGGCCGCTTCCGCCCGCTTGCGCTCGGAAATGTCGACACCAACGCCGACCAGGCAGGTTCTCCCTTCGAAGACGACCCGACGGCCGGTGAAGAAATGCGGCGTCGTGCGCCCGTCCTTGGCACGGAAGCGCGCTTCGACGAACGCCTCGCCCCTGTCGAAGACCTCGGCGATCCGTTGCTGCATCAGGCGCCTGTCGTCATCGGGAAAGAAGTCGAGCGGCTCCATGCGCGCGATTTCGTCCCTGGAATAGCCCGACACGGCCTCGAAGTTGCGATTCCAGCGCAGGAAGCGGCCGGTTTCGTCGTAGAAGTAGATAATCCCCGGCATGCTGTCGATCATCGCGTCGGAGAACAGCTTCTCGCTCCGGACGGCGCTCGCCACCCGCGCGCGCTCGTCCTCGCGGGCGAGATTGTCGAGGGCGAAGGAAATATCGCTTGCCGCTTCCTCGAGCAGGGCGACTTCCTTGTCCTGGAAGAATCCCGGCTGGTCGGCGTAGACGGTGAGAACGCCGCCTATCCGGCCCGCCATCCGGATCGGGAAGTTTGCCGAGGCGCGGAAGTTCCGCGCCCTGATCTGCTCGCGCCATTCCGACAGCGCGGGATCCTCCAGCATGTCGTTGCAGATGTGTGGTTGTCCCGAGCGGAAGGCGAGACCGGTGGGGCCGCGCCCCTTCGGCCGGTCGTCGGAATAGATCTCGACGCTCGAGAGATAGCCGGTCGTGTCGCCCCATTCGGCGACCGGCATGAGGCGGTGGGTCCGCGGATCGTTCCAGGCGATCCATGCCATGTGGAACCCGCCATGCACCCCGAGATGACGGCAGACCTGGCGGAACAGCTCGTCGCGGTCGGGCAGGCGCACGATCGCCTGGTTGATCTGGCTGAGCGCCGAGTAGAGCCGCGACAACCGAACGATCTCGCGCTCCTGCTTCCTGAGCACGCTGACGTCGCGAAGAATCTTCGAGGCACCTACGATGGCGCCCCCGGCGTCGCGTATTGGCGACACCGTGATCGAGACCTCGATCAGCCGTCCATTTTTGGTCTGCCGCACGGTCTCGAAAGGAGGCACGCCGTCGCCACGCCTGATCTTCGACAGTATGCCGGCTTCCTCGCCTTGCAGATGGGCCGGGATCAGGCGGAGGATCGACTCCCCGACGATCTCTCCCGCGGCATATCCGAAGATCTTTTCCGCGCCCCGGTTCCAGCTCGTGACGACACCGTCGAGATCCTTGCCGACGATCGCGTCATCCGAGAATTCCACGATGGCCGCGAGGTGGCTGACGGCCATCATCGCCGGCGTCTCCACGCGCCCTCCGCCGGTTGCGACGCCACCGGGCAGCCCGTCGATCAAATCGCTTCCTGAGTTGTCCGGCATCGCCGCCCCAGTTGTCACACGCGACGCTCGTATAACGGAACTCTTTACACAGACTACGCCAAGTGCGTGGATGCGGCCAAGATATTCGAGCGTGTGCACTGCAGAGAGTTTGCGATGAGCGAGCAGTTGATGATCCTGGTGGCCGGCCCCTACCGCGGCGGCACCAACGACGATCCCGTGCTGATCCAGCGCAATGTCGATGCCATGGAGGACATGGCGCTGGCCGTGTTCCGCCGCGGCCATCTGCCGGTGCTTGGGGAATGGTTCGCCTTGCCGCTGCTGAAGCACGCCGGCTCGAAGAAGATCGGTGACGCGGTGTTCGATGAGATCTTCCATCCCATCGCCCGTGAGCTGATCGGCAAATGCGACGCCGTGCTGCGCATCGGCGGCCCGTCGGCGGGCGCCGACGACATGGTCGCCACGGGCCAGCGTCTCGGCAAGCGCATCTTCCACGACCTGTCGGAGATACCGGAGCGCCGCCGTTGACCCGCTGGCAGGAGTGGCGGCGCGACCCGCTCGTGATCTCCGTCAATGCGCTCGGCATCACCCAGATCACCGCCTGGGGCACGAGCTACTATTGCCTCGGCGTGCTGGCCAAGCCGATCGCCAGCGAGACCGGCTGGGCGATCAGCACCATCTTCCTCGGCTTCAGCGTCGCGCTGGTGGTGATGGGCCTGATCTCGACCTGGGTCGGACGGTTGATCGACCGGATGGGCGCGCGTGCGGTGATGTCGATCGGCACCGTCGTCGTCTCCGCCGGTCTCCTCGCTCTGTCACAGGTCCACGACGTCATCCCTTATCTCGTGACCTGGGCCGTGATCGGCATCGGCATGCGCTTCTGCCTCTACGACGCCGCCTTCGCCGCGGTGGTCCAGGCTGTGCCGAGCCGAGGGCGCGCCGCCATCTCCTACCTCACGCTCTATGGTGCCTACGCCTCGACGGTCTTCTGGGTGATCGGCCATTACCTGAACGCATCCTACGGCTGGCGCGGGACCTTGATGATCTTCGCGGCGGTCAATCTCGTGGTCTGCCTGCCGCTCAACTGGTTCGGCCTGTCACGGCGCGAATCGGCGTTCGCTGCAACGGCAGCCAAGGCGCCCGAGAAGACGCCGGACGGCCCGGTGCTGCAGGGCCGCCGGCGCACCATCGGTATCGCGCTCTT
>CANIRG010000239.1 GCA_947469635.1 Rhodospirillales bacterium | reverse complement strand
CGCTGTCGTTTCGATGAATTGGCCATCGCGAAATGATGCCCAATTCGGCAGCCTTGTAAAACCCGGGAAACTCAATCCCGGTCGGCTTTCAAGCCGCATTCCCCATTGGATTTACCCACTCGATTTCCTGATGAGCCCTTCTTGTATTGCCGGGGCGTGGCGGACAGGGCGCCATATTCCTTCTCCGCCCGGGCGATGAACTGGTTGAACACGGGGCTCTTGGCCACGTCCTTCACGCCGCTGGGATCGGAGTTGGCGGCAAAGGCGAAGAGCCGCGACACGCGATCGGGATGCTTCATGGCGAGGCTGAGCCCGAGGATGGCGCCATCGCTCCAGCCCACGACCGCCGCCCTGGCGACACCGAGATGGTCCATCAGCCCGATCACGTCGGAGGCCATCAGGTCGTAGCCATAGGGCTGGCTGTCGCGGGTGCTGCGGCCATGGCCGCGGCTGTCCATCACGATCACCTGGTGCTTCTGCGCCAGGACCGGGATCTGATGACCCCAATAGTTCGAGTTGGCGAGACCGCCGTGCAGCAGCACGACCGGCGGCCCGCTCCCGAAGGTGGCGTACCAGATCGAAACGCCGTTGATCGCCGCATGGCCGGTCGCCTGCGGCGTCGGCAACGCGGGCGTCGGCGGCAGGGTGAGCCAGCGCTGGACCGTCTGGGCGGAGGCGGCGGTGGCGAGCAGGACGAGGCCAAGGGCCGAGAAGAAGATTTTCAAGGTTCGCATCGGACTTCTATATATTGCGGGCTTGGGGGACATGCATGCGCGTCGAAATTCTCTGCACCGGTGACGAGATCCTCACCGGCAAGACCGTCAACACCAATTATAGCCACATGGCCCGCCGCCTCGTCGAGGTCGGGCTGGAGCCCTATTGGGGCACCACGGTCGGCGACGACCGGGAGAGCCTGCTGCTCGCCTTTCGCCAGGCCGGCGCGCGCGCCGATGCCGTGATCGTGAACGGCGGGCTGGGGCCCACGGTCGACGACCTGTCGCAGGAGGTGGCGGCGGAGGCCGCCGGCGTCGGGCTGGTGCTGAGCGAATACTGGATGACCCGCATGACGGAGTCCTACGCCCGTCGCGGCCGCGTCATGCCGCCCAACAACAAGAAGCAGGCGATGCTGCCGGCGGACTGCGAGTTCATCGACAATCCCATCGGCACCGCCTGCGGCTTCGCCGTCACCATCGGCAAGGCGCGGTTCTATTTCACGCCGGGCGTGCCGCGCGAGATGCGCCGCATGCTCGACGAGCAGGTGATCCCGCGGCTCCTGAAGCAGAGCGGCATCACGGGCGTCACCAAGCTCAAGCGCTTCCATTCCTTCGGCGTGGGCGAGTCGCGCGCCGACGAGATGCTGTCGGGCATCGAGGCCTTCAAGGAGGGCGGCGGCGTGAAGCTGGGCTTCCAGGCGCACTATCCGCAGCTCGAGACCAAGCTCGCCGCCCACGGCAACGACGAGGCCGACCTCGCCGCCCGCCTCGCCCCGGTCGAAGCCGAGATCAGGAAACGCCTGGGCAACTTCATCATTGCCGAGGACGACCAGACCATCGAAGGCGTGATCCTGGGCAAGCTGCGCGAAGGCGGCCACACGCTGGCGGTGGCCGAGACTTTTACAGGCGGCCATCTCGCCGCCCGCATCGCGCCGCTGGTCGGCGCCGAGACGATCTTCAAGCGCGGCATCATCGTGCGCGATCCGGCGGCGACCGTTTCGGCCGAGACGCTGCGCCAGGAGAGCGGCGCCAGCATCGCGCTCAGCGTCGCCGTCCAGCTCGACGAGGGAGCCGACCGGCCGGACTTCGGCGCCACCATCACGGTCGGCATCGCCGATGCCAAGGGAAGCGTGTCGCGCCAAGCCCGCCTGATCGGCGGCCGCGACTGGGTGCGCGTAGGTGCGGTCGAGCTGGGGCTCGACTGCCTGCGCCGCCATCTGCTCGGCCTGCCGGTGGACGAGCGCATCGACTTCGAGCGGCGTTAGGAGAGAGACATGACCATCGTCATCAGCAACGCCGTCATCGCGACCGGCGACGACAAGGACAGCGTCCACTACGGCGCCGCCATCGCCATCGAGGGCGACAAGATCGCGGCCATCGGCGCCAACGAAGAGATCGCCGCGAAATATCCCGCCGCCGAGACGATCGACGGCAGCGGCAAGCTCGTCATGCCGGGCTTCGCCAACATCCACACCCACCTCACCATGACCATGGCGCGCGGCGTGTTCGAGGATCTCTCGCCCTCGCACAAACCGCCCTTCACCGGCGGCCTGTCGCCGATCCCGCTGCCCGACATGACGCCCGACGAGCGCCGCGCCATGGCCGAGCTCGGCGCCCTCGAGGCGATGCGCAGCGGCACGACGCTGATGCTCGAGGATTCCAACAACATCGACCATTATGCCGGCGCGCTGGCGGAGAGCGGCCTGCGTTTCCTGTTCGGCGAGCGCGCCTACGACCGCACCGGCACCTCCATCGGCGATCCCGGCCCGCTCACCATCGACCGGGCGCTTGGTCAACGGCACATGCAGACCATCGAGCGCAATTTCCGCGACTGGGACGGCAAGGCCGACGGCCGCGTGCACATCTGCATCTCGGCCTGGGCGCCCGACATGTGCTCGCCCGAGCTTCTGAAGGACCTGAGCGCGCTGCAGAGGAAGCTCGATACGCGCATCACCATCCACCTCAACCAGATCTGGGGCGAGGTCGCGGCGATCAAGGCGCACTACAATCGCCTGCCCAGCGAATATCTCGCCGACCTCGATTTCCTCAACGACAAGGTGATCTGCGCCCACGCCCGCTGCATGACGCCTGAGGAGGAGAAGATCCTGGGCAAGGCGCGCGTCAACGTCTCCTTCAACGCCGCCATCGCCGCGCGACGTGGCTTGAGCCCGCGCATCGCCGATCTCGAAAGCTACGGCTGCAACGTCGGCATGGGCAGCGACAACATGGCCGAGGACATGGTCGAGGTGCTGCGTACCGGCCTGTTCATGGAGCGCATCAGGCGCGAGGACGGCCGCAGCCCGACCCCGGAGCAGGCGCTGCGCTGGGCGACGCGCAACGGCTACCAGGCGCTGGGCGTGCCCAATGCCGGCTGGCTTGAAGCGGGCACCAAGGCCGACATGATCGTGATCGACCTGCAGCGCGCCCACCTCATTCCGATGCTGCGCGCGGTCTCGAACTTCGTGCACAACGGCCAGGCGCGCGACGTCGAGGGCGTCATGGTCGACGGCAAATGGACCATGCGCGCTGGCAAGGTGCTCACCATGGACGAGCCCGGCATCATCGCGCGCGCCCAGAAGACCGCGAACGAGTGCTGGTCGCGGCTCTTCCGCAAGCGCTTCGACCTCAAGGTGCCGGCAGGCTTTTCTCCGCACGCCCTGCCCTGAGTTCCCGAAGTTTCCCACCCGAGTGGGAAGCCTCCGGTGCCAATGGGCATAAGGATTTCGGCCAAGTTTCCCGCTTTCCCTCGCCCCTTGCGTTGGGGTAATTGGATACCGCGAGTCAATCGTCTGTGAGCAGCGGTTCGGCGCCGAAGGGGCGGTTGATGATGCCAAGCCCCTCCGACGCCACGAAGACCCTGTTACGTTGATCCCATCCTCTCCGTGATGACCCCGCGGGCAGCCAGCGTTCTGGCGGCGGCGGCAGCTTCATCGACGCTCAGCGACTCGTCAAAAGTGCTGATCGTGCCTTCGATGGCCGAACTGCTGACCGCCTCCTGGCGTGTTAGGACCCGACTGGTGATATACGGCTCCTCAAGCTCGGCAGCCAAAACATCGGACCTTGGCAAGGGCAGCGCTCGCCACTCTCAGCTTGACGATGGCGTCGGTCAAAGCCGAAGCCCCTTCCGGCGGCGGCACCACGCCATCGTGGGCAGCATAGGGTGCCGGCAGGCACTTCAACCGCCGCCGAATCTCGTTCTTCAAATCTTCCCGCTTCTCTCCAAACTTTCACACGGGCCGACACCTCAGATTTATAATTAAGGACATAGATTTAAGCTCAATTACGTAAGGGTGCGAACCTTACGAATAGAGCATCCCGCCCACCCTTTCAGCTCAAGGGAGGCAATCCTTCCCTCCGGGACGTCTGATGCCGTTCGATAATGGGCTTGAGAACCAGCCAGCGAGGCATGTTCGGGACTGCATTAGATCAACTCTAAATGGCTTTAACCCAATTGTAGTCCGCACGTGCTTGGCCGAGTGCGTTCGCAAGCTGCTCGAGTTTCGGCCTCATGGCTCGGCGCGTCGCAGAAATTTCCGCGTGCACTTTCATTACCTCTTCGTGCACAGTTTTCAGCGAGTTCTGAAGTTCACTTCGCAGCGCCTGGATTTTCTGCTCCACTTTGGCAATATCCCGCGGATCGATCGTCCGTGTAGAATCGAATACGAATTTACGTTCAATAGAAAGACGCCACCCGACAAGGCGGCCAATCATGATATTCCCAAATCCTGGAACACTCTGGAGACGACTAGCGACCACGTCGTCCGCTGCTTCGATTCCGTAAGATTCAAGCAGGCGCTTTCGCGCCGGCCCGATACCCTCAATCTGGGCGTCTTCAATTTCAAATTTTGCCAGGAAATTATTCAACTGCTGTTTACGTTGCACGGCCTTTAGAGCTTCCAACGCCCCAAAACGCCTTTTGGGAATATCATCGAACTCTGCTTTCAGATTTATGAATCTCGCCTTTGCTTCATGGAATAATTGCCCGCCCGCTCGGCGCTCCCATTCTGGGCGAACGCCCTCCACTGCAGCCTCTGCCTCCGATTGAAGTTTTCTGAAACGTTCGATCCCACTGTCTCTAGAAAAGGCGTTCAAAGTCACAATGTAAGTCAAAAATGCCCCGATGCCGAACAACCAAAAAAGCGCGGGCTTAAACGCCACCCCCGCAACAAAGACGCAGAACCCCACCGCAGCAGCGACTGGTTGGGCCACACGGATTGCGCCAGCGACCTTCACTGCCTCGGCAGAAGGAGGCACTATGGGGCTCTCAATTGAGGGCGCAGGTCCAGGGTTTTCCAAAGCCTGAAGCATGCGCCATAGCCCTTCAACGTCAACGCCGCCCCCAGGAACACCAGCCGGCATGACAAATGGAAACAGGGGGTTTGCTCCCAAGCTTTCCATTCGACACCAAGGACAGGCGGCCAGATGGGAGGGATACCAATGGGACCTGCTGATACCGCACTGCTTGGTAGACTTCTCAAGCGCGACGAGCGCCGATACCCATTCCCTTGCCAGCGGACGTCCACCCATGATCGTGGGTCGCGAGAAGGCTTTCTCGAATAGCTGCGCGATTTCATTACCAGTGAAAGACAGCGGCGGCGTTCCTGGTGGCTGCTCCATCTGCATCGCCAGATGCTGGGCGCTATAAGGGAAGCGACACTCCTTAATGGCCTTAGCGATGGGCATTTCGCCGACACCAAAAAATCGACCAGCGAACGGATGCCTGCCCATAAAAAGCAAATGGAAAACCATGACCGCCAATCCGAAATTATCGAAATTGGGCGTCCTCACGGCTCCACGAAAGGGCTTTCCCTGCAACTCGGGTGGGGTAAATGTCTCAACACCCACGTCGCAAAGAAATTGTCTCCCGGGCGTACCGACTTGGAAGCTATCACAGTCAATGAGGCTGACAGTGGCATCTTCCGCGACCATTATGGAACCGTGATTTACATCTCCGATCACGCACTTGGCTTCGTGAACACCGACAAATGCCCGCGCAACATTCGCTGCGGTTCGGATCAGAAATCGCCAATCGGCTTTGGGAAAGTCCTTGAGACGGCTTTTGGGTCCGTAAACGTGATGAATATTTTTCTTGTTTGCGACTTTCGGCATTAGCAAGCCAATGGCCTGCCGTGATTCCCGCAAAGCCAGGAGGTCGAGAGGCCATGCCGCAACAGTGCCGAGGCCTTCAGTCCGAATATTCACCATCGCTTGAATCTTGGCGCGCCGGTCTGCACTGAGAGGTCCGTGATAGACTTTCGCGGCCGTATCTGCGGAATGTCGCACTTCGTAAACTGTTCCCTCACCACCTTTCCCCAAAATGGCGCCAAGAGAAATTTTCCGCCCCTTACTATCCATTACGTCGGGCTTTGATTCCCCAGGATTCATTCCTTAGTCACCTCGTGCGGGCGTCTCGTGGCCATGACGAGCGTCTTATCGTCATTCGTTCGGGCGTTGACGGGTGGAGAGCCTAAGTATGCTCGGAGCTGACAGGAGAGGTGAGGATCGAGCCCGTTTGCGCGCGATGCTCTCACTGGTACGAACATCTCATTAAAGAATGCGTCATTTACAGCCTTCGTTTCAGCGTGAAGAACCATGCGTTCTATACCATCTGAGAAAATGGCGATTTCATCAATGCGACGCGGTTCCGAAGTGAACGCCAACGATTCCGTCGCGTTGGCCGATAGAATAAATACTGTTTGGTTTGCATATTCTCCGTGTTGGGGCCAGAATACCCAACTCCAGCCATCTGCCTCTCCATGGCTGACAACGATCGCACCGTCGCCAATCTGCGCAAAGACAGCACCTTCAGCGCCTGCAATCGCGATCAACATTGTGCAGGAATAATCCTTGGGGATATTTCCGTCCTCATTTGCTTTGGCAATCAGACGGTCCGCGGCATTGAGGACCCATCCAGTCATGACATCTCGATCGATGTCGTTTAGTTGACCTCCTTCAGCGAAATAGGCGCCAACCTTTTCGATGATAGTGGCTGCGGCCAACTGTGACCCAATATCCGAGAATGCGGCGCTCCCCGCACCGTCACAAACGACTGCGAGAAGGATTGGCCCCTCCTCGGCATCGATGATTTCCTGCGTTGCACTATCCTGGCATGGCAGGCCGCTGTTCAGATGGCTTGTTCCGATCTCACAAGCGGCGGCAATACGCCACGATGGGCGCGACACGCTAGACTTGGGTCCAACCGGCGGGTGGGGCGATCTGGACTAGTGTCCCAGGTTGGGATGAAGACACGGCGGAAAGGGAGGATGAAAGCCACGCAAACATATCCTTGAACTTCAGACCTGCCATCTTCACCGGATCTCTTACGCTTATCTTCGCGAGGATATCCATGTTCGCGCCTTCGACGCCAATAGCGAAAAAGGAGAAGCCTTTGCCTTCCTCACCAACTCTCACCATCTGCGCCGCTTGTTGCCACGCATCTGTCGGACCACCATCTGTCATCAGGAACACCCAAGGCCTGAAGACCTCGATGGAATTGGCTCTATATTGATCTTTTCGCTGGCGGAGCATCTCCAGGCCTTGGGTGATCGCTGCACCCATTGGTGTGTCGCCAGAGGCCATCAGATGAGGCGGCTGCCAAACATCTACAGTTTGGAAGTCCGATTCCACTTTCACAGGGCCAAAAGTCACAATCGCTACCTCGACACGCTTCATGGCCAAACTATCCTGAGACAACTCCTCCTTGAACGCTTGGAGTCCTGCGTTCAGTTCTCGAATTGGAGTTCCACCCATCGAACCTGACGTGTCGAGCAGGAGCAGGCAGGCACATCGTGGCTCTGGGTTTTCAGTGAATTCCCCAAACGTGAACGGCGATTGCGCGATATCAGACATGAGCCAGCCCCCCGGTGGCGAACTGTCAGTGCTGAGCCCAATCTCTGCAAGCCAGACGTGCGGTGAGCGCCGCGGCCTTCACCGTGCCCGCGCGAGATCGGGATGCAGCGCCGCCGCGAGCTGCGTGGCGGCCGTCGGCGTGCGCGGGCCGAAGCCCAGCAGCAGCAGCGTGTCGAACTGCAGCACGCGACCGGCCTTGCCGGCCGGGGTCTGGCTGAGCGCCGGCTGCTTCAGGATGGCGTCGACGCCGCCCAGCGCGTCGACCGTCTGGCGCGTCACCAGCACGAAGTCGGGACGTGACGCGATCACCGATTCGGGCGTGAGCGGGCGGTAGCCGGAATAGCCATCGACGGCGTTGACCCCGCCGGCCAGCCGGATGATGCCGTCGGCCGCCGTGTTCTGGCCCGAGGCCTGCGGTGCGCCGCCGCCCATCGACAGAAGGAACAGAACGCGCGGCTTGGACGAGACGCTGGCGAGCTTGGCCGAAAGGTCGGCCATCTCGGCGCGACCACGCGCGATCATCTCCTGCGCTTCGGCCGTCTTGCCCGCGACCTTGCCCACCGCCTCGATCTTGAGGACGACGCTGTCGTAGTCGAAGTGGTCGGGCAGGACCATGACCTCCACGCCGGTGGCGCGCAGCTGGTCGAGCGTGGTCGCGGGCCCGGCCGCCGTCGTCGCCAGGATCAGGGTCGGCTTCAGGGACAGCACGCCCTCGGCGGACAGCGCGCGCATATAGCCGACCTGCGGCAGCACCCGCGCCGCCTCGGGATAGAGGCTGGTCGTATCGACGCCGACCAGCAGCTTCTCCGCCCCCAGCGCATAGACGATCTCGGTCAATGCGCTGCTGATCGACACGATGCGCGGGCTCGGGCGCGGGGCTTGCGCCGCGGCCGGCAGTGCAGCGCCGGCGGCTACAGCACCGAGCCCGAGCTCCAGGAGGTGCCGACGCTTCATGACGCCGCCTGACGCTCGATCCGCGACACCACCGCACGCCACGGCTCGAGCTCGGGCTTGCCGGGCTTGCGGGCGCCGAACATCAGCAGGATGTTGCGGTCGCGCGCATCGAACGCCTCGATCGAGGTGACGATGCCGTCGTCGGTCGGCTTGCGCACGGAGAAGACGCGCGTCACGCCAGCGTCGCGCAGATGCAGGTTGAAGGCGGGATCGAGCACGTTGAACCAGCCCGGCGATTCGACCAGGCGCTCGATCGGCCCGCTGTGGATCTGGATGCAGCCGGAGCTGCCGACGAAAACCATGATCGGCGTCTTGTCCGCGGCCGCCATCTCGAGCGCGCTGCGCAACGCGCGCGGCGGCAGCTCGCGGGCGAACTCGTCGCCGACCAGCCGCAGCGCCTGCACGCGGCCGACCTTGAACCTGCCCAGCAGGCCGAAGAACTCGTGCGTGTCCTTCATCGCCCGCCAGGCCTGGCGCAAGCCGTCGAGATCGATGTCGGCGTCCGGCCGGTCGACGGCATCGGGCGCGCGCGGCGTGAGGGCAACGGACGGCACCTCGGCGGCGGAGTGACGGGCGATCAGCGCGTCGAACGCCGCGCGATCGGTCTCGCCGGTGGCGTAGATCTTGTGCACGGCCTCGCCCGAGCCGTCGAAGAACTGCAGGCTGAGCCGCTCGCCAGCGCGCAGCGGCTCGCGCACGGCGAAGCCCAGCTTCCACTGGCCGAGGAACAGGCGCAGGTCGATGTCGGGCCCGAGCACCAGGCCGTGCGGGCCGTTCACCTGGACGTCCTCGAAGCGGCCATGGCGCTCGTGCACGCAATGCTCGTTGCGGGTGAGGCACATCACCCGGCCGGCGGCGGGCATCTCGTTCAGGATCGCCCGCCAGTCGCCGTCGAGCGGCGTCGCGGTGGTGCCGACGCCCAGAGCGACGAGCTCGGCCTCGCTCACGCCGAGCGTGGCGGCGGCATCGCGGATACGCAGCATGGGCTTCTCGCCCTTGAGGCGGGTCCAGCGGCTGGCGAGGTCGGTGTTTGCGGCTGAGAGCATGGGAATCTCCTTTGGCTCAACGCAGGTGAAAACGAACGGGAATCTCGACCCAGGCGGCGACCGCACGGCCGTCGCGCACGGCCGGGAGGAACTGCCAGCCGCGCACGGCGGCGAGCGCGGCCCGGTCGAGCAGGTCGAAGCCGGTGCCGCGCCACAGCAGGATCTCGGCTGCCGAGCCGTCGGGCTCCAGGCGCACGCGGACCAGCGCCTCGCCCTGCTGGCCGCGCTCGATGGCGTGCGGAGGATAGACGGCAGGCCGGGGCTGGGTGCGAAAGCGCGGCCGGCCTTCCCAGACGATCGGCAGCGGCGACGGAGCGGCCGCCGCCTGCTGCGCGCCTTGTG